>NZ_JQNA01000002.1:4071413-4384598 GCF_000745015.1 Burkholderia sp. 9120 | reverse complement strand
GAGGTGGGCTTCACGGCGGTGCCGAGCACCCACGTGGCGCCGCCGCGAATCGCCGAAGCGCCGGTTGCGTTCGAATGCACGATCTGGGAGACGCTGGAAACGAGCAGCCGGCAGATTTTCATCGGCCGGGTGCATCGGCTCCATGCGCGCGACGAGTTGATCGACACCGACACCTGGCGCGTGCGGCTGCAGCACTACTTTCCGGTGGGCCGTTTCGGCGCCAGCGATTACGTGACCACGCGGGACCGCTTTACGCTGGAATAGGCGTCAGATTCCACTACATGATTCACGCGCGCGGTTTGCTTTTTTTCTTCGCCGCGCGTTCTGCGAGCGCTTCGGTATTGGCTTTTACCGCGGCCTGAATCAGTTGCTTAAAGGCGGCCTCGTTGATCTTCTCGCCTTCGTGAAGGTCGATCGCGCGCCGCGTATTACCGTCGAGGCTGGCATTGAAAAGCTTCTTCGGGTCCTTGAGCGCGGCGCCGCGCGCGAACGTGAGCTTGACGGCCTGCTTGTACGATTCGCCGGTGCAGACAATGCCGTCGTGCGACCAGACGGGCGTGCCCATCCATTTCCACTCTTCCTGAATGTCGGCGTCGGCCGCGTGAATCAGTTCGCGGATGCGCGCGAGCGTTTCGCCACGCCAGTCCGCCAGTTCTTCGATCCGTCTGGTGATGTTCGCTGAAGCGGTGTCGCTATCCGGATGAGCGGTCGGCTTCATCTTGTCTCCGATTTTTTCTGGTTCTGGAATGGGGCGCGCGAGCGGTCTTTGGCAGCGCAAGCGCGTCTGGCCCACACGGCGTCCGCGTAGCTTAGCAGGCTCGTTGCGCGGGCTGATCCGGTTTCCCGTAGGGCCGTTGCGCCGTGCCGTAACCGGCTGGCTGGCTGACTAGAAATCGACGCCGAGCGCGCGCCCATCGCTGCGTGGATCGTGCGCGCCGCACGCCGCGCCGTTCGCGTCGAGGCGAATCACGCCAGGGTGACCCGCCAGCGGACTCTGCACCGGGATCGCGCTGACTTCGTGCCCGCGCGCGGCGAGGGCCGCGAAGACGTCGGCGCCGGCATCCGCTTCGAGTTTCAACGCATCGCGCGTGTCGGAGAAGGTTTTGCCCAGCAGGAAACGTGGCCGGGCCAGCGCGGTCAGCGGGTCCATGCCGTAGTCGATCAGGCGCGTTAGGATGGCGGCCAGCGTTTGCGGCTGACCGTCGGCGCCTTGCGTGCCGAACAGCAAACGCGGCCGGCCGTCTTGCAGAAACATACCGGGATTGAGCGTGTGGAACGGACGCTTGCCCGGTTGTATCGCGTTGTGATGCGTGGGGTTCGTGCTGAACGACGCGCCGCGGTTGTGCCACAGAATGCCCGTGTCGCCCGCCACCACGCCGCTGCCCCAATCGAAGTACACCGTTTGCAGCACGCTCACGCTACGGCCCTCGCGATCCGTCGCGCCGATGAACACCGTGTCGCCCGGCCGGAACGTGTGCGGCCACGGCCGTGCGCTGTGCGGGTGGATGGTGCGTGCGTGCGCGTCGAGGGTGGCGGCGCAGAGCATGTCGTCGACCGGCACGTGCGTGAACTCCGGATCGGCCACGTGGCGATCGCGATCCATGAATGCGCATTTCACCGCTTCCACCAGCAGGTGATAGTAGTCGGCGCTGCCTTCGGCGATCTGACCCAGATCGAAGCGTTCGAGTATCCCCATGATCTGCAGCGTGGTGACGCCCTGGGTTGGCGGTCGCATGCTCACCAGTTCGCCACCGCGGTAAGCAACCCGTAGCGGCGCTTCATCGCGTGCGCGGGTTTGGGCGAGGTCGCTCAAGCGCAGCGGCGAGCCGGCCTGCTGCAAGCCGCGAGCCATGCGTTCGGCCAGTTCGCCGCGATAAAACTCCTGCGCACCGAACCGGGCCAGACGGTCGAGGCTTCCTGCCAGCGCCGGTTGCGCGAAGCGCTCACCAATGGCGGGAATCCGGCCGTGCGGCGCGAACGTCGCGGCGAAGCCGGGCAGGGCGCGCAATTCATCGGCACGCAGACTTTGCCAGAAGTGCTGCGACGGCGTCACCGGGAAACCCTCGCTGGCGTATTCGATCGCGCGCGCGAAGAGTGCCGCCCACGTCTGCCGGCCGCCCCAGACTGTGCGGCTGATCTCGTCGGCCTGTGACCAGCTATCGACCGTGGCAGCGCTGGTGAGCGCTGCCGCCGCGCCGCGTAGCGGAATGGCGCCGTCGAATGCGGGCAGTTGCGCCGCGGCCTGACCGATGCCCGATAACGTGCGCAGCGTCCCGTGCCGGTCGGCGATAACCCAGAACGCGTCGCCGCCTAAACCGGTGAAGTGCGGATACGTCACGCACAGCGCCGCGCCGATCGCTATCGCGGCTTCGATCGCATTGCCGCCCGCGCGCAACACGTCGCGGCCGGCCTCGCTAGCTAACGCATGAGGACTGGTGACCATGCCGCCGGTCGAGACGGCGAGTCGGGTATCGGGCAATGGCTACTCCGCAGCGAGAGACGGGGCGTGAGCGAACCCGTCGGAGTACGGAGTATAAATTCGCGCGCCGTGCAGACAATAATCGGCACGGCGCGTTACTACGTGACGCGTTCCGCGTCGTTACTGGATAACAAAGTTGGCAGGTGAAACCGCGAAGAAGACATTGCCGATGCAACTTACCCTGACGCGACCTTTCGCGGTCCGCTCACTCACGCGCGGCAGCATGACGGACGCGCTGCCGGTGTTCGGTACGGCAGCAGCCAGCGGGCGCGGCAGATAGGTGTACCCGCCATCCACCGACAGATCGATACGCACCGCCGTGCACGAGATCGGCGCCTGGTCGGTGCTCGCGACGTCCCAGCCGATCGATTGGACGGAGCCGCCGGATAGCGTCGCCGAGCGTCCCGGCAGTGTCACGGCAAAAGGACGCGCGGTCTTCAGCACATTGAGCGTGACATCCGAGCTGGCGGTGGTGTTCTGGAGGGTATCGCGCGCCGTCAAGCGGAACGTCAGTGTGCGGTTCGTGGCGGGGTAGGCCTCTCCCTTGCCCAACGGCTCGTCACCGAGGACCGCCGCGAGGCGCGGGAACACGCGCTCGCCGCTGATATTGGGGAGATAGGAACGGAACAGCGGACCCAGGCCGTCGTCTTTGAGTACGATGCCCTGCACCGGCCCGGCATCGAACTGTTCCCAGCCATACGTCATCCTTGCGCGTGTGCTTCCGGTCGCGTGGCCCCGCAGGACGAACGGCGTACCCGAGGGGATCGTCAGCGTGTCGAGGCCGCCGGCCGACAGACTGAGCGGCTCGAGGGTCGGCGCGCTGCCCGGATTGAGACGTTTAACCGCGCAGTCGCCGCCTTTCGATGAAATCCAGGCATTCACCTGAGCCTGAGTGACGGCATGGAAGTACGGATCCGAGTGATCCTGCAGATTCTCCACGGGCAGACACATGCCCGCGTATCCCATGATCGTGGAGCCGCTGCCGGGTTCGAGCGCCGAGCCCGGTAGCGTCGATCTTCCTCCGCCGCAGCGGTTGAAGGTGTGCCAGGCGCCGAATTGATGCCCTAACTCATGCGCGACGAAATCGACGTGGAACGCATCTCCCACGGGATGGGTCCGTCCCGACATGCCGGCCGCCTTATTGTTTGTACCGGCATCGTTGCGGCAGGTGTTGCCGATACGTCCGGCGGCGCCTCCGCTAGCCGTGGTGACGACGTGCCCAAGATCGAAGCCGGCCGCGCCGACGACACGGTCCAGATTCTCGACGTTGGCCAGCAATACATCGCCGCTATTCAGGTACGGGTCGGTGGCGGCCTTCGTATAAATAAGCTTGTCGTTATTGGGAATCAGCGTGAGATGCACGTTGAAATTCTGCTCGAATATTTCATTGACGCGGTTGATCATCAGGCTGATGGACGCCAATCCGCCGGCCACCGTGCCGCCGAATTTGGCGGTATAGGCACTGGTCGCCGCCACGGCAATACGATAATCGCGGCGAATTTTACCGGTCGCGGTGCGCGACTGGGACGCGTCGCGGTTCGCGTCGGAGTGTCGATCGCCGGAAGCCGAATCGCTGATGTGTTCGTGAAATGGCTGATCCGAAGCAGGGAGCGAATGACGGCGGAAGCTCCAGTATTGTCCGCCGCGCGCCGGGGCGTTTTGCACCTTACCGCTCAGTGTTTCCGCGGGCTGCACCAGCCAGGCGCCGTCCTTGTCGTAGACCATGGCTTTCATGCCTTGCGGCGACATGTCCAGACGCACGGTGCGTCCTTCGGCGTCGCGGCCCTTCAGGCTGCGGATTTCCGGGTAGCGTTGGGCTAGCGCCGGCGGCAGGGTCCCGGAATCGGACAGGACAAACTCGGAAAAACCGCCTTCAGGTAAAGGTAAAGACAGCCGGATATCCGGGTATTTAGATCGTGGCGTTATTTCTTCTGAAACTATCGGAATGGCTGCGATTTCTGATTTTAGGTTGGCGAAATCCAGGGTGAGAATTCGCCGCTGTGCCGGATATCCCGCTTCAATTCTTGATCTCAGTGTGTCGTTTCGCGGATTGTCTGAATCTTGCCAAAGTGCTTGCGTATCGGCTGCATTAGCGGCGGAAAGGAGAAAGACGCCCGTTAAAAGCAGGGTGCAATAAATCAGAACGTGTTTTAACGTTCGCGGCATAAGATTTCCCTCGCGATATTCCGATCCAGAAACACGCTCATTCGATCGGGATAATGAATTAAATAAGTGGCGGCTACCGGGCGAAATATAACGTCGGCGCCACGGGCGGACTATGCGTCGCAACGGCACACGGCCGGGCGCAAAGACTGGGCGAGCCGGCCCCGAGTTGGTGAGCGCTGCACCACGAGCGCGGCTGGCCGTGAGCGCCGCAATGATGCGCCGGGACCGACAGCGTCGCCTCGCAACCCTTACCAGGCAAGGCTCGCAGGCTCTGCACCGAAGCCGGCACTGGATTTGGCATAGCTCCTGCTTAGTTGAGTTCAAACTTGTATTCAAGATTGGACTCAAGGAAAACAGCGTGTCTATTCCACGACCTTTTACGGTTCGCAGCCTTCTCGACGACTATGCCTCGGGCGTTCTCACGCCGTCTCGAGTCGTAGCGTCGGCGCTCGCACGTATCGACGACATCGACCGGCCGGAAGTCTGGACGCTCCGTGTGCCGGGCGCCGACCTGATGGCGCGCGCCCGTGCGCTCGAAATGGCCTATGAAGAGCAGGGCGGCGCCGTCTTCGAGCGCATGCCGCTGTTCGGCGTGCCGTTCGCGGTGAAGGACAACATCGACGTCGCCGGTCTGCCGACCACCGCCGCTTGCCCCGCGTTCAGCACCACGCCCGACGTGTCCGCGTTCGCCGTGCAGCGTTTGCTCGATGCCGGCGCGATCCTGATCGGCAAGACCAATCTCGACCAGTTCGCCACCGGCCTCGTCGGCACGCGTTCGCCGTATGGCGCCGTGCGGCATCCGGTGGATCCGCTGCGTGTGTCGGGGGGCTCGAGTTCGGGCTCGGCGGTTGCCGTGGCGGCGGGCTGCGTAGCTTTTTCGCTCGGCACGGATACCGCCGGGTCGGGGCGGGTGCCTGCCGGCTTCAACGGACTCGTCGGGTTGAAACCGTCGCTGGGACTGGTCAGCAAGCGCGGCGTGGTGCCGGCCTGCCGCAGCCTCGACACGATTTCCGTATTCGCGCACGACGTCGGCGACGCGTGGCGCGTGCTCGTCGAAATCGCGGCTTTTGATCCGCTCGACGGCTATTCGCGCAAGCTCCCGATGCAGGGTCTGCTGCACGCTGCCCCGCGAATCGGCGTGCCGGATTCGCTCGAATTTTATGGCGACACCGCAGCGAGCGAGGCGTTTTCCTCGGCGCTCGACACACTGTCGACGCATCTGTCTTTGAGCCTCCAGCCGGTCGACTTCGAACCGCTCAAGGCGGTTTCCGCGCTGCTCTACGACGGTCCGTGGGTTGCCGAGCGCCGTGCCGCGCTCGGGGCTTTTTTCGACACGCATCGTGAAGCGATCGACCCGGTCGTCGCAAAGGTAATCGGCCAGGCGGACCGGTTCAGCGCCGTCGATGCGTTCAACGGCCAGTACGCGCTCGTCGATCTGAAACGGCGCGCCGAAGCGTTGTTCGACACCATTGACGTTTTGATCGTGCCGACCGCGCCGACCCATCCGTTGATCGCGGACGTCGTGGCCAATCCGGTCGAACTGAACAGCCAGCTCGGCTACTACACGAACTTCGTGAACCTGCTCGATCTGTGCGCGTTGGCCGTGCCGTGCCGGCGTCGGTACGACGGCTTGCCGGCCGGCGTCACGCTGATCGCGCCAAGCGGCGCGGATCGTCGGCTCGCGGAACTGGGGGCGCGGATCGAGGCGCTGTTCGCCGACGCAAACAGCGTTGCCGCTGGAACGAGCACCGACACCATCGCCAGCGCGATCGCCCCTTTGCCATTCCAGGAACCCAGCGTCGCACTCGCCGTGGTCGGCGCGCATCTGCGTGGCCAGCCGCTGAACTGGCAGCTTCAGCAAGCCGGCGCGCGCTTCGTCGAAGCCACCGCCACAACGGCCGATTACCGGCTCTACGCGCTCGCCAACACCCAACCGCCCAAACCCGGCCTGGTCCGCACGGACGCGTCGCACCAGGGCGCACCGATTGCCGTCGAAGTCTGGCAGATCCCGCTGCGCACCTTCGGCCCATTCGTCGCCGACGTACCCGCGCCGCTCGGCATCGGCACGCTGCAACTCGCGGACGGTCGCGCGGTGAAGGGCTTTATCTGCGAACCGTCGGCCGTGAGCGACGCCAGCGGCGCGCACGACATCACCGCGTTCGGCGGCTGGCTCGCGTGGCTCGACAGCGCCACGGCCGAGCGCGCCGAGCCGCACGACAGCCCGCACGGCGACTCGCCCGCCGGTCTTCAGCCGAACCCGCAAGCCAACGCTCTCTAACCCTCGATCAGGAATTGGACACCATGACCAGCCGCCGCCATTTCATCACCAGCGCCAGCATGCTGACGCTCGGCAATATCCTGCCGTTCCAGTCGGTGTTTGCCGCGCCGAAGACCACCGTCGGCGTGATCTACGTCGGCGCGCGCGGCGACTACGGTTACAACCAGGCGCAGGCGCAAGCCGCCGCCGTGATCAAGAAGATGCCCGATGTAAAGGTGGTCGAAGAAGAGAACGTGCCGGAAACCATCGCCGTGCAAAAAACCATGGAAGCGATGATCGAACAGGACGGCGCCACGCTGATCTTCGCGACCTCGTTCGGTTACTTCGACCCGCACGTGCTGAAGATGGCGGCGAAGTATCCGAAGGTGCGTTTCGCGCATTGCGGCGGTTTGTGGAAGCAGGGCAACCCGCCGAACATCACCAGCTACTTCGGCTATATCGACGAATGCCAGTACCTGAACGGCGTGGTCGCGGGTCATATGACGAAGAGCAAAAAGCTCGGTTTCGTGGCCGCCAAACCGATCCCGCAGGTGCTGCGCAACATCAATTCGTTCACGCTCGGCGCGCAGTCGGTCGATCCGTCGATCACCACCCAGGTGATCTTCACCGGCGACTGGTCGATGCCGGTCAAGGAAGCCGAGGCGACCAACAGCCTGGTCGATCAGGGTTGCGACGTGGTGACCTGCCACGTCGACGGTCCGAAGGTCGTGGTCGAAACCGCGGAGAAACGCGGCGCGATGAGTTGCGGCTATCACGCGAGCCAGGCGGCGCTCGCGCCGAAGGGTTATCTGACCGGCGCCGAGTGGGACTGGGCGACGCCGTACAGGCAACTGGTGACGGGCGCGCAGGCCGGCACGCCGCAACCCAACGTGCTGCGCGGCGGCCTGAAGGAAGGTTTCGTGAAGATGTCGCCGTACGGCGCGAAGGTCAGCGCGGCCGCGAAGCAGAACGCCGACGCGATCAGAACCAGCATGGTGGCCGGTAATTTCGTGATCTTCAAAGGCCCGATGAAGGACAACAAGGGCGGCATGGCGATCGCCTCGGGCGCGAGCCACGGGCAGACCGACTACACGCTCGAGAGCATGAACTATCTGGTCGCGGGCGTCGTCGGTCAGATCTGATCGCGGCGCGGCGCGTACGTGATGTTTTAGCTTGACGCGTTTGCCTGACGAAATTGCGTGAATCGAGGAGCCGTGATGCGTGCCCATCCCCCCAATCCCTTCGCCGCGAGAGCGCTGCTGTCGCTCCTGCCCGCGCTGCCGACCGTGTTGGCGGTGCTCGGCACCTTGCTGCTTTTTTCGCTGTTCCTGCTGGTGCAAGGGCAGCCCGCGCCCGATGCAATCGGTTTGATCTTCGAAGGCGCGTTCGGCTCGTCGTTCGCATGGCAAAGCACCTTGCTGCGCGCGGCGCCGCTGATGCTGACCGCGTTGTGCGTGGCGTTGCCGGCCCAGGTCGGGCTGATCGTGATCGGCGGCGAAGGGGCGCTCGCGCTCGGCGGGCTGGGCGCGGCGATCGTCCCGCAACTGCTGCCGCACAACACGCCCTGGCTAATCGCCACGCCGCTGATGGCGCTCGCCGGCATGCTGGCCGGCGGCATCTGGATCGGCGCGGTCGGTGCGTTGCGGCAGTGGCGCGGCGTCAACGAGACGATCAGCAGCCTGCTGATGTCGTATATCGCGATCGCCGTGTTCAAGCATCTGGTGGAAGGACCGCTGCGCGATCCCGCGAGCCTGAACAAGCCGTCCACGCTGCCGGTGCCCGACGCGTTGATGATCGGCTCGATCCCGGGGCTCGACACGCATTGGGGCTTGTTCTGGGGCGTGGTGGCATGTATCGCCGCGTGGGTCTTCGTGAAGTTCAGCACGCAAGGTTTCGCGATGCGCGTGGTGGGCGGCAGCAATCGCGCCGCGCGGCTGGTTGGCCTGCCCGTCAACCTGCTGGCGCTGAGCGCCTGCGTGCTCGGCGGCGCGGCGGCCGGCCTCGGCGGCATGTTCGAGGTCGCGGCGGTGCAGGGCAGCGCGAATGCGTCGCTGCTCGCGGGCTACGGTTACGCGGGCATCCTGGTGGCCTTCGCCGCGCGCCAGAATCCGCTCGCCATCATTGCGTGCGCGCTGATGATCGGCGGCATTGAAGCGAGCGGCAGCCTGCTGCAACGGCATCTCGATCTGCCCGACGCCACCACCTTGGTGCTGCAAGGCCTGCTGTTCGCCAACCTGCTCGCGTGGGAAGCGCTCGGTGGCCGGATTGCCGCGTGGCGCGTCAAATTGCAGGCCGCCGCGCGCACCGAACCTGCCGTGCAACTGGAGCAGACCCATGCCTGATATGCACTCGCCCATCGTGATCCTGTTGCTGTCGCTGTTCGCCGGCGCAATCCGCGTCAGCACGCCTTATCTGTTCGTCAGTCTCGGCGAGTGTCTGACCGAGAAGGGCGGGCGCGTGAATCTCGGCCTCGAAGGCATTCTCGTCTCGGGTGCGATGAGCGGTTACGCCGCCGCGTTTCTGAGCGGCTCGCCGTGGGTGGGCGTGCTCGCCGCCGGACTGGTCGGCTTGCTGCTCGGCTGCCTGCATGGTCTCGTGTGTTCGTTGCCGCGCGTGTCGGACATTGCGTTCGGCATCGCGTTGATGCTGCTCGGCACCGGACTCGCGTTCTATCTCGGCAAACCCTTCATCGAACCGCAAGCGCCGATGCTGCCGTTTATCGATCTCGGCGCGTGGTCGTCGTCGCCGCAACTGCATAACGCGCTGCATCTGAATCTGCTGTTCGTGATCGGCGTGGCGCTGGCCTTCGTTCTGCAATGGGGATTGCGCAATACCCGCTGGGGCATGGTGCTGCGGCTCGTCGGCGATCACGCCGAAACCGCGCGCGCGATGGGCTATCCGCTCACCCGCGTACGCATCGCCGCGACAGCGGTGGGCGGTGTGTTCGCGGGAGTCGGCGGGGCGTATCTGTCGCTGGTGTATCCGGGGAGCTGGAACGAAGGGCTCTCCAGCGGACAAGGCTTGATGGCGGTCGCGCTGGTGATTTTCGCGCGCTGGCAACCGTTGCGCTGCCTGTGGGCCGCGTTGCTGTTCGGTGCGGCCGGCGCGCTCGGGCCCGCGTTGCAGGCGGTCGGCGTAACCAGCGGCTACTACCTGTTCAACGCCGCGCCGTATGTGCTGACGCTCGCGATCATGATCGTCAATTGCCGTCCGGATCGCACCCTCGCGGGCGCGCCCGGCGAACTCAGCCTGACCCGCTGAAATGTTCACGCCGCTGCAGACGTTGTTGCTGCTTTCGCCGCACACGGAAAGCCGAACGCATTTTCCTTCGGCGCACACGAACCCCAACGAGGACATGCCGACCATGACCCGATTCATCGAAGCCAAGCCGTACCCATGGCCCTACGACGGCAACCTGCGCCCGGACAACACCGCGCTCGTGATCATCGACATGCAGACGGATTTCTGCGGCCACGGCGGCTATGTCGACAAGATGGGTTACGACCTGTCGCTCACGCGCGCGCCGATCGAGCCGATCAACAGTGTGCTGAAGCCGCTGCGCGAGCAGGGCTTCACGATCATCCATACGCGTGAAGGGCACCGCCCCGATCTGTCCGACCTGCCCGCCAACAAGCGCTGGCGCAGCCGTCGCGCGGGCACCGAAGGCGTGGGCATCGGTGACGACGGGCCGTGCGGCAGGATCCTCGTGCGCGGCGAGCCGGGCTGGGAGATCATCGACGAACTGAAGCCGCTGGCGGGCGAAATCGTGATCGACAAACCGGGCAAGGGCTCGTTCTGCGCGACCGACCTCGAACTGATCCTGCGCACGCGCGGCATCGTCAATCTGATTCTGACGGGCATTACCACCGACGTCTGCGTCCACACGACCATGCGCGAAGCCAACGACCGCGGCTTCGAATGCACGCTGCTGGCCGACTGTTGCGGCGCGACCGATCCCGGCAATCACGCCGCCGCCCTGCACATGATCACGATGCAAGGCGGCGTATTCGGCACGGTCTCGAACTCGACCGCGCTGCTCCAGACCTTGGGTGGCTGATCATGGCGACGGCACAGCGACAAGCGCTCGGCGTGGAAGTGATGAACGCGGGCAAATCGTTCGGCGCATTCCGCGCACTGGACGGCGTCTCGCTCAAGGTGAAAGCCGGCACGATTCACGCGCTGCTCGGCGAAAACGGCGCGGGCAAGAGCACCCTGGTCAAGGGGCTGGTCGGCTACGGCCTGCTCGACGACGGGCAGATCGCCGCCGACGACCGCGAGGTCCACATTCATTCGCCGCGCGACGCGCAGGCGCTCGGCATCGGCATGGTGTATCAGCATTTCACGCTGGCTAGCGGGCTGTCGGTCGAAGAAAACCTGTTGCTCGCGCGCGGCCAGATGCCGTGGAAAATCGACTGGAAAGCGGAACGCGCCGCGCTCGCCGCGTTCATGCAGCGCATGCCGTTCCGGCTGCCGCTCGACGCACCGGTCGCCGCGCTGGCGGCCGGCGAAAAGCAGAAGCTCGAAATTCTCAAGCAGCTTTATTTGCAGCAGCGTTTTCTGATCCTCGACGAGCCGACCTCGGTGCTGACGCCGCAGGAAGCGGACGAAGTGCTGGGCCTGATGCGCGCGTTGACCACGCGCGGCGAGTTGACGGTGCTGATGATCACGCACAAGTTCCGCGAGGTGATGGCTTATGCCGACGACGTCACGGTGTTGCGCAAGGGCCGTCAGGTCGGCACGAGCGCGGTGGCGGACACGAGCCGCGACCAGCTCGCGGCGTGGATGATGGGCACGGCGACCACTACGCCCACTACGACCGCAACACCCGCCGCCGCCAACGCCGCCGTGCTTGCCGCCGTCAAGGTAGAACGTCTGCCGCGCAAACCGCTCGACGAATCCGCTGCCGTGCGTCTTGCGCTGCGCGATGTATCGGTGGAAGACGATCGCGGCCACACCGCAGTGAAACACGCCACGTTGTCGGTCCGCGCGGGCGAAATTCTTGGACTCGCGGGCGTATCCGGCAACGGCCAGAAGGAACTGGTCGAAGCACTGGTCGGCCAGCGCCGCGTCAAAACCGGCGACATGCGGATAGCCGGCAAGCCGTACCACGCGACCCGCGCCGAGATGACCCAGCGACGCGTATTCGCGATCCCCGAGGAGCCGCTGAAAAACGCCTGCGTCGGCGCAATGAGCGTTGCGCAGAATCTCGCGTTGCGCGACTTCGACCGTGAGCCGTTGCGGCGCGGCGGCTGGTGGCTCGACCGTCGCGCGTTGCGCGAGCGCGCGGCGCAGCGGATCGCGGAGTTCAACGTGCGGCCGCCGCTGCCCGAACGGGCGATCGGCACGCTCTCGGGCGGCAACGTGCAGCGCGCGGTGCTGGCGCGCGAACTCGGCCAACCGGTGGACGTGCTGATCGTCGCGAACCCGGTTTTCGGGCTCGATTTCGCGTCGGTGGCCGATATTCATGCGCGTCTGATGGCCGCGCGGGACGCCGGCGCGGCCGTGCTGCTGGTGAGCGAAGACCTCGACGAATTGCTGGAACTGGCGGACCGCATCATGGTGATCGCCGAAGGCGAACTGGTGTTCGACACCCCGGCGGCGCACGCGGATCGTGCCGTGCTCGGTCAACACATGGCGGGGCATGGCGACACCCCGGCGCGGCACGCCGTGCCCGCGGAACACGACAAGGAAGCGATTGAATGACCGCCGCCACGACCTCGACGATCGACGCTCAACCCAGCCCGTTTTCTTTCGACGCCACGTCCACCGCGCTCGTCGTCATCGACATGCAGCGCGATTTCATCGAGCCGGGCGGCTTCGGCGAATCGCTCGGCAACGACGTCTCGCTGCTCGCCGAAATCGTGCCGGCCGTGGCCGCGCTGCTGGCGTTCGCGCGTCGCCATGGCTGGCTGGTCGTGCATACGCGTGAGGCGCATGCCGCCGACCTGTCCGATTGCCCGCCGGCCAAACGTCTGCGTGGCGCGCCGAACAGGCGTATCGGCGATGCCGGTCCGATGGGCCGCATTCTGATTCGCGGCGAACCCGGCAATGCGATCGTCGAGCCGCTCACGCCGCTGGCCGGCGAGCTCGTGATCGACAAACCGGGCAAGGGCGCGTTCTACGCGACACGCCTCGGCGAAGAACTCGCGCTGCGTGGCATCACGCACCTGGTGTTCGCCGGCGTAACCACCGAAGTGTGCGTGCAGACGTCGATGCGCGAAGCCAACGACCGCGGCTACGACAGTCTGCTGATCGAAGACGCGACCGCGAGCTATTTCCCCGCGTTCAAACAGGCGACGCTCGACATGGTGCGCTCGCAAGGCGGTATTGTCGGCTGGACCGCGCCGCTGTCTTCCTTGATGAAACTCGACGGGGCTCACCCAGCATGGAAATAAATCAGCCGGAGATCGTGGCACAGGTGCAGGCGGCGTTTGCCGATTACGAACGGGCGCTGGTCGACCACGACATCGCCGCGATGAACGCGCTGTTCTGGCACACGCCGCAGACCGTCCGCTACGGCATCGGCGAAATCCAGCATGGCGGGGCGGCGATTCGCGCGTGGCGCGAGAGTTGCGAGCCGGTGCCGACGTCACGCACCTTGCATCGCACCGTGGTGACGACCTTCGGCCGCGACTTTGCGACGGTCAGCACCGAATTCACCAGCGACGCGACACCGTTGCTCGGCCGCCAGATGCAGACGTGGGCGCGGCTCGGTCCTACTGAGGGCTGGAAAATCGTCGCCGCTCATGTAAGCCTGATCGGCCCGATTCGCGGCAACGACGCACTCGACCCGATAAACACGCCCTGAAACGCCGATAATAAGAAAAAAGGGAATCAGGCAAGATGAACGACGACCCGACGAATCTGCTCGAGACACGCAGCGTCACGACCACGCAGGACCCGACCGCGGCGCCCGCTGCGGCCAGTTCGCCGGGCGCAGCGAATCCGCTTGCCGAACAGGTTTATCAGCAACTGAAAAACGACATCTTCAGCTTCCGGCTGTTTCCGGGTGACCGCTTTTCGGAAAACGGCATCGCGCAACACTACGGCGTGTCGCGCACGCCGATGCGCGACGGCCTGTTCCGGCTGCAACGCGAAGGCTATCTGGAAGTCGGCTTCCGGCGCGGATGGAAAGTCTCGCCGATCAACTTTGATCAGCTCGATCAGCTCTACGATTTACGCATCGTGCTGGAAGTGGCGGCTGTCGAACGGATCGGCGCGGGTGGCGACACCGCGCATGCGGTGCTGGATGCGTTGAAGGCGGTGTGGTGTGTCGAACCCGCGCAGCGCGAGAGCGATCCGGTGAAAATGTTCGGCATGGACGAAAACTTTCACCGGCAACTGGTGGCCGCCACCGGCAATGCGGAAATGCTGCGCGTCCATAACGAAGTGACCGAGCGGATTCGCATTGTGCGGCGGTTGGACTTTCTGAAGCCGCACCGCACCAGCGCCACCTACGACGAACATTCGACCATGCTGAACCTGATCGAACGCGGGCGGCTGACCGAAGCGATCATCCTGCTACGCGCGCATATCACGCAGAGCAAGCTGGAGGTGCGCAAGATCACGCTGTCCATGCTGGCGGCCGCGCGGGACAGCAAGTTGCCGTTCGTGTCCTGAACCGCCGCCTTACTCGTACGAAAATCGCTCGAACGAAAATCGCTCGTACGAAAATCACTCGTACGAGAACGCCCCGCCAAACTTCTCGATTCGTTCCAGCGCCATGCCCGAACCGCGCACCACGCAGGTGAGCGGCGCTTCGGCGACGAACGCGGGCAGGCCGGTTTCCTCGGCCAGCAGGCGGTCCAGATCGCGCAGCAACGCACCGCCGCCCGCCAGCGTAATGCCGCGTTCGGCGATGTCCGCGCCCAGTTCCGGCGGCGTTTGCTCCAGCGCGATCTTCACGGCGGAGACGATCTGATTGAGCGGGTCGGTGAGCGCTTCGAGAATCTCGTTGCTCGATACCGTGAAGCTGCGCGGAATGCCTTCCGACATATTGCGGCCCTTGACCTCCATCTCCCGGACTTCGGAGCCCGGAAACGCGGAGCCGATCTCCTTCTTGATCGCTTCGGCGGTTTGCTCGCCGATCAGCATGCCGTAGTTGCGGCGAATGTAATTGACGATCGCGTCGTCGAACTTGTCGCCGCCCACCCGCACCGAGCCTTTGTACACGATGCCGCCGAGCGAGATCACGCCCACTTCGGTCGTGCCGCCGCCGATGTCGACCACCATCGACCCGGTCGCTTCCGACACCGGCAGCCCCGCACCCGTGGCCGCCGCCATTGGCTCTTCGATCAGATAGACCTGCGAGGCGCCGGCACTGTGCGCGGCCTCCTTGATCGCGCGCCGCTCCACCTGGGTCGAGCCACACGGCACGCAGATGATGATGCGCGGCGACGGCGCAAACATGCGCGTCTCGTGCGCCATCTGGATGAAGCGCTTGATCATCTGCTGCGTGATGTTGAAGTCGGCGATCACGCCGTCTTTCATCGGGCGGATCGCCTCGATGTTGCCCGGCACTTTGCCGAGCATCTGTTTTGCTTCTTTGCCGACGGCCAGAATGATCTTCTTGCCGTTCGGACCGCCTTCCTGGCGAATCGACACGACCGAGGGCTCGTCCAGCACGATGCCCTTGCCGCGCATATAAATCAGGGTGTTCGACGTGCCGAGGTCGATGGCCAGGTCATTGGAAAAATAGCCACGCAGAAAACCGAACATGCAGATACCTGTCTCTTGGATGCCGGGCGCATGAGCGCCGCTTGGGGAGGCCGCCCGGAGGCGGCAGGGGACCAGATGACGGTCGAAAGAGCGTGAAGAATAACAGTTTCGCGGCGCGGACTACTTGGGTGGGCGTGGCCGCAGCGAGTTGTCGGCCTGCCACTTGACGCGCTCGCAATTGTTTTTGACGCGCGTGGCGAATTCGGCCGGCGAATTCAGTTGCAGCGCGCGCAACTGCAGCGCGTCGCGTTCGCCGAGCCGCCAGCCGTTCTGCCAGCGGGTCTCAAAGTCGCTCGCTTCGGTGAGGATCTTGCTGAGCTTGTCCTTGTATTGCGCGATGTCTTCCGGCGACGCGCCGCAGAAGTCCTGGAGAAATCGCGCGCGCTGGCCGGCGGCTTCGGTGCTGGCGTTGGCGCCTTCTTCGCTCGCCCGTGCGGGCGGCGGGGTCAGCAACGTGAACAGCATGAGCAGCAGGGCGGCCGCCGCGCCCAGAGACCGATAGCAAAAACGTCTGTTATTCATGATTGCCTCCTCGTGGCGAGCCTTCGGCGCAAAGAATAACGCAGTTGCGACGCAACCGCGGCACAACGGGGGCACAACGGCGGTTCCTGCGCGGCGCTGGTTCGGCGCCACTGAAAGGTTTTGAAATGTCGCGTTGCGGTACTGTAATGTTCGGCACCGCACACACGCGAATAACGCTCCGGCGCATGCTTTGCGCATCCGTTTTCACCCATGCCGGCGATGCTTCGTGTCCGCGACGTACTTGTGCGCGCGTCAACACGTCCGGCTTTCCGGGAGCCAATGTGGACGCGATTACGCAGACCGGGCACAGCACGCAAAGTACCCCGGGCACCCCGAGCACGCGGCGTTACGACATCATCAGCGACGAAGACGATTTTCGCGCATTGCAGCCCGAATGGGATGCGCTCTGGTTAAGGGCGCACGGTTATTACTACCAGTCGTTCAGTTTTTGCTGGCTCGCATGGAAACATGTGACGAAGCCGCATGGTCGCGGGCTCAAATGCATCGTGTGTCGTGAAGCCGGGCAACTGGTAATGATCTGGCCGCTCGAAACGGTGAAGCGCGTGCTGTGGACCTATCTGGTGCCGCTCGGTCCCGAAGGCGGCGACTACACGAGCGTTCTCGTCGAGAACGACGCGGCGACGACGGCCCGGGTGGAAGGCGCCTGGCACACCGCCCGGCGGCGCTGCGGCGCCGATTTCATTCACCTGCCGTATGTGCGCAACATGCTCGATCTGCATCGGCTGGTGACACAGGAGCGCCATGTGCTGTTCGCCGAAGCGCACAACGCGTCGGCGGCGAAACTGCGCGGTCAGGGGACGTGGGACGAGTATTGCAGCTCGCTCGGCACGCTGTTCGGCAAACGGCCCGGCACCTTCGCGAACCGGCTGTCGAAGGAAGGCGAGGTGGCGGTGCGTGTGATGGATCCCACGGAGGAAAGCGAGACCGCGGCGGTCATCGAATGGATGTTCAACTGCAAGCGCAGTTGGAGCGATCGGGTCGGCAAACGCAGCGTGTGGCTCGATTCGCCGGAGTTCGAGCGTTTTCTCGGCAAGCTGATCTATTCGGCCGATGTGCCGTCCATGGCGCGCCTGATCGTGGTCACGCTGGACGAAGCGCCGGTGGCCGGGATTATCGTCAGTCTCGGCAATCCGTGGGCCAGCGCAATTTTCGCGGGCTACGACCCGTACGTCGGCAAATGCTGTCCCGGCCTGATCGCGGTCGAGCAATGCGTCAAATGGGCCTTCGATAACGGTTACGACCTCGACTTCGGCGTCGGTGTCGAGCGCTTCAAATCGTACTGGTCGCGCGACGAGGCGAGCACCGCGTGGACCGTGCAGATCGTCAATTCGATCTGGGGACTGCTGGCGATGCGGGCGCGACGCGGTGCGAGGAACGTGGCTGAGCGGGTCAAGCGCCTCGCGCATGCCGGTGCGGCTGATTCAGCAGACGCGGGCAAAGCGGACAAGCCGCATGAGCCCGATTTGCAGCCTTCCGCGCGCGTACGGCCGCAGCCGGAGTGATTCGCCGGGGCTGAACAGGGGCGCCGCTGCGGTTGCACGAAGGCGAACTGATCGAGGCGGGCGATCTGACATAGACGTGATGCGCCGCCGCGTGAGGGGCGGCGGTAACGAGATCGGATCGTTCAGGACGCGGCGGCCCAATCGACCGCCGCATCGAACGGACGGCCGCTCGCCGGCGACAGATATTTCTTTGCCGCAAATCAACCGCTCGGCCGCCAACAGGCCGATGATGATCTCTCTACGTCGACTCGCCGGCTCGCGGACACCCTCCGTGCCGGGCCTCGCGTGCCTCGGCCCAGGAGGACATCATGGTCAGTGGCGAACCCAGAATCGTTTGCGCGGTGGTGGCGGTGTTCACGGCATTGGCGGGGATCGGCGCGGCGATCCGCGGCCTGCTGGACGACAGCCCCGGCTTCATTCACTACGGCGCGGCGGCGCTGGTGATCGGCGTGATCGGTTTCGTTGCGCTGCTGATTCCGACGCCTCACGACAGTGCTTGAGTCTGAGCGGTTGAATCTCAGCGCTTGAATCTCAGCGTTTGCGCCTGCGTTTCGCCGTGCCGTAGCGTCGTTGCATCTACACGCGACGCAGACCCTCCATGTCGAGAATCCGGATCTGTTTGCCGTGCGTGTCGACCAGACCGTCTTTCTGGAATTTGGACAACATCCGGCTGACGGTTTCGAGCTTCATGCCGAGATAGCTGCCGATCTCTTCGCGCGTCATGCGCAGATGGAATTCGGCGGGCGAGTAACCGCGTTTCTGCAGTTTGCCCGACAGGTTCAGCAGGAAGGTCGCCACGCGCTGCTCGGCGGACATCGTGCCGAGCAGCATCATCAGCGTCGCCTCGCGCACAATCTCGCCGCCCATCATGCGATGGACGTGCTGCTGCACGACCTTGACGTCGCGGCACATGGCCTCGAGCAGATGGAACGGGATGATGCAGACCTGGCTGTCTTCGATCGCGACCGCGTCGCAACTATGGTGGCCTGAGCAGACGCCGTCGAGCCCGAGCATGTCGCCGGCCTGATGAAAGCCCGTGACCTGCTCGCGGCCGTCGCGATGCATCACGATGGTCTTGAACGAACCCGCGCGGACCGCGTAGAGACTCTGGAACGAATCGCCGGTGCGAAACAGCGTCTCGCCATTGCGGATGGTGCGCGACGGGCAGATCAACGCTTCGATGCGCTCGGCCTCGGCGCTCGTCAAACCTTCCGGCATGCAGAAGGAATGCATCGCGCAGCTCGAGCAGGGCACGCCGGCGCGTTTCGCGTCGGGGGCCGCGAGCCCGGCCTGTTTCGCTTGCGGCGACACGGCGGCGCCCGTTAAAGACGAGATCGGCACGATCGGCACGACAGCCGCGGTCGGCGTTAGCGGCCGGGTTTCAAGGTAGTCGGCAACATCAGACATGGTGTGCTCCCAGATGATAGAGATCCCGTGCGCAATGCGCGTGGGCAAGTCGCTTGATGGTGTGACAGGCAAGATCGAATTCGCTGGTCTTGTCGAAGAAATAGCGCGCGCCGTTCGTCAGGCAGGCTTGCCGGAACCATGCGCCGGAATGGTTCGTCAGCACCATCGTGACGACCGGCGAGTTGCGCTGCGCGAGGCGCTGCAACAACTCCAGACCGGTGCCGCCCGCGAGGCGCAGATCGAGTACCACGACGTCCGCAGCAGTCGCGCCGATCGCCGCGAGCGCGGCGTCCGGTTCCTCGGCTTCGCCGACGATTTCGACACCTTCGATCGCACCCAGACGGGCCGCCATGCGCGCCCGAATGGCCAGCGCATCCTCGACGAGGAACACGCGCAACGCGTGTTGTGACGGGCTTGAGTTCATGGCTGGCAGTATCGGGCGCGCTATCTCAAAAAGAAATCGGCGCTGAACGAACTTCAGGTAGGCGAGGAGGAAGTCGTGTAGGGAATTTCCTACACGAAGGTGTTGCAGTCAGAAGAACAGCGGGGGCGTTGCAGATAAGCCGGGCGTCAAATCTCGTCGTCGTCGCCGAGCAGTTTGTGGCGCAGCGCGTAGCGCACCAGCGCGGCTTCATGCGGCATCTGCATTTTCTCGAAGATGCGTGTCTTGTACGTGCTGACCGTCTTGCTGCTGACGCACAGTTCGCCGGCAATCTCGGTGAGCGTCTGGCCGGCGGCGATGCGGCGAAACACGTCGAATTCACGATCTGAAAGCCGTTGATGCGGCAGCGTGTCGGCCGGCTCGTTGAGGCTCTGCGCGAAACGCTCTGCCATGGCGAGGCTCACGTAGACGCCGCCGGACGCCACTTTGGAGACCGCCGCGACCAGCTCCGCACTGGCGCTTTCCTTGGTCAGATAGCCCGACGCGCCCGCCTTGAATGCGCGCACCGCGTATTGCTGCTCGGCATGCATGGTCAGCACGAGAATTCGCAGCGCCGGCATTTCCTCCTTGATCTGCTTGATCAGTTCGACGCCGTTGCGCCCGGGCATCGACAGATCGAGCACGAGTACCTCGGCGGCTTGCGAGCGGACGAGCGCGATCGCGCTCGCGCCGTCGTTGGCCTCGCCGACGACTTCAAAGCCGTCGGCGTTGCGCAGGATATGCCGCAGACCGTCGCGCACCAGCGCGTGATCGTCGGCTATCAGCACTCGAATCATGTTTCCATCTCCTGCTGTTGCACGGCCGTGGCCGGGAAGCGCACCGTCAGCGCGAAACCCTGGCCGTTGACCGTATGAATGTCGACGGTGCCGCCCAGCATGTGCGCGCGTTCGCGTATGCCGAGCAAGCCGAATGATTTTTCGGTGGGCGCGGTGGAACGGCTCGCGCCGTGGCCATTGTCCGCGATCCGCACGATGCAGGTGTCCGTGTCCAGCCGCACGGTGAGCGTGACGAGCGTGGCCTCCGCGTGACGCGCGACGTTGGTCAGCGCCTCCTGCACGATACGAAACAGCGTGGTCGCGCCGGCCGGGGTGAAATTCGCTTCGCCGACCTCGACGTCGCGATCTATATCGATCCCGTAGCGGTTCGTGAAGTCGTTGGCGAGCCATTCGATCGCCGGAATCAGGCCGAGGTCGTCGAGCATGACCGGCCGCAGATCGGCGGCGATCCGCCGCACCGACGCGACCGTTGCATCGATCAGCCGGCGCATGCCGCCGAGCTGTTGCAGCACCTCGGGGTCGGTGCGGGTGTCCAGCGCCTGCTCGACCGACGAGAGGTCCATTTTCAGCGCGGTCAGTTGCTGGCCGAGATCGTCATGCAACTCACGGGCGATGCGGGTCTTCTCTTCCTCGCGCACTTTTTGCAGATTGGCCGACAGTTCGCGCAATTCCTCGCGCGATTTGCGTTGCGCGCTTTCCGCCTCGAAGCGCTCGGTGATGTCGCGCAGCATGACCGTGTAGAGCTTGCTGTCGCCGTCGCGCACCTGCGAGATCGACGCTTCGATAGGAAACTCTTCGCCGTTGCTTCTCAGGCCGAATAGCACGCGTTGCTGCCGGCCCATTTGCCGCTCGGAGACGCCGGTGACGCCGAACTGGGCGACATGCCGGTCATGGCCCGCACGAAACCGTTCGGGGATGAAGCGCGCCAGCGACGCGCCGATCGCCTCGTGCGCGCTGCAGCCGAACACATGCTCGGCCATGGGATTGAAGATGACGATGTTCTGGCGTTCGTCGACGGTGATGATCGCTTCCATCGACGAACGGATGATGCCCATCATGCGCGCTTCGTTCAGGCTCGACTGGTCGAGCGCCTCGTTCCTCGCGCTGGAGCCGCCGTGCTGCAGCGCCAGGACGAAGGCGAGGGCGCAGAGCAGGCAGGCTGCGATCACATACGCGGCCAGCAGGGTGTGAGCGGCCGCGGGGGTGTCGCCGGCGAAACTTGAAACGGCCCACTGCCACGCGGTAAATGCAATGGCCAGCGCGACGGCCAGTGTCGTCGCCGCGATCAGGGCGGGGCGTCGCAACCGCTGGGTGGTCGGTGCGCGCGCGGGCGCAGGCGTTGGCGACGCGGAAGGCGATTCGGGTGTGAGGGGCGTTTTACCGCGACAGGGCATGGGCGCCTCCTGGAGTGAAGAGCGATCCGCAAGTCGTGCCGATAACAGCGCGGGGCGGATCAGGAACGGCGCGATATCTCGACGGACGAGCGCGGCCAGCAAAGCAGTAGTCAACGATCAGCGGTGGCCGCGCGGCGCCTACTCATGCAAGCCGCGCGCCGAACCCGCTCCGCGCATTTTCCGCGATTTGCGCGATTCGTACCAGTGCGTCCGACATGACGCCCCGGCTCGCCGGCTCAATGCGACAGCAGCACCGGCAAGGTCATCGACTGCATCACGGTATGGGTCGCGCCGCCCAGCACCAGTTCCTGCCAGCGCGTACGGCCATAGCCGCCCATCACCAGCAGGTCCACGCCGAGTCCGGCCGCTTCCGAGAGCAGCGTATCGCCGACCGACGCCTCCGAATCGACCGTGACGTCGCGGGTCTCGACATGGACGCCATGCCGCGCGATCGCCGTGGCAATGCCGGCCATCGGAATCCGCGCCGTCGCGTCGCGATGCGCGCCGTTCACCGCCACGACCGTGATACGCGCGGCCGAGCGCATGAACGGCAGCGCGTCGTGGACCGCGCGGGCAGCTTCGCGGCTGCCGTCCCAGCCGACCAGGACGTGTGTCCCGGCCGACTCGACGCTGCCCGCGTAGGGCACCAGCAGCACCGGCCGGCCGGCGGACAGCACGAGGTTGGCCGCGAAATTGTCGCCGACGTACGCCTCCGGATCCTGCGGGTCGTCCTGACCGGCAATGATCAGGTCCGCGCAACGGCCCAGTTGCGGCATGGCGAGCGTGGCCGCCTGATCGGTGGCGAGCCACTCGCCCGGCACCTGGGCGCGCTTCAGCTCCGCATGAAAGAGCCGTTCGAGCGCGCCACGCCGCTCGGCACGCAACTGCTGGTGCGCCTCGAAGTAACCGGACGTGCCGGACATCACGTCGAGCGAACGCGGATTCGGCGTGTACAGCGCAAACACGCCGGTCAGATGCGCGCCGAACTGTCTGGCGAGGGTGATAGCGAGTTCCAGACGCGGATGCGCGCGCAGACTCGTATCCAGATGAACGACGAGGGTCCTGTAGCTCATGGCAAGGCTCCGAAAGTCAACGAACGACGCACATGCGACGCACAAACGTGTGCCCCGAGTCTATGAGCGCGAGGCCGCGCGGCGTTGATTCAGATCACGCTCTCTACGTCCGGTCCCGCAGCGAAGAGAACGCCTGATGCACCACCCGCGGATCGTGCTGCCCCTTGTAGACTGCCGGCGCCGCACGATCGAGATCGAGCAACGCATAAGCGGCGTTCTGCGCCGAGCGCACCGAATACTCCACCGTGAACACCACATCGTCCGGCAACTCGCAGAACTGCCCGATGAAGGCGAGATTGCGCCAGCCTTCCGGCGTCACGGCCGGCCGGTCGCCATGCTTGCGCGGCAGGAACTGACTCGTGATGAACGGCATCATGCATGGAATGCAATTGGCGTGATCGAGGATTCGAGCGGCTTCGGCGTCGATCTGCAGATGACCGAGCATCTCCGTCAGGATTTCGCGGCCGGTGCAGGCGTGCATCGGTTTGCCGACGAAATCGCCCGGCTCGTCGACGCGTAATCCGTAGCCCCACAACACCTGCACGTCGGCCGGCTGGCCGATGAAATGCGGCTGATGCGGCAACACGATCGAGGCCAGCCAGCTCGATTCCGGAAACGTGATCAGACCGCCTTCGCCCGGCACGTTGCCGGTCAGATCGCGGATCAGCCGGAACAGCGTCGGATCGCGCAGCGTCACGGTGAAAGAGAGCCATTTCGACGCATCGGTGTGATCGGCGAACACGCTGGGGTGGCCGAATTCGGGCCGGCCGGCGGCGATGTTTTTCCACAGACGCCAGGCGCCGGTGCTGTCCACAGTGTTCAACGGCGCGGGGCGATCCATGCCGCCCAGACTCGACGCGGCGGTCATCGAACCGAGCGTGACGATCACTTTGTCGGCGGGGCCGACCGGCAACTCGACACGCCGCTGCGCGGTTTCGCAGACCAGCCCGCGCACGCGATTGAGCGTGTCCGTCTCGTCGACCAGCAGATCGGTCACGCAGGTGTCCGCTTCGAAGACCACGCCGTGATCGTCCAGCCAGCGGCGCAGCGGCAGCACCATCGAATCGTACTGGTTGTAGACCGTGCGCATGATGCCGTGCAACTGGTTGAAGCCCGCCGACATATGCGCGAAACGCAGCAGATAGCGGCGGAATTCGACCGCGCTATGCCACGGCTGGAACGCGAAGGTCGTGCACCACATCAGCCAGAAATTGGTCTCGAAGAACGATGCGTCGAAGTGGTCGGCAATCCGGCTGTCGGCGAGCATCCGTTCCGGTTCGATCGACAGACGGCCCAGCGTGAGCAGATGTTTTTCGTCGAGCCCGTACGCGGGCGCGGCTTCGCGTCGGCCGTTCCTGACCAGCCGCGAAGTCGACGAGGTGCGGATCGTCTCGTTCCAGTCGAAGATTTCCTGCGTGACGCTCTTGCTGTCGTCGAGCGTGGGGATCGACGAGAACAGATCGTAGGTGCACAGATACTTGCTTTCGAGCATGCGCCCGCCGCGCACCACGTAACCGCTTTGCGCCGTGCCCGCGCCGTCGAGGCTGCCGCCGGGTTTGTCGAGCGCTTCGAGAATCGTGATGTCGCGGCCACGTACCCGGCCGTCGCGGATCAGGAAGGCCGCGGCCGCCATTGCGGCGATGCCGCCGCCGACCAGGTAGAACTGGCCGTCCGCCGTGTCGGCGAGTCGGTCGGTAGCGAGGTCGGCGTGGCGAGTTGCGTGGTGAAGCGGATCAGTTTTTTGCACGAGGGAGGTCCTTTCGATAAACGCCGCCATGCCCCCAATACGGACAGCGGACGTCGGCTCAACATACGCGCGGCCCGCGCCGACGCGGTTGCGTTGGATCAAGCAACGGTCGCAGCGAGCGAGGCTTCGGCGGGCAAAGGGATCGCTTGATGCACGTCAATGGGCAGGGCGTGGACGAGCTTAAAGTCAGTCCTGCAAGCTCATTGCTCATTGCGTACCACGGAGGCAGCACATGAAAGCGCTCGTGTATCACGGTCCCGGCAAGAAGTCGCTCGACGAACGGCCGATGCCCACCCTCATCGCTCCCACGGATGCGATCGTCCGCATGACGCGCACCACGATTTGCGGCACCGATCTGCATATCCTCAAGGGCGACGTGCCGAGCTGCGAGCCGGGACGCGTGCTTGGCCACGAAGGCGTCGGCGTGATCGAGGAAGTCGGCGCGGCGGTGTCGACGCTGAAGGTCGGCGACCGCGTGCTGATTTCGTGTATTTCGTCGTGCGGCCGCTGCGACTACTGCCGCCGCTCGATGTATTCGCATTGCACCACCGGCGGCTGGATTCTCGGCAACCGGATCGACGGCACCCAGGCCGAATACGTGCGCATCCCGCACGCCGAAACGAGTCTGTACCCGATTCCCGCCGGCGCCGACGAAGAAGCGCTGGTGATGCTGTCGGACATTCTGCCGACCGGCTTCGAGTGCGGCGTGCTGAACGGCAAGGTCCAGCCCGGCAGCACCGTGGCGATTGTCGGCGCGGGGCCGATCGGCCTCGCCGCGCTGCTGACCGCGCAACTCTATTCGCCGGCGCAGATCGTGATGATCGATCTCGACCCGAACCGGCTGGAGGTGGCGAGCCGCTTCGGCGCCACGGCGTGCATCGACAGCGGCCGGGTCGATCCGGTCGATGCGGTGTTCGCGCTGACCGGACAGATCGGCGTCGACTGCGCGATCGAAGCGGTGGGTGTGCCCGCAACCTTCGAGTTGTGTGAAGCGCTGGTCGCGCCGGGCGGCGTGATCGCCAACGTCGGCGTGCACGGCGTGAAGGCCGATCTGCATCTCGACAAGCTGTGGGACCGCAATATCTCGATCACCACCCGGCTGGTCGACACGATCAGCACGCCGATGCTGCTGAAAACCGTGAGCGCGGGACGCATCGATCCCACGCGGCTCATCACGCATCGCTTCCAGCTCGAAGACATGGCCGGCGCCTACGACACCTTCAGCCGCGCGGCCGAAACGCATGCGCTGAAAGTGATTATCGAAGTGTCATAACCGCCGTGCGTCATACGGCCTCACGGCCATGCTCAGGCAACGCGCCGCGCAGAGTGAGCGTGCGGCAAAACATTCAACGCAACCGTCAGGGAGATTCATCATGCGTGCAGCGGATGTGATGACCAGTAACGTCATTGCCGTCAAACCCGAGATGACCGTGCGCGAAGTCGCGCGCATTTTCGTGGAGCGCAAGATCAGCGGCGCGCCCGTGGTCGATGCAGCCGGCAAGTTGATCGGCATGATCAGCGAAGGCGATCTGCTGCACCGCGTGGAGATCGGCACCGAACAACGCCGCCGATCGTCGTGGCTCGAACTGTTCTCCACGAACGACGACGCCCGCGGCTACGTCAAGTCACATGCGATGCACGTGCAGGACATCATGTCGAGCCCGGTGGTCTCGGTGGACGAAGACATGCCGCTCGGCGAAATCGCCAACCTGCTCGAAACGCGTCGCATCAAACGCGTGCCGGTCACCAAGGCGGGACAGCTCACCGGCATTGTCAGCCGCGCCAACCTGGTTCAGGCGCTGGCGAGCCTGCCCGAGGAACCGGCACCCGACACCACCTTCTCCGACCGCGAGATCCGCGCGATGCTGCTCGGCGAACTGGCCGGTCACACGTGGGCGTTCGCGGGGCGCAACGTCGTCGTGACGGACGGCGTGATTCACCTCTGGGGCGTGTTCCATTCGATGGAAGCCGTCGAAGCGGTGCGGGTGGCGGCCGAAGGTATTCCTGGCGTGAAGCGGGTGGAAGACCACACGGAGCCTTATCCGGTACTGCCCGGCATTTGATGGACCGCCGCCGGTTGGGGCGGGTTTCCATGTGGGCTGCGCCACTGGCGGGCCGCCCAGATTGGTATAAAGTAAAACGGTGACTGCCGTGCGGCGCGCAGGCGCCGCACCGCTGCTTCCTGACCTCAAGGAGCTGCCGCCAGGATGAAATACAAGGACTATTACGAGGTGCTTGCGCTCGAGCGCGGTGCGTCTCAGGACGACATCAAACGCTCGTATCGCAAGCTCGCGCGCAAGTATCACCCGGACGTCAGCAAGGAGGCCGACGCCGAAGAGCGCTTCAAGGAACTGGGCGAAGCCTACGAAGTGCTCAAGGACCCGGAGAAGCGTGCCGCCTACGACCGCATGGGCAGCGAATGGCGCAACGGTCAGGAATTTCAGCCGCCGCCGAACTGGGACGAGGGCTTCGAATTCCGTGGTGGCGGCGCGGGGGGTGGCAGCAGTGCGGGTGACGAGGCCGGCGCGCAGGCCGATTTTCAGTCGTTCTTCGAGCAGATGTTCGGCGGCGGCGCGCACGGCCCGCAGGGTCGACACGGGGCGCAGTCACAGCACCGGCCGTTCGACATGCGCGGCGAGGATCATCACGCGAAGGTGCTGATCGATCTCGAAGACGCGTATCGGGGCGCGCAACGCTCCATTTCCCTACAGATGCCGGCGGTGGACGCGCAAGGCCATGTCACGCTGGAAACGCGCACGCTCGACGTCGCCATTCCGAAAGGCATTCGCGCGGGGCAGCACCTGCGGCTGGCCGGTCAGGGCGGCCCCGGCTCGACGCCCGAAAACGCCGGCGATCTCTACCTTGAAGTCGGCTTTCGCGAGCATCCGCGTTTTCGCGTGGATGGCCGCGACGTCTCCATCGAGTTGCCGGTCGCGCCATGGGAAGCGGCGCTCGGCGCGCAAGTCACGGTGCCGACCGTCGACGGTTCCGTCGAGATGACCGTGCCGGCCGGCTCGGCAGGCGGACGGCGTCTACGGTTGAGAGGCAAGGGGATTCCCGCCAACCCGCCGGGCGATCTGTACGTGGTGCTGAATCTCGTGCTGCCGCCCGCGGACAGCGATGCCGCGAAGGCCGCTTACGAGACGATGCGTCGGTCTTTCAGCTTCGATCCGCGCGCGCACTTTTATGGATCATCCTCGTGAAGGAGACCACTGTGACGACTTACATGGAAGGCCAGATCGTCGATGAAAACGTCGAATTCACGCTGGTCGAGTTGTGCCGGGTGAGCGGGGCATCGACGGAAGAGATGACGCTGTGGGTTTCTGAAGGCGTGTTCGAACCCGCGGGCGAAAAGCCCGAGGAGTGGCGTTTTAGCGGCGTCGCGCTACGGCGCGTGCGAACCGCGCAGCGCCTCGCGCACGATCTGGAGATCAACCCGCCGGGCATCGCGCTTGCGCTCGACCTGCTGGACGAGATCGAGGCGCTGCGGGCGCGCGTGAAGCGTCCGCGTGGGGCTTAGGGCGCGTGCGCTGGTGATTTGGGATTCATGCGGCGAAGATTCTCGCCGCATCAGGTTCCATTAAGGTTCGCTTGATAGGCTGGAACGTCGGTTGATGTGCGTACTGTGATGTGCGTAGTGTGCCGCCCGGACGGTTTCGTCGTTTGGGACGGTTGGTTGCGCGCGCAACGCTCGTCGCGTTTTGCTTATCAGGCAGCAGCCCATGAAGCTTTCCACTACCGTCAGGTTGCGCGCTTATCTGGTGACCGCGTCGATGTCGGCGGTTGTCATCCAGTTAGGCGCGTTGGTTTCGATCTTTGCGTTTGGTGTGCCCGAGGCTTATTTTCAGACGCTGATGTTTCGGCTTGCCGCGGCGGGTGCGATCTGTGCGATGGTGTTGGGGTTTGCGGTTTTCTCGGCCTCGATATCTACCGGCCGAGTTTGCCGAGGCTCGCGGCGAGTTTGAGACGTGCGGCGCGCCATTTCGACGCCGCAAGAACGCGCTGTTTCTGGGCATCGGCGAGCGCGGTTTGTGTATTCAGCAGTTCGGTGAACGTGCCCACACCCTCCTTGTAACGGCCGCGCGCAATATCGAGCGCGTGCTGCGCATCGTCGAGCAGATCTCGCGAGTTGGCCAGATTGGCGGCGTCGGCCCGCACGCTGTGGTAGCTCTTCCACACGTCGAGCGATACCTGCAACTGGTCGTCGCGCAGCATCGCCTCCCGCGCGTCGGCTTGCGCCTGGGCCTGCTCGATTCGATAGTCGGACGCGAAACCTTCGAACAGTGGAATCGTCAGTTGCACGCCGATCGTGCTGCCGCGGCTTTGCGTGATCGGAATCGACCGGGGTTGCTGCTGGTATGACGGGTTGTTCTGCGTGAGGCTGCCGACGAGCGCGAGGGTCGGGCGGCCCTGCGCGCGTGCGGCGTCGACATTCGCGCGAGCCGCGTCGAGTTTTGCCTGTGCGGCGACAAGCCTGGGTTCGCGCAGCTTCGCTTCGTCGATCAGTGCGTCGATACCGGCGCTGATGTCCTCCGGCGCATCCGCGTCGCGCTCGGCGGACGCGATTCGTATCGCGGCGTTCGCCTCGAGTCCTAGCGCGACGGCAAGAACGCCTGTCGCCACGCGGACCTCGCCTTCCGCATAGACCCGTTCGAGCAGCGCGCGTCGGTGGCCGGTGCGGGCCTGCAGTTCGTCGGCTAGCGCGCCGGCGCCAGCGACATGTTTCGCTCTCGTCTCATCGAGGCTTTCGCGTGAGATCGCTTCGGTGCGCTGCGCTGCATCGAGTGATGCCTGGGCGTCTCGCAGAGAGTAGAACGCCTGGGCCGCGTTGAAAAAAACCGTCTGCAGCGTGTCGTCCTGCGTGGCGTTCGCCGCTGCGAGCAACGCGCCGGCCTGCCGCCGGGAGGCGCCGCGCTTGCCAAAGTCGAACAGGACCCAACTCAGGTTCAGCACCCCGTAATTGCTCGACGTATTCTGCGACTGGCGGATCGAGCCTGCGCCCAGCGCACTGTAGTCGTAGGTGGTGGACAGCGTGTCACGCTCGGCGCCCATTGTCCCGTTCAGCGTCGGCAGGTAGGCGGTATCGGCAATACCCAGCGCGGCGCTTTGCGCGCGCGCCTGTGCCCACGCCACACGCAACTGCGGATTCGCACAAACCGCCTGCAGGACTACGTCGTCGAGTTCGAGCGGTCGCGTGTCCGGCAACTCGCGGCATGAAGCGTCTTTTAACAGTGGTGCTGCAGGCGTGAGCCACACGCTGCTCTGCGTGGCGAACACGTCAAGAAGCATCTGGGCATTGACGCGAGGGGCACCGGTTAGCGCAACGACCGCGGCGGCGAGAAGACGCCGTTTCATCAGTTGGGCTGTTCGACGGGCCACGGCGTGGCAACGCCAGGCGTCGCAAACGGGCGGGCCGATGCGATTACGGCCGCCGGCTCGTGAGCGCCGCGAGAGCTGCCCATCGGCGCCGCTGAAGCGGTCTCGAAAGACTGCGTAGTCGGCCGGTCGAGCACGATCCGTCCACTGTTCAACATCACGACGCGATCGGCCGACGCAATCGTCTCGGGTCGGTGAGCGACGATCACGCGCGTGATCCGCAGCGCGCCGACGGCCGTGTTGACCTCCTGCTCGCGCTGCAGGTCGAGATGGCTCGTCGCCTCGTCGAGTACGAGAATCTTCGGCCTCTTGTATAACGCGCGGGCAAGTAGCACGCGCTGTTTCTGCCCCCCGGACAGGACAGTGCCCATATCGCCGACAAGCGTGTTGTAGCCCATCGGCATCGCGACAATATCGGCATGCACCGCGGCGAGCCCTGCACACTCTGCAACCCATCGCAAGTCGGCGTCCGGATCGAAGAAGCTAATGTTGTCCGCAATCGAGCCGGCGAAGAGCACGTCGTCTTGCAACACGGTGCCTACGAGCGCACGCAGGCGATCGAGTCCGAGCCGCTCGAGTTCGATTCCACCGATCCGCACTTTGCCCGCCGTCGGTTCTAGCACGCCGAGCAGGACGTTGACGAGCGTCGTCTTGCCGCATCCCGACGGCCCGACTATCGCTACCGATTCGCCGGGAGTGATAGCGAGCGCCACGCCGTCGAGCACGGTCGGCTCGCCCTCCGCATAGCTGAAGCAGATCGCGTCAAATTCGATGCTCGCGGCGAGGTGGTCGGCTTCGCCCGGCACATGGCGCAGGCTGGCGTCAGGCTCAGGGCTCGCGAATACGATGTCGGCTAGCCGCTCGCCCTGCAACTGCAACATGCGCACCTCGAAATACTTATCGATGAGGCCGCCGACGCGACTATCGAACTGCATCTTGTACGCGTTGAATGCCATGAGCACGCCAACGGTAAACTGGCCCTCCATCACCATCCGTGCACCGAGCCAGATAACCAGCAAGCCTTCTATGCCGAACAGCAACCCATTGACCTGCTGATACAGCAACTGCAGTTTCTGCGTATGCAATCCGGCGTTGACTTGCTCGACGAACAGAGACAGCCAACTCGCACAGCGCTCGTTCTGCCGATTGAACAGTTTGATCGTTTTCACGCCGCGCACGCTTTCGAGAAAGTAACTCTGTTGTCTCGCGGCGCGTACGATCTGCTCTTCGGTTGCGCGCCGCAGAGGACGGTACCAAAGCCAGCGCAGCAAAGTATAAAGCGCCATCGCGCCGAGCGCGATACCACCGAGCGCGCTGCTGTAGATGAACATCATCACAAGCGTGGCGACGGTCATCAGGCCGTCGATTACCGCGCTCAGGAACGATGTGGTGAGCGTCTGCTGGATCGCGTCGATCGAACCAAAGCGCGACACGACGTCGCCGAGATGGCGTCGCTCAAAGTAGCGCACCGGCAAGCTGAGCAGATGCATGAACACGTTCGCACGCCACCGCACATTTAGCGTCGTGCCGAAGTACATCAGCACCCACGCGCGGACTGCGCTGGTCGCCTGCTGCATAAACAGCAGGAGCCCGAACCCGAGTGCCAGCACGGTGAGTAGATCGTGGTCGGCGCTGACGATCACCTCGTCGATGACCCATTGCATAAAGAACGGCTGCACGATCGCAAACACTTCGAGCGCGAAAGCGAGCGCCAGCACCTGGCCAAGCGAGCGGGATAGCCCCGACACGGGACCGAGCAGCGCACGCAACCTGATCGGCGGTGCCGGATCGCGCTGTTTGAAACCACCGGTGGGCCACAACTCCAGTGCGACGCCGGTGAAACAGCGCGATAGCACGTCGAGCGGCAACTTGCGAATGCCTTGTGCGGGATCGTGTATCACAGCGAGCTTGCCGCTGATCTTTTTTAACACGACGAAGTGGTTGAAGTTCCAATGCAGGATGCACGGCATGCGGAGTTGCCCGATCTGGTCGAGGTCGAGCTTTAGTGCACGAGTACCCAGTTCGAGGCGTTGTGCGATCTCGATCAGGCGAGCGAGCGCGGTTCCCTTTAGCGATACCGGAAAGCGGCCGCGCAACGTGGCGAGATCCACATGGTCGCCGTGATAGCCGGCGACCATCGCAAGACAGGCGAGTCCGCATTCAGTTGCTTCTGTCTGCAAGAAGATGGGCAGCTTGCTGCTAAAACCGAACGAGAGGCGGTCGGAAAAGAACATGGCGGAAAGAGACATTAGAGTTTGCCGGTGAGACTGTAGAGCGGCTCGAGCACCCATTCGTAAAGACGCCGGCGTTCGCGCAGGATGTCGGCTTCGAGCGCCATGCCCGACTGCAGCGGTTGCGGCTTGCCGTACGCGGTCACTGTCTGCTGATCAAGCGTGGCCGTGACGCGGTAGAACGTAGCGTCGCCTCCACGTGCACCGACTGCGGCCATGCCACTCATCGACAGTTCGGCGGCCGACAGCGCCGTCCGCGCGATCGACGTCACCTGCGCGCGATACTGGCCGAACTTCTGGTACGGATAAGCCTGGTAGCGCACTCGCACCGGAACGCCGACGCCGACGAAGCCGACCGCCGCGCTGGGCACGTACAACTGAACGTACCAACGCGAGCCTTCCGGCACAATGCTCACAGCCGGATGGATGGCGTCTATCGTCTGGCCCGGTTCGGCAATGACGGCGGTCGCGATACCGTTCTCAGGCGCGGTGATGACGAGTTAGCGTCGCGCCTCGCTTTCGATCAGTGTCTGGTCGACATCGATCACGCTGCGATCGAGCTGCGCCAACTGGTTCTGCTGCCTGAGCGCAAGACCGGCGAGTTCGTTCGCGCTCGCCTTGACTGCCTGGGAGACGTTGGCCCGGTCGCGCTGCAGCCCGAGCAGCTTCGACTGCTGGTCGATCAGATCGGCTTGCCGTTGCTGGAGCTGGTCGGTCGAGACGTAGTCCTGGGCGAGGAGACGCCGATAGCGGCCAACGCCGTCGGCCGCAAGCGATGCGCGTTCGACTTGACGTGCGAGCTGGTCTTCGAGGCGGGCGAGTTCGGCGCGCAAACTGGCGTGCTTCGCCTGCAGCGTATCGCGCTCATCCCGTTGCAGCAGACGTATCTTGTCGCTCTCGCGCAGCAGCGATTGTTTGCGCTGACGTGCCTGCTCGATCAACGCGACCTGTGTGCGACCTTCGGCGGCGCTCTGCAGGTCGGTGGAGAGCGTATAGAGCACCATGCCGCGCGTTACGTACTGACCTTCGACGACTGCCTTGCGCAACACAATGCCCGACTGCTGTGAATAGACCTTGACGAGTCCGATGTTGGGCATGACGACGCCATCCACCGTGGTGCGGCGCGTATAACTGCCGAACGCCAATAACGAGGCGACGGCGAGCGCCATGCAGATGGCTACAGCCGTCAGGAACGAGAACGAGACAGGGCGCGCCAGCACGATCTCGCCGATTACCGACGTGCGCTGGGCATCGAGTGCTTTATTTCGGAAAAGTTGGGTACGGCTGCTCATTGAAGTCTCAATTGCCGTCTACTAATTGCCTTTATCTTTTTCATGAAAGATTTCTACATAATCGTACAATGCAGTTCCGAGCGAGGCGGGCAAGGCAAAGGCAATGGCGGCAGTACCACCATTCATTTTGGATAGAATTCCCAGCAGTGACAATGCCAGTCCGAAAAGTGCACCGTAAATCGGCAGGTCGGTTTTGTACCACGGGATATTAAGAAAGCCGGGCCATTTTTTTGAAGCGATCTTCCTCAGAAAAATTATACTGATCAGACATAAAGCGCTTCCGGTCACATAATCTATAGCGTAGTCTTCGGCCAGCAAGAAAAACATGGAGATTATTATCACCATGAATAGAGTGGAAAACGCAATGAATTTTTCTAGAAATTTTCTGGTGGATATCATATAAATACTTGAACGCTAGGCCCAGCTATTGCGCCAAGCTTGGCGCGCTTTAGTCAGGAATTTTATTGAAGCTGATCAGTAAACTGCAAAAGGTCATTGAACGTCGGCGCCCCGTTGGGGAAGAAGTATGCCCACCCGTGATCCTGAAGTTTGTCCGCTACGTAAGCGCCCGCCGCTCCGCCCGCCAGGCCGCCATACATGGTGCCGATGCCGGCTCCAATAATTGCGCCGCCCAAAGTGCCGATGCCGGGAAGGAATGATCCAACCGCCGCGCCAAATCCTGCTCCGACTTCCGGACCGATTGCTTGCCCTGCGACTGTTCCTCCGACCGTGCCTGCTACTGTGCCGGTCAAGCCGGCACCGGAGACCTGTTCGATTTCTTGCCGATTCAATTCAACAATCATCTGGATTCCTGTGGATTAAAAAATTGGAGAAATTTTTCGCGTGGCCACGGCTCGTAAATTATCTGTAATGCGAATCATTGTCAACGCCAACTGATCAAAATGACACGCCGAGATCGGTTGAAGAAACTTCGGAGGGGTAGTGAAGAAAGGTGCGTGAACGTGAGCGCATTCGTCGCATGGCGACGAACACCATTTCGCAAGGGGAGATGCGATGGAATGTGCTATTGCGCTGCTACAGTCAGGCGTTGGTCCGTTGCAACCTGAACATACCGATTCACCGGTCGCGGCAGCCCCAGATTTTCCCGCAGCGTGCACCCCTCGTACTCGGTCCTGAACAGCCCACGCCGTTGCAACTCCGGCACGACCAACTCCGCAAACTCACCCAGCCCACCGGGCAGCCACGGCGACATGATGTTAAAGCCGTCCGCGCCTTCTTCCTCGAACCATTGCTGTAACTGATCGGCGACGCTCCCCGGCGTACCGACCACCTGCTGATGTCCGCGCGCACCCGCAATCCGCAGATACAGTTCGCGGATCGTCAGGTTCTCGCGCCGCGCCAGGTCCAGCAGCAAACTGCTGACGGCTTTTACCGCCATTGGTTTCCGGCAGATCGGGAACCGGCCCGTCCAGCGGATAGCCGGACAGGTCGACACCGCCCGACATATTCGACAGTAGCGCCAACCCGACCGTAGGATGAATCAGTTCCTGCAACGCGTCGAATTTTGCACGCGCCTCGGCTTCGGTTTTGCCGATCACCGGGAAGATGCCGGGCATGATCTTCAGGTGATCCGGCTGCCGCCCGTAGCGCGCGAGCCGTCCCTTGATGTCCCGATAGAACGTCTGCGCTTCCTCCAGCGTCTGGTGCGCGACAAAAATCATTTCAGCGGTTTGCGCGGCGAGTTCCTTGCTGGCATCCGATGCGCCTGCCTGCACGACGACGGGCCAGCCCTGCGGCGAACGCGCAACGTTCAACGGCCCGCGCACCTTGAAATGCTTGCCGCGATGGTTTAGCACATGCAGCTTGTCGGGATTGAAATAGACACCGCTCTGCTTGTCGCGCGAGAAGGCATCGTCTTCCCAGCTATCCCACAGACCCGCGACCACGTCGTAGAACTCTTTCGCGCGTTCATAACGCACCGCATGGTCCGGATGCTGCTCGAAACTGAAGTTCAGCGCCTCGGATTCCGTACTCGACGTGACGAGATTCCAGCCTGAGCGGCCACCGCTCAGATGATCGAGCGACGCGAATTTGCGCGCCAGATTGTAGGGTTCGTTGAAGGTGGTCGACACCGTCGCGATCAGGCCGATGTTGCGCGTGACCACCGAGAGCGCCGACAACAGCGTCAACGGTTCGAAGTGATCCGCGCGCGCGGTACGCGATAGCGAAGCGAGATTGGTATCGCGCACGCTGACGCTATCGGCGAAAAAGATCGCGTCGAATTTGGCCTGTTCGGCGATACGCGCGACTTGCGCATAGTGTTCGAAGTTGAGCCCGCCATCGGCCTGAGCCTCGGGGTGCCTCCATGCGGCGATATGGTGGCCCGTCTCCATCAGAAACGCGCCTAGCTTGATCTGCCGTTTTTTCTCGCTCATCGCGACACTCCGTTTAGCCGGGCGGCATGGTTGTAACACTTACGCTGCAATCGAGGATAGGAACCGCCTCAGAGCTTCGGCAACCCCGGCGGATTAGTCGCCGACCGCGCGATCGCCTCCGAGCCGAGATTCCATCGGTCCAGCACACGCGTGTACGTACCCGACGCAATCAGGTCGTTCAACGAGGTGGTGAGCGCATCGGCGAGACCGCTGCCTTTGCGCGTCGCGATTGCGAGTTCGGCGGTGCGCGGCCAGCCGCCGCTTACCGTGCCGACCAGTCGGGTCTTGCCTTGCTGCGCGGCCTGATAAGCCTGGGTCGCATTGACGCTGAACACGGCATCGGCGCGGCCGGCTTGAAGCGCGAGATTCCTCACGGCAACGTCGTCGTAGTACTGGACGGCGACCGGCTTCAGACCGTGCGCGACATTCTCCTTGTCCCACGCCAGCAGGATCTTTTCCTGGTTGGTGCCGGAGTCCGTGACAATTCGCAGGCCGGCCACGTCCTTCGGCTCCTTCAGCGAAACGATCTTGCTATCGGACTTCACGTAAAAGCCAACCTGATCCTGACGGTAGCTGGAAAAATCAAATTTGAGCTTGCGCTCCTCCGTTACCGTGACGTTCGACAACACCGCGTCGACCTTGCCGGACTCCAGCGCAAGCGGCCAGTCGGCCCATGCCACCGGCACCAGCTCCAGCTTTCTACCCAGGCTATCCGCGACTACTTGCGCGAGGTCGGCATCGAAACCGACTACGGTTTTGGCGTCGGTGGCATAGGTGCTGATCGGCGGGATGGTCGGATGAATGCCGATCGTCAGCGTGTCGTCTTTCACGAAACGAAACTGCGCGGACACGGCTTTCACGGCCGCCGGATCTTTTTGCACGCGGATCCGGTCCGGTTGCTGCGGACTGAGATCCAGCGCGACGCCGGCCAATGCGAGCGTGCTGAAGCCCATGGCGATCGACGCGATCGCACTGAGCACAGCTAAGCCGGTGAAGCGTAGTGAACGTTGTGGTTTCATGACTGAACTCTCATTCTGTTTGGGGTGGAGTGCGTGAGACCGTGCACGCGCTCGACAATAGCGTCCCGCCGAAACCAGGCGAACCAATCAATAGGAATAAGGATATTGAAGGGTGGCTATGCCGCGTTCTGCCGAAATTCAAAAAGCGGCGTATCGTGTGCCCATCCCTCAACCAACCGAAGGTGATCCATGAGTCAAGCCTTATACGATGTACCCGTCACGTCGATTGAAGGCACGCCGCAAACACTGAAGCCGTTTCAAGGCAAGGTGCTGCTGGTCGTGAACGTGGCCTCGAAATGCGGGCTGACGCCGCAATACGAAGGTCTGGAAAAACTCTACGAAGACAAACGCGGCGACGGTCTCGAAGTACTGGGTTTTCCAGCGAACAACTTCAAAGGCCAGGAGCCGGGCAGCGACGAGGAAATCCAGACCTTCTGCACCAGCACCTATGACGTGAAATTCCCGCTGTTCTCGAAGATCTCGGTGGTCGGCGCCGACCAGCATCCGCTGTATCACACGCTGACGGCCGCGCAGCCCGACGCCACCGGCGAGGGTCCGTTCCGCGAACGGCTCAAGGGTTACGGCATCGAACCCAACGCTGTGCCGGACGTGCTGTGGAATTTCGAAAAATTCCTGGTCAGTCGCGATGGTCGCGTAGTGGGGCGTTTCTCTCCCGATGTCACCGCCGACGACCCGCGCCTCGTCGCGGCAATCGAGGCCGAACTGGCACGCTAAGGGCGGTGATGAAGTACTGGCGCGGGACCATCGGAATGCAGCGCATCCACGGTCCCGCATCAGGTAGGAGAGGGCCATCCATGCAACAGGCCCTGTCATTCGAGTGCATCAGAACAGATGCTTCAGCCCCGCCGATACCGCCACCTGCCTGTCCGTCGCGGAAGGTGTCAGATAGCCGATCGCCGCGACCGCGGGACGGCCCAGCGAATCCGTGCCGCTCGCATGCTGGAATGCCCCAGTCAGGTAAAGCTCGGTCGCTTTCGACAGCGAATACGCGCTGCCGAGATTGAATTGCTCGTACTTCGCATTGCCCTTGCTGCCCACACTGCCGCCTTGCGTGTAATCGAACGACGTGCCGAAGCGCAGGTACGGCGTCGCCTGATAACGCAGACTCGCGCTGACCGTGCTGAGTGTCGTCGAGCCGCTGTAATTGAGCGTATTCAGCGACGCGTTCGAGCCGAGCCCGCGGAACTGTGTGGTCGAATAAGCCGCGCCTAAAATCGCACCGCCCACCGTGTACGTGGTCGCGACCGACACCGTCTGTTGCGTATGCGCCGAAGCGAAACCCGCGATCGCCGGATTGGACTCCGCGGCCGTGGCCGAGCCGGCGGAACCGAGGTTATTGCCGGTCGCGCTCGCATTGGCGTTCGTACCGTAGAGCGACGAATTCGGATTGCGCGCATTGATGATCGACGCCGCGAAGGCAAATGCCCCGCCGCTATAACTCAAACCGGTCGACCAGAACTGATTCTGCGTGACATTCCCGGCCACGCCGCCCACGCTGTACAACGCGCCGAAGCGGAACCCGCTGAACGAATCCGACAGGTACCTGACCGTGTTGTTGATACGGTGCGTGAAGTTCAGGTTGTCGTAGTCGGCGGGGTGGATCGCGAGGTTGCCCCAGTACCAGCCGGCCAGCAGCGGCGAGATGAACTCCACCGACGTATCGGCCTGACGCCCCAGCGTGAACGTGCCGTACTTGTCGGCGGTGAATCCCACCCACGCCTGACGGCCGAACTCGGTGCCGCCTTGTCCAAGCGCGCCGCTATTCACGCTGAAGCCGCTTTCGAGCTTGAAGATCGCCTTCAGTCCGCCGCCCAGATCTTCCGCGCCGGTGAGGCCCCAGCGGCTTGACGACAGTCCCGACGAACCGCCGTCGAGTTGCGCGACCTGTGTACCGCCTTTAGGTTTGCCGGAGGCCGACGTCACCGCGGTTTGCGCATTGTTCGAATACGTCACGTTGCCGGTCACGATGCCGTACAGCGTGACGCTGCTTTGAGCACTGGCAGTACCGGCCAGAAGAGACGACACGCCAAAGGCGAAGATGATTTTTTTCATGGTTGTTCAAATCAGTTTTATTGAAGTCGGGGATGATTTGCCGGTGCGAGAAGCGAGGTGGCAAGTCACCTTAAGCAAGCCGAACTGATTGAACAAACAACCATAATCGATATGGATATCGGCAAACTGTGCGGGTAGGGCGCGCTAGTAGCGAACCTCAAGCGATAACGTCCGACTCGTCGAAGCGATAACGTCCGACTCGTCGACACCCGCACGTCGCCGTCGATCTCGCGATCGAGCCCGGCGAGCACGCGCAACGACGTGCTCTTGCCGCAACCGCTCGGTCCGGCCAGCGCGACGAATCTCCAGCGACTGACCGTCGATCACGCGGCGCGCGCCGAACCGTTTGGTGAGGTCGCGGACGCGCACGGCGAGCGTGTCGTCCACGGCAACAGGATGATTCAACGAGCGCGAAATGCCGGACGCCATGACAGTAGTCCCTTTTCGAGAGCGCGCACGCCGAAATCCGCAGCGAGGCCCAGCAGCGCATAGATGATGAGGCACACGACGATAATGTCGGTGCGATAGACTTCGCGGGCAAACGTGACCAGATAGCCGAGCCCGCCCTGGCTGTTCACCTGCTCGGCCAACACCAGCGCGAGCCATGCCGAACCGAGCGCATAACGCAGGCCCACCAGCGCGGTGGGCAGCGCACCGGGCAGCACCACATGAAGGATCAGTTCGGCGCGGCTGAAGCCGAGCGTCTGTGCGGCTTCCACCAGCCCCTGTATCGCTGGGTGCAGCGCGTGTTCGTGGCGCGCAGCTTGTGGAATTTCCGCTCGTTCACGCGGCTGCATGAACGCGTTTTCGATCCGAAAAATCTGTCGCAACCCGCTGCGGTGGCCGCGGCGCCGACGCGGCGTGAACCGCTTGCTGCGGCCTAGCTGCGATGGCTCAAGGCGGCCATTGCAGTGCAGTGCGAATCCGTTCGGCGCGATCGACCGCTTCGCGGCGGTTGATCTCGGCGCCCGTCAGATAGTCACCCGTCTCCGACGTCCCCGTTTTGTAGATGCTCAACTGCAGCAGCGCCAGCACGTTGCGCGTCAATTGTTCGTCGACGCAGGCGTCGGGCACGGCGCACAGTTGACTGAGCAGCACGAGCGCGGCGGATCGGCCCCGCGCGGCGAGTGCGAACACGCGGTCGCCGAGCATGCCGCCGCTGCGCAAAGGGATCTCCAGCCACTGTTCGGGGTGTCGTGCGGCCAGGCTCAGAACGGCGCCGGGTTGGCCCGCATCGGCGGCCTGCTTCAACAGGTCGTCCGCGTAATGCGCGCCGTGCAGATCCGGTTCCCGGCATCGCAACGACATCTCCTGAGCGGCGAAGGCGCCACGCTCGCAGGCATCGACCCAGGCCGCGGCTTCAAAGAGGCCCTCCGGGTCGGTGCGTCCCGCGAGCGCGCCGAAATCGGGAAACGACAAAGCACGCTGCAGCGCTTCGTCGAGCGTATTGCTGAGGTTGGCTTCCGGTTGGATCAGCGATTTATCGCGTCCCGCCGTTTCCAGCCGCGATAGCACGTCAATCCCTTCGTGAGTCGAGGAGGGCGGTGCCGCAGGAGACGCCACCGCCAGGTTATGGCGATTCGTGACCGGTCCGTTATTTCCAGGCTCGGCCTCCGCTTGAATCGCAACCTGCGTGGCGGGGTCCGCGCGCGTCGGCCACTGCCCCATCAAGATCGCAGTCAGCGCTATCGTGCCGAAGCCCAATACCCCACAGCCGGCGAAAAGCCATAACCGCATGGCGGTAGGTTTTCTCGCGTTCCGGAATGACATAGTGCGCGTTTCCCCATTAACAGCCGATTGCCGACGCAATCAATCGGATCGCGGCGCTTTCTAAATTAGTCGGCCCGGCAGTCAGAATACGCTAATTGCATCAGGTCGAAACTATTAAACGCCTCCGCACCGTGACACCGGATTCATTCGACCGTTTAAAAACATCCGCGAAACGACGGCAATACAAGGCTCAGCCGAAAGCATCGGTTTGGATCAAAAATTCTATATACAGGCCGCGCCGTCCAGACTACTGTGTGCCCACATAATTATTTGAAACATCCGGCCAATGACTGCGGTGCACTGCAGCATCCCAATCCAACGAGGAGTGCGATGGCACAAGCGTCTCGCGAGACACCACGCCTATTACGGGATTCAACCCGTTTTTAAATGCGGCGCGCATTTTCAGACTGAATAGATCGTCGGCTAACTGGGCCGGGCAGTGCTATACGCGGCATTTTAATGTCGTGGCCTGTTACGTCCGTATCAAACCGGCTTACGTATGCCGAACGATTATCGTACGTGGCGAATTAAAAATACTGACGGAGACAAAGCAATGGGATTTGGGACACCTGTGCGTGGCGCTGTGTCGGCCGTCATTATGCGGGCCTTCGTGCAATCGCAACCAACATGGCAATCGCAATCGAAACAGCAATCGCATGAGGTTCGGCCTTCCTGAAAACACCACACCAAGGCGATCAGGATCACGAACGACGCCGACGGCGGCAGGCATGACGATGCCCGCCGACCGAGCGGATGGCAGTAGTCAGGCGCGTCAAACGGTCAGGCGGCGAGGTCCACGCACAGCGCCGCCGGCTGCCCAACTCCAGCAATTTCTTTAGCCTTTTTTCTGGGAAGGTAAATCATGAAGCTGATCAAAACTTTCGCATGCAGCAGCGCCATCGCTATCGCATTCGCCGCCGTCGCGCCGATCGCCGCCGCGGCGACGATCGGACCGGCAGGCGCTTCCTTCAGCGCACCGGGCACGATCAACGTCAGCACACCGATCGCGCCCAATGTGAGTTGCGGTATCACGCTCAGCGGCGTGGTGAGCACCGACGGCACGTACGCGCAGATCAACTCGGTCGCGATCACGGGCGGTGGCCTGTGCGGCGTGCCGCAGATCATCGGACTGCCGTGGAAGCTCGTCGCCACCAGCACGACGACCGGCAATGTGGCGAACGTCGGCTTCAGCGTGCTCGGCGCGAACTGCGGTCCTTCCACGATCAGCGGCGCGTGGAGCAACGCGACCAATACGCTGAGCGCGAGCAATCAGCCGCTGTCCGGCAACTGCAAGGTGAATAGCCTGTCGGTCAGCCCGAATCCGGCGTTCACGGTTTCGCCGTAATCGAGCTGTCGAGCTTCGCCGCAAAAACCGGCGAAGCTCGCGCAACGGTCGGCGATCCGTCAACTCGCCTGGCAGCCTGGTCTATGGCCCAACTCACTATGTGGCGCACGCTGAAAAGCGCACAAAATAGACCTATTATTCGCGCAGCCTGATTCCCACCCTCACATGTTGTTTTTCGATTAGCGGTGCTACACTGCCTGCGCGCAGAGGTGGGAAAACGCACGAAACATTCCCGGGCAAATGGCCATTGCCTTCTAACTCGGTGCAACGGTACTGGATATCCGATTGACATACTGCTAGAAAAATAAGGAGCACGTATGCATCAGTGGACGAGTCACCCGGAACACGCTTGCTGGCGCCGCACTCGTCCGTGCGGTTTGCCTCCCTTCATTTCCATGCGGTTCACCCGTTTTTTGCGGTCGCTTTAACGGCTTTGTCATAGGCCGTGAGTCGTCGCTGAACGACAGGACGCTCCACGTTTGTCCGTTTTTAACGAGCGGAAGCGAATTGGTCCGCAGACGGATTTCACGTTGAGCACACGCACATTCGTGCGGAATACCTGGCGCTGCAGCGCAGTATCAAGATGGTTCCACGCGCACGCACCGGCAACACGCCGCGGCGTAGCGCGATTGCGTCCCGGCGTCCGTGCACCACGGTCCAGCCGCTTTGCCGACGGAGATCACGATGATGCGAGCGTTGCACGTCTTAACCACTGGCCTCGCCATTACGGTGCTGGCAGCGCTGAGTGGATGCCACGACAAACCGGCGCCGGAAGCCGCGCGAGCGCCGGTCAACGTCGACGTGGTCGACGTCGCGCTGCGCGACGTGCCCGTGCCTTTCGACTACGTCGGCCAGACGGAGAGTTCGCAACAGGTCGAGATCCGCGCGCGCGTGAACGGCTTTCTGGAGAAGCGCGTCTACCAGGAAGGCGCGATGGTTCATCAGGGCGACGTGATGTTCGTGATGGACCGCAAGCCGTTCGAAGCGGCGCTCGACGCCGCGCGCGCCGAAATGGCACAGCAGAAAGCGCGGCTCGATACGGCGCAGGCGAATCTCAATCGCGTGCGGCCGCTCGTCGCGAAGAATGCGCTGAGCCAGAAAGATCTCGACGATTCGATCGGCCAGCAGTTGAGCGCCGCCGCCGCGCTCGAACAGGCGCGCGCCAACGTCACCAGTGCGAATCTGAATCTCGGCTACACGACGATCACCGCGCCGGTCACCGGCCTGTCGAGCTTCGCGAAGAAGCAGGACGGCTCGTATATCGATTCGTCCAATAGCCTGCTGACTTACGTCGCCAAGCTCGATCCGATGTGGATCAATTTTTCGCTGTCCGAGAACGAGATGCTGCAATTGCGGGCGCAGACCGCGAACGGCACGCTGAAGCTGCCGCCGCTCGGCGATCTCGAAGCGGTGATCGTGCTGGCCGACGGCAGCATCTATCCGCAGCGCGGCCATATCGCGTTTCAGGACGCGGCGTTGAGTTCGGAGACCGGCACGTATCTGATTCGCGCCGCCGTGCCGAACCCGGCCGGCTCGTTGCGGCCCGGGCAGTTCGTCCGGATCAAGCTGCTCGGCGCGCAGCGCAGCGCGGCGGTCGCCGTGCCGCAGGGCGCGGTCATGCAGGGAGCGCGCGGCGAATACGTGTGGACCGTCGATAAAGACAACAAGGCGCAGCAACGCGCGATCGAAGCCGGCGAATGGAACGGCAACGACTGGGTCGTCAATTCCGGCCTGCAGGTGGGCGATCGGGTCGTGATCGACAACGCGATGCGATTGATGCCGGGAGCGGCGGTGAATGCGCGTGTGGTGCCGTTGCCGGCCGCGAGTGTGAATATCGCGGCGATCGCGGGCGGGGCGGGTGGAACGGCGGGGGGTGGCGGTAAAGCCGCGGGTCAATCGGGTGCGAGCGCAACGACCGGGGCGGCGGGTCAAAACGGTGCGGGGGCAGGGGCGCAAGGTGGCGCGGCTCAGTCCGGCACGAGCGCGACGGCAGGTGCCGCTGGCGGTGCCGCAACAGCGGGCGCAACGGGCGCAACGGGCAACGGCACCAACAGCGCCAGGGGCAACGCCGGCGCTCAGGCAAGCACGACAACAGCCGGCGCCGCACAACCGGCCCACACCGAACTCTTCTTCGCTGTCGGCAGTTCAAGCCTCGACCACCAATCCGCCGACACACTAGCCACCGTGGCACGCCAACTGGCGTCTTCGCCCGGTGCGCGCGTGGCGATTTCCGGCTACACCGACGCCACCGGCTCCTACGCCGACAACGTCAAACTGGCCGCCGCGCGTGCCGCGACCGTGCGCTCCGCGCTGATCGTCGCGGGCGTCGACGTCGCGCGGATCGACATGCACCGCCCCGCACGGATCGTCGCCACCGACGCGCCCGACAAATCGCGCCGCGTCGATGTCACCCTCAGCCCCACGACCGGAGGCTGAGCGATGAAGTTCGCCCACTTTTTCATTGACCGGCCGATTTTCGCGTCAGTGGTGTCGATCATCCTGGTGGTGGCCGGCACGGTCGCGATGTTCAACCTGCCGATCTCGCAGTTTCCCGACATCGCGCCGCCCACCATTACCGTCAGCGCAACCTATCCGGGTGCGAGCGCCGAAGTCGTCGCGCAGAACGTGGCGGCGCCGCTGGAGCAGCAGGTCAACGGCGCGGACAACATGATGTACATGAACTCGTCGAGTTCATCGACCGGCAACATGACGCTCACCGCGTACTTCAAGACCGGCACGGACCCGTCGCTCGCGCAGGTGGATGTGCAGAACCGCGTGAATCTGGCGCTGCCGACGCTGCCCGATTCGGTGACCGCGCAAGGGGTCTCGGTGCAGAAGCGCTCGTCGGCGTTCATGATGGTGATCGCGATCTATTCGCCGGACAACACGTACGACCAGTCGTACGTGGCGAACTACGCGAACGTCTACGTGCTCGACGCGTTGAAGCGGATTCCGGGCGCGAATCAGGCGTCGATCTTCGGCTCGGCCGACTACGCCATGCGCATCTGGATCAAGCCTGACCGGATGGCGAAGCTCGGCATCACCGTCGCCGACGTGCAGCAGGCCGTCAGCAACCAGAACCAGCAGTTTTCCGCCGGCCGCCTCGGCCAGTCGCCGACCAACGGGCCCGTGCAGCAGACCTTCCCGGTCGCCACCAAAGGCCGCATGACCGAACCCGCCGACTTCGACAACATCATTCTGCGCGCCGGTTCGGGCGATGCGTCGACGGTGCGTATCAAGGATATCGGCCACGCGGAACTCGGTGCGAAAGATTACTCGCTGCGTGGCCGCTATAACGGCAAAACCGCCACGCTGATCGCCGTGTACCAGCAACCGGGCGCCAACGCGCTGCAGGTCGCGAAAGAGGTGCGCCAGACCCTCGAAAGGATGCAGAAGGGCTTTCCGCCCGGCCTCAAATACGAGGTCGCGCTCGACACGACCGAGTTCGTGCAGGAGTCCATCGGCGAGGTTGTGCACACGTTGCGCGACGCGGTGATTCTCGTGATTCTGGTGGTGTTCATTTTCCTGCAGAGTTTTCGCGCGACGCTCGTGCCGATTCTCGCGGTACCGGTGTCGATTCTCGGCGCGTTCATCGGCATGATGGCGTTCGGTTTTTCGATCAACATGCTGACGCTGTTCGGCATGGTGCTGGCAATCGGCATCGTGGTGGACGACGCGATCGTCGTGATCGAAAACGTCGAGCGCAATATGTCCGAATTCGGTCTACCGCCGAAAGAGGCCGCCAAACGCGCCATGGACGAGGTCACCGGACCGGTGATCGCGATCGTGCTGGTGCTGCTCGCGGTGTTCATTCCGGTGGCGTTTCTGTCCGGCATTACCGGGCAGTTGTACAAGCAGTTCGCGGTGACGATCGCCGTGTCGGTCGTGCTGTCGGGCGTGGTGGCGTTGACGCTGTCGCCGGCGCTCGCCGCGATCCTGCTCAAACCGGAAACGAAAAAGAAGAACCGCTTTTTCCTGTGGTTCAACAGGCGCTTCGAGAGCATGACCGAAGGCTACGGCCGCGCGGTGCAACTTGCGATTCGCCGCGTCGTGGTGTCGATCCTGCTGATCGTCGTGATGATCATCGCGACGGGCGGCCTCTTCAAACACATTCCGTCGTCGTTCGTGCCGACCGAGGATCAGGGTTATCTGCTCGGCGCGGTCGTGCTGCCCGACGCCGCCAGTCTCGACCGCACCGGCGATCTGTCGCAGCGCGCCGAGCAATGGTTCGCCAAACAGCCGGCGGTCAAATCGGTCGCGGCGCCAATCGGCTACAGCCTGGTGGATTCGCAGTACAAGTCGAACGCAGGCACCTTGTTCATCACGTTGAAGGGTTTCAAGGAACGCGGCGAAAACGGCACTGCGGAAGACCTGATCCGCGACGCGAACAAGGCCTTCTCCGGTTACAAGGACGGCGTGGTGGTGCCGCTGAATCCACCGTCCATTCCGGGTCTCGGCACCACCGGCGGCTTCGAGTTCTGGCTGCAAAGCACCGGCGACGGCAGCTACCAGGACCTCGAAGAACGCGTGCGCGCGTTCATTGCGAAGGCGCGCCAGAACCCGGCGCTGCGCGGCGTGAACTCGACCATCAACACGCACTCGCGGCAATTGCTGGTCGAGGTCGATCGCGAGCGGGCGGAATCGCTCGGCGTGCCGGTGCAGGACATCTATGCGGCGTTGCAAACCATGTTCGGTTCGTCGTACGTCAGCCAGTTTCCGAAGAGCAGCCGGCTCTTCCAGGTGATCGTGCAGGCCGAGCCGCAATACCGCACGCAGCCCGACGATATCCAGCAACTGTATGTGCGCAACCGCAGCGGCGACATGGTGCCGATCAAGGCCGTCACCACGTTCCGCTTCGTACCGGGCGCCGACATCGTGACGCGCTTCAACAATTTCCCGGCCGCCAAGATCACCGGCGACGCCGCGGCCGGGCACAGTTCGGGCGACGCGCTCGCCGCGATGGAGCAGACCGCGCAGGAAGTGCTGGGCGACGGCTACAGCTATGCGTGGAGCGGCCAGGCCTACGAGGAGAAACAGGCCGGCTCGACCGCCGCCGCGGTGTTCGCGTTTGCATTGCTGATGGTGTTCCTGATTCTCGCCGCGCAATACGAGAAGTGGTCGTTGCCGATCGGCGTGCTGCTCGCGGTGCCGTTCGCGCTGTTCGGCGCGCTGATCGGCATCCTGCTACGCGGCATGGAAGACGACGTGTACTTCCAGATCGGCCTGACCGTGCTGATCGCGCTCGCGGCGAAGAACGCGATTCTGATCTTCGAGTTCGCCGTCGAGATGCGCGAGAAAGAGAACCTGTCGCCTTACGACGCCGCGTTGAAGGCCGCCAAGCTGCGTCTGCGGCCGATCATCATGACCTCGCTCGCGTTCATTCTCGGCTGCGTGCCGCTGGCGATCGCGAGCGGCGCGTCGGCTGCGAGCCGCCGCTCGCTCGGCACCGGCGTGATCTTCGGCATGCTCGGCGCGACGGTTATCGCGCTGTTCTTTATTCCGATGTTCTTCTGGGGCTTCGAAACCCTGTCGTCGCGACGCAAGGGCAAACCTGAGCCGGCCACCGAGCCGCCCGTTGCGCCCGGGCCGAAGGAGGGTTGAACATGAAACCCTCGCTACGTCGACTCGCCCCGGTGGTCTGCGCGTGCTGGCTGGCCGGCTGCACGGTTGGGCCCAACTATCATCGGCCCGAAGTGGTCACGCCCGCATCGTTCCGTTACGCAGCGCCTGATGCCGAAGTGGTCGACCCGTCCGCGCTGCAATGGTGGAATCAGTTCAACGACCCTGTGCTCGACTCGCTGATCGAGCGGGCGCTGGCGCAGAACAAAGATCTCTCCATCGCGGCCGCACGCGTCGACGAGTTTTACGGCCGCTTGATGACAACGCGCGCCGGACTGTTCCCGCAAGTCGGCGCGAACCTGGCCGGTGGCCGCAGCCGCGGCGTGCCCGCGCCGGGTTATCCGCCGGCTGTCGGCAATCAGGTTCAGCTCGACTTGATGGCGTCGTGGGAAATCGATCTGTTCGGCCGGGTGCGGCGCATGACCGAAGCCGCGCGGGCCGACTATCTCGGCACGCAGGCCGCGCAACAGGCCACACGTATCGCGTTGATCGCGAGCGTGGCGACCGCTTATCTGCAATTGCGCGATCTCGATCAACGGCTGGAGATCGCGAAATCGACGTTGGCGAGCCGGTCCGACGCACTGACGCTGTTTCAGGAGCGTTTCGGCGGTGGCGTGGTTTCGCAACTGCAGGTGAGTCAGGCGAAGTCGGAGTTTCAATCGGCGCAGACTTCGGTGTATGCATTCGAGCAACAGATCGCACAGCAGGAAAACGCGTTGTCGCTGCTGCTCGGCGATAACCCGGGGCCGATTCCACGCGGCAAGCCGCTCACGCAATTAACCGCGCCGGCGATTCCGGCGGGGCTGCCGTCGTCGCTGCTCGAGCGGCGGCCGGATGTGCTGCAGGCCGAACAGGCGTTGGTCTCCGCGAATGCATCGATCGGCGCGGCACGCGCGCAATACTTTCCGGAGATATCGTTGACGGGTCTGTTCGGCGCGGCGAGCACCGCACTGTCCGGACTCTGGACCGGACCCGCGCGCATCTGGTCGTTCGCGGGCGCAATATCGCAGCCGATTTTCACCGGCGGTGCGATTGCCGGCTCAGTGCGCACCGCCGAGGCACAGCAGCAGGAAGCGTTATTCAGCTATCAGCAGACCATCCAGTCGGCGTTCGCGGATGTGGAGAACGCACTGGTCGGCGTGACGAGTACGCGCGATCAGTTGAAGGCGACCAATCAACAGGTCGAGGCGCTGGTTCAATACACGTCGCTTGCGCATGATCTGTACGAAGGCGGCTATACGAGCTATCTGGAAGTACTCGACGCCGAACGCAATCTTTTCGCGGCGCAGTTGCAGCAGTCGCAGTTGCAGGATCAGCAGCTTGCGCAGGTTGTCGCGTTGTATAAGGCGCTGGGATATGGCTGGACGATGAACACCACGCAGTAGTGTGCGGTGAGCCTGCGCCACGGTCCCGTACCATTCCGCACGAAGGAGCTTCGAATGGAACATCACTCTTTGAAAGACCGATTCCCGCCCGAACGCAGAAAGCTGATTCGTAGCAAGGTGCATGTTCTGCTCGCGGCAATCGGTACGTTGTCGGCGGTCGTGGGCATTGCCGTGGCGATCGACGGCGGGCTGGAGTTCAATCGCGTGAAGGTACTGGTCGGCGTGGCGATTATCGTGGTGTCGACGATTCTTTATATTTCGATGCTTTTTGTGTCGGCTAACGAGTGAAAGGAAACGCATGAATCAATTGCCCCGGCTTCTGCCAACGGCTGCGGCGGACGAAACGTTCGGCGGCGTCACCTATCACATTGGCGGCGAGCTGGTGCCGGTGTTGTCGGTTGACGTCTCCCGGCAGCCGGTCTACTTCGAGCATCACATTCTGCTGTGGAAGAACTCGAATGTCCGGATTGGCATCCGGCCCGTCAAAGGCGCCGTGAAGCGCATGCTCGCCGGCATGCAGGTGTTCATTACGGAGGCGAGCGGCGACGGCATCATTGCGTTCAGCCGTGACGGCGCCGGTCACATCGTGCCGATCCATCTTCGCGCGGGTGAGGAATTGCATGTGCGCGAGCATCAGTTTCTAGCCGCCACCGGCAACGTGGAATACACCTTCGAACGGATTCGCGGCATCACCAACATGCTGTTCGGACAAACTGGTTTCTTTATCGACAAGTTCCACGGACACGGCGGCGAAGGGGTGCTTTGGCTCCACGGCTATGGCAATGTGTTCGAGAAGGTACTGGCGGCCGGCGAGACCATCGACATCGAACCCGGCGGCTGGCTTTACAAGGATCCGCAGGTCAAGATGGATACGGTGGTCGACAGATTGACCAGTGGCCTCTTTGGCGCGGGCGTCAATTTCATCGTGAACCGGTTCACGGGTCCGGGGCGCGTGGGGATTCAGTCCATGTACCTCAATAACTCGACCTCGGATCGGTAGACCCCGATCAGAATCCCTTGCGGAACTGTAGCCACGCGTGCGTTGACCGGCTCGTATTGCTGCCTAGCAACTCGGGCCTTTTGCCAAACGGAACGGCGACGCTCACGCTAAGCATCACGCGATACGGGCCGCTCCACTGAACCCCGACGCCCGCGCTGCTCAACTGGCCGGTGTTGGGCCCCGGTACGAACGGATCCTTGTATTGCTGCACCAGCCGCTATCGACAAACGCGGAAAACTGCCAGACACCCGGCACGCGCGGGAACACGGCGTCGTGACGGTATTCGAGCGTCGCCAGATAGCCCTGCGCGCCGGCCAGCACGCCCACATCGTAACCACGCACGCTGTCCGGACCACCCAGATAGAACTGCTCGGAGGTATCGAGGTTCTTGCTGGCGGTCTGTCCGGAGAAGCCGAAATAGAGGGCATCGTGGCGCGTGAGTTGCTGCAGGCGGGACAGCGAAAGCGCGAGTTTGACGTAGTGTCCGGACGTGTCCGTGCCGAGTTGATCGATATAGTCGGTCTGCAGGTTATTGGCGGCCAGAATTCCGTAAGTGAGCGAGGCGCGCGCGTTGATCACGCCGGTCGAATCCAGTTCGTCGCCGGCGAGCGTGGCCGTCCAGCTACTGGTCTGACGGTCGTTCTGGATGCCGATAATGTCGATATTGTCGTTGAGCTTGCGGTAATCGAATTCGACCTGCCCGAACAGATTGCCCCGTGTATTGCGAATCAACGGATGCGCCAGCACCACACTGCCGACAAACGCCGAGCCGTGCGCTTCCAGTGCGGAAAGATCGTCGCCGAGGTGATAGTCGAGCCCGGAAACCGACGCGCCTAGCGTTGTGCCCTCACCGTTGAGCAGGTACGTATAGCCGAGGCGCCCATACGTCATGCCGTTGCCGGACGTCATCGCATTGACATTCAGCGCGTCGCCCTGGTTGAACAGTCCGTTGACGTTGAAGCTGCCATTGCCGCGTACCCGGCCGGTGTATTTGTTGCCGAAGTCGTCCACCCCGACCTCGCCCGTGAAACGCTGCTGCGGGGCGATATCGACCAGCAGGTCCGACGTTCCAACCTGCTGTCCAGGCTTGAGCGTGGAACTGGCGGTCGCGCCGGGAATGTCGGAGAGCAGCAGCAGGGTGCGTTCGAGTTCGTATTCGGTGATGGCTTGCCCTGGTTGCAGCGCGGCGAGCGTCGAATCGAGCACACGCGTGGCGACGCGACTCTGATTGTTCAGCGATACCGCACCATAACGCGCTTCGGCCACGTCGATCCGCACCACGCCGTCCTTGATCGCCTGAGGCGGCACATACGCGGTCGCCAGCGGATAACCCTGCTGGTGATACGCGTCGCTGATGCGCTCGGCCAGCGCGTTGAGATCGTTCAGCGTGAGACGTTTGCCCTCGCTGGACGCCACCAGCGCGTGCAGCGTTGCCGTGGGTAGCGCCGTGTTGCCCGTGATCACGATGGAACGCACCGGAAACGACGTCGTATTGTCCGCCGGCGTTGGGCTTTGCGGCTCGACGGTCAGGCCGAGGTTCGACGACGGCGGCTGTATCGGCGCCTGCGGCACCTGTTGAAGAAGCTGACCGCTATCGGGCGGTGGTGTGATCCGCACCTGCCCGAGCGCGGTGATGGCAGTCGTAGCGAGCGAAAGGGCGACACACATACGGGTGATACGTAAGCCGTTCGAGTGAATCGCGGTCATGTTCGCCAGTTTGAAGAAGGTATTGGACGCGCTACGGCGCACTTTATTTTTTGCTTCAACGAGAGGCCTCAATTCGTCGGCAGCTTGACGCCTCCGTTCAGTACGGTGAGGGCGAGCCCGGAGCGGAAATCCGTGCGCGTCAGATTGCGCTCCACCGGACGGTCCTCCTGTTTCTGGTTGCCCGCGAAATTGCCTTCGGAGGTCGACGACGCCGTGCCGTACGGCGTCGACACGGCGTCGGCGCCGAGCAGGGCCTGGGTGCTGGCGAGCGCACCAGGCGGCACGGGCGTGACCGGCGCGACGATGTCGGCGGTGAGTCCGGCCGGTTGCACCAGCACATAGTTGCCCGCGTCGACGCCGCCGATCGTCATGCCGGTGCCCACCGGTTTGTCCTTGCCGATGTTCGGATCCTGGAACGTGCCCACGGTGTGATTGCCGAGCGTCACGAGATCGCTACCGAACACACCGGACAACGTCGCGCCCGACAGACCGTCGAGCACGGTTCCGTTGTAGGGCCGGTTGGTCGTCGTCGTGCCGACGACAGCGAGCGTGGCCGGCGTGATCGTCACCCAGTCCGTGCTGCCGGCCAGTGCATAGTTGCTCGCGAGCGCGGCGCCGTTACCGCTGAGCGTGAAGCCGGCGAGGCCGCCCGCCGCGAACGGCAGCGCGGTGCCGACATTCTTCGTGGACAACGTGCCGGCGCCGCCGAGCGTCAGTGTTTCGCCGTTCACGCCTTGCAGCGTGCCGTTCGTGCCGAACAGGCTTGCGGTGGCACTCGTCGTCGCGTCGTAGATCCGGGTGCCGGTCAGATTGAGCTGGGCGGGCGTGATGTCGGCGGAAGTGGCGGCCGCGTTGTTGAACGTATAGTTGCCCGCGTCCGCGCCGCTGCCGGCGATACCGGCGACCGCAATGCCGATGCCGTTGCCGGCATTCGGCGAAGCAAAGCTGGCGGCGCCCGGGCTGAACGTCACGTTGTCGCCGCTCACCACACCGTTGCTGGCCAGACTGACGGACGCGGTTCTCGTGCCGTCGTAGACCTTGTTTTGACCTGTCGCCGTGACCGTGATCGCCAGCGGCGACACGCTCACCCAGTCGACCCCGCCTGCCAGCGTGTAGTTGCTCGCGAGCGCCGCGCCGTTACCGGTCAGCGTGAGACCGGCGAGGCCGCCCGATGCGAACGGTTGCTGCTGCCCGACATTCCTGCTCGTCAGCGTGCCGGCACCGTTCAGCGTCAACGACTGGCCGTTGACCCCGCTCAGCACGCCGCCGTTGCCGAACAGCGTGGCGGCGGCCTGATTGCTGCCGTCATAGTTCCGGCTACCGGTGAGGTTCAGCACCACGGGCGTGATGTTCGCCACCGTGAGCGTGGTGGTGTTGAACGAATAGTTGCCGAGATCGCTGCCCGTGCCGACGATGCCGGACACCACCACCGGAATGTTATTGCCGGCGTTCGGCGTGACGAAGTTCGCGCCGGTGTAGCTGAAGTTGGCGGAGTCGCCCGCCAGCAGGCCACGAATCGTCAAGCCGCTGATCTGGGCGGTCGTCGTGCTGTCGTAGGTCTTGTTCTGCGCCGTGGTGACGAGCGTCAGCGAGAGCGGCGTGATGCTCACCCAGTCGACGCCTCCGGCGAACGTGTAGTTGCCGGCTTGCGCCGCGCCGTTGCCCGTCAGCGTAAAACCACCGAGCCCATTCGCCGCGAACGGAATCTGCGTGCCGACGTTCTTCGAGGACAAGGCACCCGTGCCGCCGAGCGTCAGCGTTTCACCGTTGACGCCGGTCAGCACGCCGTTGTTGCCGAACAGCCCCGGCGCTGCGGTGGCGGTGCCGTCGTAGCTGCGCGTGCCGGTCAGATTGAGAATGGCCGGGGTGATATTGGCGCTGGTCGTCGCGCTGTTCGCGAACGTGTAGTTGCCGGCGTCCGCGCCGCTGCCGGTAATGCCGGAGACCCGCACCGGAATCGCGTTGCCGACGTTCGGCGTGTTGAAGTTCGCGCCCGTGTAGTGGAACGTGACGGTGTCGCCGGTCAGCACGCCGCTCTCGCCGAGTGTGACCTGGGCGGTGGTGGTGCCGTCGTAGGTCTTGTTCTGTCCACTGGCGGTGAGCGTGACGGCAAGCGGGTTGACGGTGACCCAGTCGACGCCGCCGGCGAACGTGTAGTTGCTGGCCTGCGCCGCGCCGTTGCCCGTCAGCGTGAAGCCGGCGAGACCGTTGGCGGCGAACGGTTGCTGGGTGCCCGCGTTCTTCGTGGCCAGCGTGCCGGCGCCGCCCAGCGTCAGCGTCTCGCCGTTCACCCCGGTCAACACGCCATTGCTGCCGAACAGCCCGGCGGACGCGTTGGCCGTGCCGTCGTAACTGCGCGTGCCGGTCAGGTTGAGGATCGCCGCCGTGATATCCGCGCTGGTGGTGGCCGAGCCGGGGAACGTGTAGTTGGCGATATCCCCGCCGCTGCCGCTGATACCCGTGACCGTCACCGGAATCGCGGTGCCGACATTCGGCGAGCCGAAATTGGCCGCGCCATACGAGATCGACGCGTTGTCGCCCGCCACGAGGCCGCTCACGGTGAAGCTGCCGAGTTGCGCGAGCGTCGTGCCGTCGTAGGTTTTGTTCTGCCCGACGGCCGTCACGCTCAGCGCCTTCGGCGTAATCGCGACCCACGGCACACTGCCCACGAACGTGTAGTTGCCGGCCAGCGCCGCGCCGTTGCCGGTCAGCGTGAAACCGTTCAGGCCCGTCGATGTGAACGCCTGGGCCGGGCTCACGTTCTTGCCCACCAGCGTACCGGTGCCGGTGAGCGTCAGCGTTTCGCCGTTGACGCCGCTCAGCACGCCGCTATTGCCAAACAGGATCGCGTTGGCGTCGGTCGTGCCGTCGTAGACGCGTGTGCCTCTCAGCGTGAGGATGAACGGATCGATATCTGCGCTCGTCGTGGCGGTCGTATTGATGGCGTAATTGCCCACGTCCGCGCCGCTGCCGGCAATACCGCTTACAGCGATCGGAATCGCGTGTCCGGCATTGGGTGTGCTGAAGCTGGCCGAGCCGTAGCTGAAGTTCAACGTATCGCCCGCGATCACGCCGCTACTGCCGAGCGTCACCGTCGCGGCCGTCGTGCCGTCGTAGGTTTTGTTCTGCCCCGTTGCGCCGACGGTGATCGACAGCGGCGTGATCGTGACCCAGTCGACGCCGCCCGCGAGCGTGTAGTTGCTGGCCAGCGCAGCACCGTTGCCGCTCAGCGAGAAGCCATTCAGACCCGTGGCGGTAAACGGCGTCTGCGTGCCGACGTTTTTCGACGTCAGCGTACCTGTGCCGCTCAACGTAAGCGTTTCGCCGTTGACGCCGGTCACGACGCCATTGCTGCCGAACAGGCCTGCGACCGCGTTCGTGCTGCCGTCGTAAGCGCGCGTGCCGGTGAGGTTCAGCACCGCCTGGAGGATGTTCGCGGAGGTCGTGGCCGTGGTGTTGAACGAATAGTTGCCCGCATCAATGCCGCTGCCGGTGATGCCGCCGACCTGAACCGGAATACCGGTGCCCGCGTTCGGCGAGTTGAACGCGGCGGTGCCGTAGCTGAAGCTCACGGTGTCGCCCGCCAGCACGCCGGTACTGGCGACGCCCGCCGTCGCCGAAGTCGAGCCGTCGTAGACCTTGTCGCTGCCGGTGGCCGTGACCGTGATCGGACGCTGCGTGATCGTGCCGGTCAGGCCGGTGGGTTGCACGAGCGTGTAGTTGCCGGCATCCGCCCCGCCGATCGTCATGGTGGACGCCGTCACGGTTTTTGACGTGCCGACGTTTTTGTCGGCGAACGTGCCGCTGGTGTCGTTGCCGAGCGTGACCGTATCGGCCAGCAGCACGCCCGATAGCGTCGCGCCGCTCAACGTGGCGCTCGTGGTGGCGTCGTAGACTTTCGTGTTCACCGAGGCGCCGCTGACCGTGAGCGTCGCCGGCGTAACGGTGACCCAGTCGGTGCCGCCCGTCAGCGTGTAGTTGCTCTGCAGGGCCGCGCCGTTGCCCGTCAGCGTGAAGCCGGCGAGGCCGCCGGCCGCGAACGGTTGCTGCGTGCCGACGTTTTTGGTGGACAGCGTGCCGGCGCCGCCGAGCGTCAACGTTTCGCCGTTCACGCCAGTGAGCACGCCGTTGCTGCCGAAGAGCGTCGCGTTGGCGCCGGTGGTCGCGTCGTAGACACGCGTGCCCTGCAGACTCAACGCATAAGGCGTGATGTTCGCGCTGGTCGACGCCGTGCTGTTGCTCAACGTATAGTTGCCCGCGTCGGCGCCGGTCGCCCCGATGCCGACCACGGCGATCGGGATGCCGTTAGCGACGTTGGGCTGCAGGAAGGTGGCCGAGCTGCTGGTGAACGAGATGTTGTCGCCCGCCACCACGCCCGTGCTGCCGAGCGCCACAGTGGCGCTTCTCGTGCCGTCGTAGACCTTGTTGTTGCCGGTGGCGTCGACCGTGATGCCGAGCGCCGTGATGTCGGCGGTGATGCCACCGGGCTGGGTCAATGTGTAATTGCCGGCGTCGCTGCCCGTCGTGGTCATGCTGGTGGTGACCGGCTTGCCGGTGCCGACGTTTTTGTCGTTGAATTGCCCGACCGTGTCGTTGGCCAACGTCACGTTGTCCGAGCCGAGCACGCCGTTCAGCGCCGCACCGTGAAGTGCCGCACTGGTCGTGCCGTCGTACACCTTGTTGTCGGCATACGTGCCGGTGACCGTCAGGCTCGCGGGCGTAATCGTGACCCAGTCCGTTCCGCCGCTCAACGTGTAGTTGGTCGACTTGGCGCCGCCTACGCCGGTCAGCGTGTAGCCGCTCAGGCCGTTCGCCGCGAAGGCCTTCTGATTGCCGACGTTCTTGTCCGTGAGTTGCCCTGTGCCGGTCAGCGTCAGCGTCTCGCCGTTGGCGCCGGCCAGCGTGCCGTTCGCACCGAACAGGTTGGCCGCCGCGATAGCGGTGGTGTCGTACACCCGGTTGCCGGTCAGATTCAGCACGAACGGCGTGATGTTGGCACTGGTCGTGGCCGAGGTGTTGTTCAGCGTGTAGTTGCCGGCATCGCTGCCGCTCACGCCGATGCCCATTACCGTGACCGGAATGGCGTTGCCGACGTCGGCCTGCGCAAAACTGGACGACGCGCTGGTGAACGCCACATTGTCGCCCGCCACCACGCCGGGGCTGCTCATCGACACCTGCGCCGCGGTGGTGCCGTCGTACACCTTGTTGATGCCGGTGGCGCCCACCGTGATACCGAGCGCCGTAATGCTCGCCACAATGCCGCTCGGCTGGACCAGCGTGTAGTTGCCGGCGTCCGTGCCGGAGATCGTCATCTGCGTGGACACCGGCTTGTTGGTGCCGACGTTCTTGTTGTTGAACGTGCCGGTCGCCGCGTTGCCGAGCAACACGTTGTCGCCGCCGATCACGCCGTACAGCAGCGCATTCTGCAGCGCCGCGGCCGTGGTGCCGTCGTAGATCTTGTTGCTGGCGGTCGTATTGAGGACCGTCAGAAGGGCCGGCGTCACGGTCACCCAATCGGTGCCGCCCGTCAGCGTGTAGTTGCTCGCGAGGCCGGTTCCGTCGGACAACGCGAGGGTGCCCAGACTGCCCAGCGGCACCTTGTTGCCGACGTTTTTACTGGGCAGCGTGCCGACGCCGCTCAACGTGAGCGTCTGGCCGTTGACGCCGTTGACCAGACCGCCCGAGCTGAAGAGTCCCGAAGCGGCATTGATCGTGCCGTCATAGACGCGCGTGCCGGTGAGGTCGATCACCTTCGCCGTGATCGCGCCGAGCGAACCCGTCGCGGACGTCGGCAGCAGATAGTTCGAGAGGTTCGTGCCGAGCGGCGCGGCGTAGTCGGACGGCTCCAGCGTGGCGCCGATCCCAATGTTCGTGCCGACGTTCGGCGAAAAATAACCGCTCGACGCGGTCTGCGTGACCGTGGCGCTCTGACTGCCCACAAAACCGGTGAGCGTGAAATCGGACGCCCCGAGCGACACCGAGGTACTGCCGTCGTACTGCTTGACCGGATTGCCGCTGATCACGACGGTGAGGGGCGCCGGTGTGATATTGGCGATCAGGTTCGACGGTTGCGACACCGTGTAGTTACCCGCCTGCGCGCCGCCGACGGTGAAGCCGCTCGCGACCACCTGCAGATTGGTGCCCGCGGCCGGTGTGATGAACTGACCGCTGGCGGCGCCGGAAGCCAGCGTGACGTTGTCGTTGCCGAGCACGCCCGACAACGTGGCGCCGCCGCTATTGATCGTCGCCGCCGTAGTGCCGTCGTAGACCTTGTTGTTCGCCATGGCGCCGTTCACGAACAGTTGCGCCGGGGTGATGTTCGCCGTCAGTCCGGCGATCGGCTGCAGCGCGTAATTGCCGGCGGCACTGCCTGAAATGCTGAAGCCGTTCGCGCTTACCGCGATGCCGTTGCCGACGTTGGACTGCGCGAACGTACCGGCGGTGGAGGTGTTCAGCGTTACGCTGTTCGTGTCGCCCGCCACCAGGCCCGACAGCGCGGCGCTGCCGACATTCAGGGTATCGGCCGTGGTCGTGTCGTAGACCTTGTTGTTCGCGTAGGTGTTGAGGATATAGAGCGGCGCCTGCGTGATCGTGCCGGGGCCCGACGCGGTGGTCGGCAGCGTGTAGTTGCTCAACAGCGTATTGCCGTTGGCCGCATAGTTGCCCGGCACCAGTTGTCCGCTGACGGTCCAGCCGCCCGCATTGGCTTGCGCGTAGTTGAACTGGGTGGACGGCGTGATCGTCGCGCCTTCGCCGCTCACGAAGCCGCCGATCTGGAAGTTGCCGCTGTTGAGCCGCGCGCTCGCGACGCCGTTGTAGACCTTGCTCGGATTGCCGACGATGCTGACCGTGAGCGGCGCCGGAATGATCGTGCCGACGCCGTAGGCGATCACGGGGAACGTGTAGTTGCCCAGATTCGTGCCTGCGCCCGCCGTGAAGTCGCCCAAGGTCAGCGTGGCCGAAACGGGCTGCTGGCCCGCATTCTTCGACGCATATTGTCCGGTGATGGTTTGCGACACGGCCGCGCTGTCGTTGCCCTGGAAGCCCGACAGCGTGAAGTCGCCGGCGGGAATCGTGGCGACGGTGGTGCCGTCGTAAGTCTTCGACGGATTGTTGGTAATCGCCGCGGTAAAGCTGCCGCTCAGCGCCATCTGCACGATCGTGCCCATGCCGATCGCCGTGGCGGGCAGCGCGTAGTTGGAGAGCAGGGTGCCGGGCCCCGCGGAAAAATTGGCCGCGTTCAGGCTGGTGCTCACGCCCTGGAAGCCGACGTTGGGCGACGCATAGGCGCCGGTGATCGGCGCCGGATTCAGGTTGACGGTCTCGCCGGGAATCGCGCCGCTCACCTGGTAGTTGCCGGGGCCGAGCGTCGCCGTGGTCGTCGAATCGTAAACCTTGGTCGGGTTGTTGATGATGCCGACCACGATCGGCGCCTGCTGGATGATGCCGTTCGGATTCGTCAGGCTGGCCGGGAACGTGTAGTTCGACATCGAGGTGCCCGCCGCGGGCGTGAAATCCGACGGCGCCAGCGTCGCGGTGACGGCAATGCCGGTCCCGGCGTTCTTGCTGGCGTAGACCGACGAGGTCTGTCCGATGGTGGCGCCTTGGCCGCCCACGAAACCGGCGATCGTGTAGTTCGCCGCGCCGAGCGTGGCGTTGACGCTGCCGTCGTAGACCTTGGTCGGCAAACCGAAGAAGGTAATGGTCAACGCCGCCGGCGTGATATTCGCCGTGACGCCGGTGAGCGCCGCGACCGAGTAATTGCCGGCCGCCGATCCGGCCAGCACGAAGCCGTTCGCCGAGACGGCCAGGTTGCTGCCCACATCGGCCTGACTGAAGGTGCCGGTCGAGCCGCTCGTCGACAGGGTGACGTTGCCGCTGTCGGACGGCACCAGCCCCGACACGGCAGCGCTGCCGACGTTGAGCGAAGCCGTCGTCGTAGCGTCGTACACCTTGCTGTTCGCGGTGACGCCCGTGATCGACAGAAGCTTCGGCGTGATGTCGGCCGCGAGGTTCAAGGGCGGGCTGATCTGGTAGTTGGACGCCTTCGCGCCCGTCAGGGTGAAGCCGCTGGCGACCACCGTGATGCCGGTGCCGACGTTCGGGGTAAAGAAGGTGCCGGCCGCGCCCAATGCGTTCAGCGCCACCTGTCCGCTGTCCGCGCCGATGATGCCGAACAGCGACGCGCCGTTCACGTTGAGCGTGTCGGCCCGCGTGCCGTCGTAGACCTTGTTGCCGGCGATCAGCCCGCTAATGATCAGCGGCGCGGGCGTGATGGCGCCGCTGCCCGTCGCGGAGACCGGCAGCGAGTAATTCGCCAGATTCGTGCCGGTGTTCGCGACGAAATTCGTCGACGTGAACGTCGCATTGACCGGGATCGCCGTGCCGGCGTCGGCGCTTGCATAAGAGACGGAACTGGCCTGATTGACCGTCGCGCCCTGGCCGGCCACGAAACCGGTGAAACCGTAATTGCTCGCCGTGAGCGGCGCCGAGGTGGTGCCGTCGTACACCTTGGTCGGATTGCCGACAATGGTGGCCGTGAGCGGCGCGGGCGTGATGATGCCGATGATGGCGGTGGCGGGCGAGCCGGCCGCTTTGTAGCCGTACACGGGAATGGTGCCGGTCGAATCGGCGAAGCTGACGTTCGCGATCGAGGTTGGCGAGCTGACCGAAATGCCCGAACCGGCATTTGCCGACGCATACGTGCCGGTGGCTTTCGTGACGATATTGCCGTTGACGAGTCCCGTCGTCACCAGGTTGGCGCCGCTCAGACTGGCGAGCGTCGTGCCGTCGTAGACTTTGGTCACGCTGCCGGTCAGGCCGGTGAGGGTGACGGTGGGCGCCAGGCCATAGAGGAAGCCGTTGCCGGCGACGACCGGCGCGGTGGGGTTCGTGGCGTTGTATGCGGCGTTGTACTGGATGAACGAAGGCGTGAGTCCACCGGCCGTATCGCTCATGGGGTTGGTCGAATAGATCAGCCACGGCGACGCGGTTCCCGTGCTGACGGCGGCACTGCCCGCGTTGTTCACGAAGTTGGCGGCGGTGGCCAGCACCACGCCGGCGCCGCCCACAATAGACGCGCCCGAGGCGATGGTCAGATTGCCGGTGCCGGCCTGCATCGTCACCGCGCCCGCACCGGTTACCGGCGCGTTCACGTAGATCGCGTTGAGCGCCTGCAGCGTCAGACTGGCGGCCGCGTTGGTCCAGCTGATCGCCGAATTGACGTTGATGTCGCCCGCGCCCGGCGCCTGCACGCCGAAGCCCGAGGCGCCCGACGCCGTGGTCTGCTCGGTGACGTTCGTGCCGCCCTGCAGCGTGCTCGAAATGGCGGTGGCGGCGGTGGCGTCGATAGTCAGATCGATCGGGTCGACCCGCCACGTACCGGCCCGCCCGCTGGGCGCGGCCGCCGTGATCCGGGTGCCCGGCGCCACGCTGAAATGCGCGCCCGAGGTTTCGATCGAGCCGCCGTTGCCGCCGCCCGGCGCGCTGGCGTCCAGGGTCCCGCCGACGTTGACCTGGCCGGCTTCCATACCCGCCAGCAACGTGATTGTGCCTTGATGGTTTTCGACCGTCTGCGCGCGCACCTTGCCCGTGTTGTTCACCGCGCTGGCCAGCAGCGCATCTTTGGCGCCGGCCGTCATGATCACCTGGCCGCCGTCGGCGATCAGCAACTGGCGGTTCTCCGCGAGGTTGTTCAGCGTGCTGCCGTCCACCTGGAGTCGCACGAGCTGCGAGCCGTTGAACGTCAGCGTCGCGGCGCTGCCACCGGCGAGCGCAATCGTGCCGAGCCGCGCGCTGATCACGCCCTGGTTGGAGACCACGTTGCCCAGCAGGGCGACGTAACCGCCGTCGGCGGCGGATATCGTGCCTTGATTGACGACGCTGCCCTTGCCGGAGCCGCTGAAACGGCGACTATTGCTGCCGAGGGTGCCGGCGTCGAGGTCCAGTGTAGTGGCCACCAGGCCGCCCACGTTGACCTGCGCCGTGGGGCCGAACAGCACGCCGTTGGGATTGATCAGCCACACCTGGCCGTTGGCGTTCAGACGCCCGAATATCTCGCTCGGCGTGCTGCCCAGGATGCGATTGACCGCGATCGAACCGCGCCCCGGCTGCAGAAAATTGACCGTTTGGCCCGCGCCGATATTGAAGCTTTGCCAGTTCAACTGGAGCGTCTGACTGCCTTGCTGGATCGTGGTCGTCGCGCCCGATTGCTGGATACTGCCGGCGCCGGAGACAATCTGTCCGCCGCTCGGGCCGCCCGCATGCGCCAGCTCGGCGACGATGAACGACACCGTCACGACGAACGATGAACCCACGCCGCGTTTCGCGGCTCGGCCACATTGGCCGGAGGCGCCCGCCGATCGACGCGTGGCCAGCTCGGACGCAACGACCCACTGTTTGAGAGCACGATTCCAGCACAGGCGAAAGATATGGTTCATGGCGTCGTCAATCGTGAGCATCGCAATCGGAATGGGAAGCTTCGGCGAAAACGGCATGCAGAATCGTCGCGAACCGCAGGGTGGCGATCACGGATCGACCTTTAACGCGGAGGTCGAATTTTCATTGCGTGGACATCTGGACAACGACGAATAGTCGAATGAAATGCGTATTGCAACGGCATGTCTATTACAACGATTCACGATTGAATCGTTGCGCGAAGCGAACGCGATAAAACGCCGGCATGACGAGCAGTATCTTGCGCAGGCTCGCTTTCACACTGACTTCCATGAAAAGTCAGCGGTGGTTTAAAAGAAAGCCACACCTGTCATGCATGATTGTGCGCGAATTGAGTGTAGCACCCGAAAAGAAAAATTCAACATATCAATCGATGATGCAATACAGCAACCGTTCCACGGCATGCCGATGTTCATTGGCCAAGGGGTTCCCGGCATACGCATAATGGAATGGCTGGAATTTTTGGCAGCGAATGCGCCACCATTGTAAATATGTGATATGGACTTCGATTCAGCACGAATTACTGATCCCTATTTTTATCGCCAACATCACGCATGCAGTGAAAATTGAAGTAAAGTCTGACGCGGATATCCATCCTCCACCGCTTGTCGAATTCGAATCCGTGGCTTCGAATGTCTGCGCGAATTCGCATTTCATTGAGTGTCACTGAAATACGCATCAACGAAACACAAGCAATAACCATTGGGCTGAGGCCGGCCCGCGTTGACCCGCCGTATCAGCTGCCTGTTCGAAATCGCTATTACCGTCGTTTTTCGATCCTGTACTACGACTATTCAGGAGAAGCCCTATGGCACCTAGCGCCAGATTGCTATGTCTGCTGGTGGTTCCACTGACCACCTCAGTCTGGGCCGCCGACGCAACCAATGCCCCCGAACCCGCCGACTCCGCCGCCGTGGTCAATCCACAGGTCGTGGATAAAGTGGTGCAAATGGGAGATTACCTTCGCAGCCTGCCTGATTTCCAGGTGAACGCCGCGGTGGAGCGCGATGTCGTGCTCGACAACGGGCAAAAGATCAAGACGCTCGGCACCACGGAGATGGTGGTGCAGGGCAGAAGTCATCTCTACGCGCGAGCCGAAACCGACACGCAAAGCCGCGAGTACTTCTACAACGGCAAACAGCTTACGCAGTACTCGCCGAGCCTGAAGTACTACACCACGGTCAACGCACCGCCGAAAATCCTCGATGCCTTGCACCAGTTCGAGGACTACTACGGCCTGCAGTTGCCCATGGAAGATCTGTTCCTGTTCGGCAGCGATCAGTCGCAGATCGACGCGCTCAAGAGCGCGGCGTACGTCGGCCCGTCGAAGGTCGACGGCAAGGTGTGTGATCACCTGGCGTTCCGCCAGGATGGCGCCGACTGGCAGTTGTGGGTGTCCCGCTCCGACAAGCCCTTGCCCTGCAAGCTCGTCATCACGACGACCGACGACGACAGCAAGCCTGAATACAGCGCGGTGTACCGCTGGAACCTGACGCCGGCCATCAAGGAATCCAGCTTTACGTTCGCACCGGGCAAGGGCGATACGTCGATCCCGTTCAAGAAAGTCAAGGAATAAGGGGTGACCAGATGAAACGGACACATTCGCAATTCGTTCTGCTGGCGGTCACGGCTGTTGCGCTTGTCACCGCTGCCGCGTCGGCCGACTCGCTGGCCGGACCGCGTGAAAAAGGGCAGGCCAAGGCATCCATCAATCGACCCGGGCCGGCGGGCGGCAACAAGGTGAACCGCAGTTCGAGTCGGACCACGGTGAACAGCAACAAGAACGTCAACGTGAACAGCAATCGTGACGTCAACATCAACGTCGACAATCACGGCGGCCGTTATGACGACCACTATCATCCGATCGCGACGGCCGCGGCCGTGACCGCAACGGTGGCGGTTACGTCGGCGGTGGTCGGCTCGGTGATACGCGCCAATCAGTTGCCGCCGAGTTGCGTTCAGGTGATGCGTGTCAATGTCGCGTACATGCAATGCGGGACGGTCTGGTATCAACCGCAGTATCAAGGCAGCAACGTGACCTACATCGTGGTCAATCAGCCCTGAGGGGCGTTACGCAATGAGCGTCGAGCCCTGCGCGTCGCGCAGGGCTTTTTTCATTTGATCGACTGGATCTGCGCCTGACTCAATTCCCAGGTGTGCGGTGGCAACGGAATAAAGTGCGCGCCGGTCAGCCACGCCTCGTTGTCTTCGGACGGCAGAATCGTCCAGAGCAGAAAACGACGAATCGCGGCGGCGGTTGCCGGACTGGATTGCTGGGTAGAGACAACGGCGTACTCATAGTTCACGAGCGGATAAGCGTCGCTAGCGGGCGCGAATACCAGCGTGAGGCGCTCGTCAGGCGGCGTGCGTGCGCCGAGCGAAGCAGCGCCGGCCATGATCGTGTCCCGGGTCGGCAAGACGAATTCGCCCGCGCCATTCTTCAGCGCCGCCGTGCCGATTTTCGCCTGGGCAATGTTATCGCTATAGCTCACGCCGACATAACCAATCGAGTAGTCGGTCGACTGGATCGACTTCACCATGCCCGCATTGCCGGTGGCCGTTATGCCGGCAGGCACGCTGGGCCATGAGATCGTTGTGCCGTAACCGTGATCGCTCTCCCACGAAGGCGTGGAGAACGTCAGGAATTGCGTGAACACGAACGTGTCGCCCGAACCTTCCGCGCGACGAATCGGCACGATCGCGTGATGAGGCAGCGACACACCCGGGTTGAGTGCCGTGATTTGCGGTGCGTCCCACGAGCGGACCGTACCGGAATAAATCCCGGCAAGCGTCGGGCCATCCAGCTTCAGATGAATCGCGTTGAGCCCCGGCACGTTGTAGTTGATCGACTGGGCGGCGATGGCCAGCGGCACATTGATGATCCGCGGATTGTGTTTGATCTCCGCGTCCGACATGTAGGCGTCCGACGCGCCGATATTCACCTTGCCCGCGATCACCTGCTGGACACCCGCCTCGGAACCGGTGGCGCCGATATTGATCTGAACGCCGGGGTGGGACCTGGCGTATTGCGCGACCCAAATGGTAAGAAGCGGATAGAGCAGGGTCGAGCCTGTTTCGTTGAGCGTCATCTCTTGTGCCAGACCGGGGGCACTGACCAGCATGGTGAGTGTCGCCGCACCGAGCGTCCATCCTGCGAAGTTGCGCCACTTTAACCAGAATCCCTGCCTGTTACGCGGGTAAGCCATGCGAGTCTCCGTCGCCTTGTTGCGAAAGCATTGCTTCAATCGCGTGCCGGTAATCGGCCGCGTACGATTAGCGGCCGATCTGGTCGAGGTTCACCCCGTTGGTTTCGATACGGAACAACCACGTGACCACGGCGCCGAGGAGCGACGTACCCACCAGAATGTAAAGAAGTGGACCCGTGCCGATGCTGTTGAGCAGGATCGGAAACAGAAACGCCGTGGCGACCGCGCCGATTTTGCCGACCGCTGCCGCGAAGCCCGCGCCGGTTCCGCGGATCGAGGTGGGGAAGACTTCACCCGCGAGCAGATAGGTTTGCGCGTTCGGTCCGAGATTGGTCATGAAATTGAAGAGCATGAAGCCCGCGAAAATCATCGCGGTTTTCGCTGTGCCGTCGAAGCTGTCGGAGAACGACGCGATCAGCAAGCCGACCGCACAGCCGACGAAGCCGACGACCTGAAGCCAGATTCGCCCGAACTTGTCCGCCAGCGCAACCGCGAACATGATGCCGATGATCAGCAGGGCCGTGATCAGCGCAGCGCCCTTGGCGGCGAGGATATCGTTGAGGATCAGATCGGCGATGCTGCGCACGTGATCGGGCTTGGCGCCGAACGCGGTGGCGAGAATCGTCGGCGTGAAGATGCCGATGCCGTAGGTGCCCAGATCCTGCAGAAACCAGGGCGCGGAGGCGAAGATCGTCGCGCGCAGGTTCTTCCGTTCGAACAGCGCGAGGAAGCTGCCTTTCTCGTGCTCACCTTTTCCGACCACGACGAATTCGCGCGCAAGAACGATCTCGGCCGGATACTGCGGGTAACGAACCAGCAACCGGCGAGCGGCGAGTTCCGCCCGATCGGTCGCGCCGCGTACGTGCAGCCAGTTGGGACTTTCGGTAATGAAGAAGCGCCCGATCGTGACCAGCAAGGCCGGGAAAATCGCCGTGCCGTACATCCAGCGCCATGCGTCGAGCGTCGGCACCATCGACAGCACCAGAAAGCCCACGCCCGTTCCCGCCAGCGCGCCCACCGCCTGAAAGGCAAACGCGGCCAGCACCAGCTTGCCGCGACTCGTACTCGGAATGCTTTCGGAGATGATCATGTGGGCGGTCGGATAGTCGCAACCGAGCGCCACGCCCAGACCGAACAGACACACCACCAGCGAAACGAAATTGGTGCAGAACACCAGCAGCACGAGGAACGCGACGAAGATGATCATCTCGACGATGAACATGCGTTTGCGTCCGAAGTGATCGGACATGCCGCCCAGTCCCACCGCGCCGACCAGAATGCCACACAGGCTCGCCGCACTGATAAAGCCGTTCTGCGCCGCGCCGATGCCGAACTCGCGCGAGATTAGCGGCAGCGCGACACCGGTCATAAACACGACGAAGCCTTCAAAGAACTTTCCGGCCGCGGCGAGTGACCAGATGCGCCACTGCATCTTGGTCATTGGAATTGAAGGTAAGCGCGTTCCGTCTGCCCACATCGGCCGCTCGTCGATGTACTCCTGGACCGACTTGATATTCGCTTTTTGCAAGTCGTCCGTAGCCGCCATGTCGTGCATACGTAAGCTCCTGGTCAGATGATTACTGTTGCAGCGGCGAATCGCGTGTGACCAGCGTTGTGCGGCGCATAGCAGCGCTCGATGGAAATCGCGCTTGCCAAGTCTATGCTCAATTCAACGCGAAGTGCACCACGAGGTGGGCTGAAGCGGCCGCAGTTGAGAGCCGCAGTGTGGCGGTGATTTCGTGACGGTATCGTGACTTTAGCGAGGGTCGCGTGGATGACCGTTGCAGGTGACGACGGAAGAAGAGGGGCTTTGCGTTGGTGAAGTTTTTGTCGAGCGGTATGAATGGCGTTCCGTGCGCTGACTATGTACTGAATTTTAGAGGGCATTGGGCGAAATCCAGATCATCTGGAATCCGTAATGATTTTTGTAGCGTGGAAAAACCTCAACGCGCACTGCCGTATTTCTATCAAAAGAACTTCCATTTCCTTACCAAATCTCTCACAACAGCTTACTTGCCGGAAAGGAAAATGTTTCATATGATTCCAGCGTCCGATGAATCAGGTCCGCATGGCTGCGATGTTGCACGTGGACGCGCCGGCGAGCGCGACCAGCAACGCTTATTTAAAGTAAGGGGTGTTACGGGTCGGTAAGCACTGAATGTCGTCATGCGGGCTGCCAACCTGTTCTCCCTTGTTTGATCTCACTGGAGGTGTGCGTGAATATCGGTTCCCTTGCGAGCTCCGCTGTCGCAGCATCAAATCAATGGACGACGTCGTCGTCGAACCAGCGTGCGCCGTCGTCGAATTCGAATTTCGTTCAGACAGTGGACCGTATCGCCGGCGACGTGGTCCACGTTGCCGCGGCGGTTGCAGCGGTTGCGCCTGTGGTGGGGTTGATTGGCGGGATCATTAACGTGTTTGTCTGACTGCTAGTTGGCAGCCCCGCGAGGCTCAAGTTGCTCGATCCCGCGATCGATCTTCGTCAACTTGCGCCCGAACCGCATGCGCTGGCGTTTCGCGGTTCACCGCTTCACGTCCTCGATCTCGAGCGCTCGTTGCCGGAGAACGTCTTCTGGTCTCAATGAAGGTCCAGCGGTTCTCGTTCACGGTATCCCGGCGATATTTTCAAGCACCTTTGACTTGAACCAAGTGATTCATGATTTCAATGACAAGCCTGTGACAAAGTGAGTTCATCAGATCGGGAATAGTGGACTCCAGTTGAACCAGGCGAGACGGCACGAGATTATCAATCTATCAGGCATGAAATAATCGAATTAAATCATTTTATTTCACATTCTTATGCCGATATCATATTTTACCCACAATCTGGTTTACTTGTAAAATGCAGCGGTCCATTATTGGCGTGCCACGAAGGCCCTTTCTATTTATTATGGATTTTTTTGTGGCGCCACGTTTAACGGGGCAACGCCTTCCAGTTGCATATTGCAGATGCCTACTCACTTCAATAATTCGCTGGTCCCTGTGAGAGGCCATTCCGAGGATAAAGACATGAGTGCAAACACATTTGCAGGACAGTGGATCGATGGCAACAATACCAAAATCACGATTACCGGTGCCTGGGACGTTGTTTCCGTTCAATATTCAGGCGGCCGCGGTCCGTTTCAAGGCTATAGCTCGAACCTGGGCGCCCCGGTTCTGACCGTCAATTTTACTGACGATCAACCGCCTAAAACGGGTGTTCTGGCGACTGACGGTAAGTTGCTGTGGTCGAACAACACGGTTTGGCACCGCGGCTGATATTCCGCACTGATGTAAATTAAAATGTCTGCGCGGAAAAATAAAGTGATTCAGCGTCGCGACTTTTCGTAAATGTTTTACATCAGTGTTTTTAGCCGGAACATATGGCCACAGCAATCTTCGGTGAGGTGCTGTGGCCATTTTGGCAAGAACAGCCGGGGAGAATTCCCAAATCGCCGCTGCGAAAAAATTTCCAGCATCGATTCGATCTGCCGGATCTGATGGCGGATCGCGCCGTGTGTCAGACTCCGTTCGTTGGCGGCCGCGGTAAAGCTGCGGCATCGTTCGGCTGCTTCGAGTGCGCGGCGCGCGGAAGGATTGAGGCGAAGTCAGTCGGTCATCGGGAGCGCGGCGTGAGTTAAGGCATGACTGGCGAATGGTAGGTGAGCGTCCCCGCAAAGGCCCAGAGCATGAAGATCACCAGCGGGAGATGCACGACCAGTTGCGTGAACGTGAATCCGACAATGTCGCGTGCGCGCAGCCCGAGCACGCCGAGGAGCGGCAGCATCCAGAACGGGTTGATCAGGTTCGGCAATGCCTCGGCCGCGTTGTAGATCGTCACCGCCCAGCCCAGGTGCACCTGCAGCAGTTTGGCGGCCTCGATCACGTAGGGTGCTTCGATAATCCACTTGCCGCCGCCGGAAGGCACGAAGAATCCGAGGACGGCGGAATACACCCCCATCACCGCGGGAAACGACGAATGCGAGGACAGCGCGACGAAGAAATGCGCGAGGTGATCGGAGAGCGGCAATCCGGTGGGCGCCGACGCTTTCGTCAGGAGGTAGGCGATGCCACCGTACAACGGAAACTGGATCAGTACGCCGGCAACCGACGGCACCGAACGTGCAACGGCGGTGAGGAATCGCCGTGGCCGCCAGTTCAGTAACATTCCGAGCATCAGGAACAGGAAATTGTAGGTGTTCAGATTCGAGATCGCGATCATCGGGCCTTTCGTCGTGAGCTCGTGCCAACCCCAGATCGCACCGATCGCGACGATAACGACGGTGATGAGCGGGCTGTATTCGAGCCAGTCTCCCGGGCGTGTCGGTCGCGCGATCGTCGCATGCGCTTCGTCGAGTTGAATCCCCAGCTCAGTCGCGGTCTTCGCACGCGCGTCGCTGGGTGCGGACAGATAAGCGATCAGCAACGACGCAGCGGTCAGCACCGCGGCCATCAGCATCGACTGGGGCAGAAAGATGGTCTCGGAGAACGGGATCACCCCGGTGATGGCCAGCAATGCCTTGGGCAGGCTGTCCGGATTCGCCTGCAGTTGCGAGGCGGACGAACTCAAGCCAAGCGCCCACGTCGCGCCCATGCCCAGATATGCGGCCGCGCCGGCGGCCCGGTAATCCATGCGCAGGTCGGTACGGCGCGCAAGCGCACGAACCAGGAGACCGCTGAAGATCAGGCTGATGGCCCAGTTGAACAACGATGCGCCGATGCTGATCAGCGCGACGAACGCCACCGCCGCACGCCCGGACGACGGCAGGCGCGCGAGCCCGTCGATCAGTCTCGACGCGGGCGGCGATACCGCGACGACGTAACCCGAGATGGCGACGATCGCCATCTGCATCGTGAACGGGATGAGGCTCCAGAAACCGTCGCCGAACGCAATGCCGACCTGCCTGACCGGCGCGCCGATCGCCAGCGCGCCGGCCGCCACGATCACGACCGCAATGGCCGCGAAAATATACGCGTCCGGAAACCACTTTTCCGACCAGCGCGCCACGCTGCCGGCCATTCGTTCGAGTACGCCCTCACGCTCGGCGTCGGACGCGTCACTCTTGCGCATTTCCGTCAATTCTTTCATCTCGATCTCCTTTCGCGTCACGGTTTCAGTTTGATTTTTCGTAAACCTGCACGGCAGCCGCCAGATCTTCCAGTGCAGTGCCGACTGCTTTGAAAACGGTTCGCTGACTGTCGTTGACGCGCCCCTCGACCTCGCCCCGACACAGTGCCGTCAGCGTTCTGCTGAGGCTGCTGATCGTCATGACATCGCGAGACAGCGGGCCGAGCAAGTCGCCGGATTTTTGCGGCGCTTCGTCCGTATCGACATAAATTTCCGCCTGCCGGAAACAAGCGTCGTCTGCCTCACGCATGCGCGGCGTGAAGCTGCCGATCAGGTCAAGATGCGAGCCCGGAGACAACCACTCGCCGAATACGACAGGTTCCGTCGCAAGCGTTGCGCACGTCACGACGTCCGCGCGACGAACGCTCGCTTCAAGGTGGGCGACGGGCGCCGCATTGAAGCCCAAACGGATCAATTGATCGACCAGCGCGGCAACGGCTTCCGGATTTCTATCCCACACCTCGACGTTCGCGATCGGCAACTGGCTGCGGTAGGCGAGCGGAACCAGGCTGCCGACCCGACCCGCGCCCAGCAGCACGAGGCGCGAGGCATCGCGGCGGGCCAGATACGTTGCGGCCAGGGCCGAAGCGGCAGCGGTGCGGCGCGACGTGATTTCGTTTCCGTCGAGTTGCGCAAGCGGGGCGCCGGTTCTTCCGTCATACAGCACATAGGTCGAGTGCAGTCCGGGCATGCCGCGTTTCGCGTTGCCCTGAAAGATGTTGACTGTCTTGATGCCCAGGTAACCGTTGTCTTGCCACGCCGGCATCACGAGAACGGTTCCCTCGTTTTCGCTGTCTGTATTGAGTACGTGCGAATGACGTAGCGGCACATGACAGCCGTCGATAAAGGCTTGTCTCAGACGCGAGATCAGCGATTCGAAATCGAGGGCCTCGCGTGTCGCGAGGGTGTCAAAAATTTTCATGTCAGTCCTTTTCTCAAATGAACTCATGCGTCGATGACGACGTCGGTGGCTGGAATGGCCTGACAGGCAAGACACACCTCCGCTTCGTCCGGTCCGTGCCCGCTCAGATGCGTGACCTCTCCCGCTACGACCCTGACCGCGCAACTCTCGCACTGCCCGACGCGGCAACCGCTCGGCATGGCGATCCCGAGGTTTTCCGCAAACGACAGCAGGCTTCCGTCGCTCGGTGTCCAGGTGGCCGTGCGATGCGATCGCGTGAACTGCACGGCGAATCGCTTTGACGGATCGGCCGCCGGCCGGGACGGAGACCGGAATGCTTCCTTGAAGATGTCGACAGGCGGCACGCCACGCTCGATCAGCCCGGACGTAATCGCCTGCATCATCGGCTCGGGGCCGCATAGATAGAACCTGGCGCGCCGCTGGATCAGATCGTCGCTGACCACGTCGGCCGTCAGGTAGCCACGCATCTGGAAATCGTGGCCCAGTGCCTCGTCATTGGGCTGGTTGTAGCAGTCGACCACTTCCAGCTTCGGCAAGCGCCGTTTCAATGTTTCGATGCGTTCCCGGAAGGCGTGAGTCCGGCTGTTCAGATTGGCATAGAAGAGTCGCGACTCCGGTGCCTGGTCGCCCAGATCCTGGATCGACTCCAGATAGGAGACGAACGGCGTGATCCCGATGCCGCCCGCGAACATCACGACCGGCTGCTTCAACGCGGGCGGCACGATGAACGTACCGGCGGGCGCGCCAAGCAGTACGGGGTCGCCGACCTTGAGAGCGCCGTGGATGTACGAGGACATCGTGCCTTCGAAAGCCACGCCGTCGCGAGTGTTGCCTTTTTGATGACGCACGGCGATGGAGTAGGTCCGGCGCTTGTCTTCGCGAGCCGCGCCGGTCAGGGAATAGGCTCGCGTGGTGCCGCCGTCGCCGAGCGCCGGAATATGCACGGTCACGTGCTGGCCGGGCAGGTAGTCCGGCAGCGCCCCGCCATCCGCGGCCCGGAACGTGACGGCTCGCACGCCGCTCGCTTCTAGCCGTACGGCGGACACGACGAATTCCCGCAGCCCCGGCCACGCCCGACGCGCCGGATCGATCGACGGGTCACGCCGGACGCGGCAACGCACGGAGCGCAGCGGCGACGAGCCGCTTACCGGATCGAGCACTGCCGCCGAGACGAGCTGGTTGAAATTGCTGTTGCTTTGACCGCCGGCTTCGAGCGAATCCATGCCGATCTCGTCGCAGGCCTGCCACCAGCCGTATTCGGCGACGATCACGTCCCGCGCGAGTTCCGCGACGAGACGCGCCTTGAAGCGCGCCGAGCCGTTCGTCGTTTCGATCAGGAACCAGTCACCGTCGACAATGCCGTGTTCCGCCGCCAGCGCGTTGTTGAGTTCAGCGACCGGATACGGTGCGCGGCGACGCAGGCTCGGGAGACCGCGGTGCTGGCTGTGGCAGTAGTAGCCGTTCTTCATCGAGGTCAGCGTGCAAGGGAAACGGCGGCGATTGTTCGCGTCCCCGTCCTGGCCGTGTTGCGGCGGCACGTAGTGTGGAACGGGCGGGTAGCCGTGGCGATGCAGCTTCTCGGAATACAGCTCGACGCGCAGGGTCTCCGTGTTGAACCCGCGTGCGCCGTCGGGCGTCGCCGACGCATACTGCCGCTCGCGCTGGACCAATGGCCTGTCGACACCTTCCGGACGGGCGCGCAACGATGCGACGTCCAGTCCGAGCGGTTCGAGCACGTGATTCCATCCCGCTTCGACGCTCCCGCCGAAGAACGCGTCACCCATCCCGAGACGTACAGCGAGATCGAAGACGATATCGTAGTCCGCGCGACTTTCTCCCCTCGGCGGCACCATGCGCTGCCGGAGCTGGATCAGTTCGACCGCACGCTCGTTGATCTCGAAGCCGAGCCGCAACCCTTCGCGCTCCCACGGCGTGTTCACGGGCAGCAGGATGTCCGCATAGCGCGACGACGGCGTTTCGAAGAGATCGCAGTGAACGTGGAAGTCGAGCGCGCAGAGCGCGTCGTGGGCGATGCCGCTATCCGCCTGGGACATCACCATGTTCGTGCCGAATGCGACCAGCGCACGGATCCGATAGGGTTCGCCGTCGAGGATGGCCCGATAGACATCGCGCGCGGTCACCCAACCCTGCGAAGGTGGCCCGAGCGGCCGCTCGTCGAGGCCGAGCGCTTTCGCACGCTGCTGCGGATTCAGCATCGCGTAGCTGCTGACCACATTGGCCGGTTGCTTCTTCAGTTCCCGATTCGAGCCACGCGTGTCGAACGCGCCCGTCAACGCATACAGCGTCGCGATGGAGCGCTCCGTCTGCGTGGCGTTGGTGTGCATGCCAACCCCAGACCACGCGTGATACGCAATACGCTGGCGCGGCCTCAGCATCTCGGCGGCCTTGATGATGTCGTCTGCGCTGACGCCGGTAATCGCGCTCGCATGTTCTGGTGTGAAGTCGTCGAGCGCCCTCGCATAGAGGTCGAATGCCGGTGTGCATGCCACCTCGGTCCGGCGGCCGGTCGAATCATCGATCGCGACGTAACGCGTGCCCGACATCGACAGATCGAAAGGCGTGGTGCCGACCTCTTCGCCGACCAGTTCCAGCCGATCGAGCGCCTGGTTCCAGATTGCGTACCGGTTGTTCGATGCGTGCCTGTCGATGTCCCGTTCCCGCAAGAACCGGCCAGTATCGGCACGCACCAGCAGCGGGCCATTCGTCCATGTCCGGACGAAGGCATCGTCGACGTTGCCGATCGCAATCATCTGTCGCGCGATCGCCATCGCGAGCGCCCCGTCCGTTCCCGGGCGGACGCGCAGCCAGAGGTCCGCTTCGCGGGCGAGCGCTGTCGGCCGCGGGTCGACGACAATCAGCCGTGCCCCGTTGCGGCGACCCTTTGCGATCGCATCGGCCTGGGCCAGCCAGGTGTTGGCGGGATTGTTTCCCCACAGAATGATGAGCTCGGCGTTCTGGTAGTCCGCTGTCGGCATTGCGCAACCGAACGTAAAGACATGGGCGCTGTCCTTGTGCCAGTTGCAGATCTCGGTCGCGTAGCAGATATTCGGACTTCCATATAACCAGACGAATCGCTCGACCCAGTCGATGCTGTCGCTCATCGGTGTTCCGCTCGGCGTGGTCACGCCGAACGCAACCGACTCGGCGCCGTTCTCGCGCCTGAAATGCGCAAGACGCTCCGCAATCTCGGACAGCGCTTCGTCCCAGCCGATGCGCTGCCAGCCGGGATCGGCCGAACCCTTGGGGCGCGTGCGCCGCATGGGATACAGCACGCGGCTCGGGCTATGCACCAGTTCAGGCGCGGCTTTACCTTTCATGCACATCGCATGGCCGGTCGGATGCGTGGGGTCGGGCTGTACCTTGATCATCATGTCGCCACGCACGACATTGATCGTGCCGCACCGCGACCGGCACAGCGTGCAAAACCCCTTTTTCTCCTGCGTATCCATTCGTTCGCATCGTCCGCTTCATGATTACGGCATGCTAGGAAGCCGAAATGATCATGACAAATTCATACTTTTGATAGCCTGATATATATTGGATCAATATCAGGCGGCCCGATCCGATGTACTGTCCGGTCTTCGAGGCAGCGCTGTTCCATCGCTGCCCGGCCTTTCCAGGTTTATGCCCGTGAGCACATCCATCACGCTTCGCCAGATCGAATACTTCGTCTCCGTCGCCGACACCGGGAAGATTTCCCAGTCGGCCGACCTTTGCGCGGTGTCCCAGTCGTCCATGACGATCGCGTTGAAGAAACTCGAGGATGCGGTGGGCGTGACGCTGCTTCAGCGTCATTCGAAAGGGGTTCGGCTCACCCAGGCGGGAGAGCGATTTCTGCGCCATGTGCAACACGCGGCGGTGTCGGTCGAGCGCGCCGTTGCAGCGGCACAGGAAGATCCAGAACAGATCTCGGGACATGTCCGGATCGGCGTGACCGAAACCATCTCGGCTTACCTGATGCCGTCGCTGATTTCCACGATTGCCCAACGTTTCGGCAACCTGAGTGTGAGCATCGTCGAAAGCGAGCGGGATGTCATTGAGGAGATGCTCGTCGACGATCGCCTCGATATCGCGCTCCTGCTGGTGTCGAACACGGCGGAAATCAAAACCCTGAAGTACGAGACGATTCTTCGCTTTACCCGCCGGTTGTGGACTTCCCCTGACCATCCTCTGCAAGAGGCGCAACGGGTCACACTCGAAGATGTTGCGCGCGAGAACTATCTGCTTCTGGACATGGACGAGCATTTGCGAACGGTCGGCAAGTACTGGGGAAGTTACGGCGTCGCACCGAATGTCTGGATGCAGAGCAAATCGATCGAAGCGGTAAGAAGTCTTGTCGCGCTCGGGCAGGGTGTCACGATCCTTTCGGATCTGGTCTATCGACCCTGGTCTCTGGAGGGAAACCGGATTAGTCGCCGGGATCTCAGCGTGACGGTGCCGACCATGGATGTCGGCGCAGTCTGGCGGAGGGGCGGTGCGATGTCGACGCCATGTCGTGTCCTGCTCGATCTGTTTCGGTCGTGGAGAAAGACCGCGCAGTAGTCGCACCGGTAATCACGCCGCTTTGCCCTTCCGTCTTGTTGAAGGTGTTTGCGCACAGGTACTCGTCGTAACGCCTTCCACGCATGCTAAAGTCGCTTGCCAAAAAATGCTGCGCCGACCACTCTAGCGCCCGCAGCGAATTCGACCAGGGGTCGTATGAAGAAGAACTACAAACGTGGACTCGCCGCCTTCCTGCTGATCGTCGCCGCATTGGCGATCTGGGCCATGGTGCACTACCTGCATGGCGGCCACGCGGAAGAAGCGGACGTAGCCTCCGATCCCAACACGCCATTCACGGTGATCGACGCCGCCAACCGCGAGCTCGACGGACACCCGGCGTTGGCGCTGACATTTTCACAGCCGCTCGATGCGGGCACCGATTACGATAAGGTCGTACGCGTCTTCAAGATGCCGTCGAAAGGCAACGCCAAAACGACCGCGTCGACCGATAGCGAAGATAGCGACGACAGCGCCGCCAGTGCGCAAGGCGCATCGGCGGCGAGCGAAGTCAGCACGTCGGAGAAGCTGACCGATCTCGCGGGTGGCGTGGCCGTCTCCGGCGCATGGGTCGTCGGCGACAATCCGCGCTTACTCTACTTCCCGCACGTCGAGCCGCTGACGCGCTACGTCGTGCAGATTCAGGACACGCTGACCGGCAAGGACGGTCGCAAGCTCGGCCGCGAAGTCCGCTATTCGATCAACACGCCCGCCGTCTCGCCCGCGTTTTATTTCGCGAGCCGCGGCATGGTGCTGCCGGCGAAGGAGAGCGGCGGCCTGCCGGTGGTCACCGTGAATGTGCCGGAAGTCGACGTGCAGTTCATGCGCGTGCGGCCGGACCAGTTGCCGCGCTTCATCGATGCGATGCTCGCGCGCAAGCAGCCGTCGCCCTCGTCGGGCGACGACGATGATTCCGGCGACAACAGCAATCAATCCCGCGACCCCGATCTGAACAGCGATCTGCACGGCGCGGTATCGCTCTGGTCGCTCGACGGCCTCCACAAGATGGCGGATAGCGTCTATCAAGGGCGCTTCCTGACCGAGCAGCAAACCGACCGGCGCAGCGTGACCTATCTGCCGGTCGAGACGATCAAGGCGCTGCAGGAACCCGGCATCTACGTCGCCGTGATGTCGCAGCCGGGGCGCTTCCGCTACGAATACCAGACCACCTACTACTACGTCAGCGACCTCGGGCTGCATCTGCGGCTTTTCGATCACGCGGCCGAAGCCTTCGTCAGCTCGCTGACCGACGGCAGTGCCGTATCGAACGTGGACATCACCTGGCTCGACCGACAGGGCAAGGTGCTCGGGCGCGGGCAGACCGACGGTGACGGACACGCGTCGTTCGCGAAGCAGCCCGACGGCGCCGCCCTCGTGCTGGCGCAGAAAGAAGGGCAGATGTCGGTGCTGTCGGTGCACGAAGCGGCGCTCGATCTCGGCGAGTTCGACATCGCCGGGTCGGACTACAAGCTGGTGCGGCTCTTCGCGTGGAGTGGGCGCGACCTGTACCGGCCGGGCGAGACCTTCACGATGTCGGTGCTCGCGCGCGACGCCGACGGCCGGCCCGTACCGCCGCAGCCGTTGCAGGCGACGCTGCGGCGCGCCGACGGCAAGACGCAGTTCGTCTCGACCTGGCAACCGGTGGCCGGGCGTCCCGGCTACTACCAGCAGAAGATCACGCTGCCTGGGGACGCTCCTACCGGCGGCTGGGCGCTTGAGTTGCGCAACGACCCGGCCAGCAAGGCGCCGAATGCGACCGTGAAGTTCAAGGTCGAGGAATTCCTGCCGGAGCGCATGAAGCTCGACCTGGCAAGTCCGTCGGCGGTGCTCGCGCCGGGGCAGGCGTTCCACGTCGATGTGACGGGCATGTACCTGTACGGTGCGCCGGCGGCGGGCAATCGTCTGCTCGGCGTCGCGGAGTTCGAGCGCGATAAGAATCCGCTCAACGCACGCTATCCGGGTTTCGAGTTCGGCGACGCGAACGACGACGCGCTGCATGCGCGCCAGCAACTCGACGACCAGGCGCTCGACGACAACGGCAAGCTCTCTTTTGAAATTCCCGCCGATCCCGCGAAAGACGCGCATTCGCCGGTCACGGTACGGGCTACGCTGAGCCTGCTCGAATCGGGCGGCCGCCCGGTGGTACGCAATCTCGAACGCACCATCTGGCCGGCGCCGGTCCTGACCGCCGTTCGTCCGCTGTTCACCGGCGACTACGCACCGGAAAACTCCCCCACCGATTTCGAAGTGATCCGCGTCGATCAGACCGGTAATCCGAAAGCCACCAAGGGCCTGCAGGTGCGAATGTTCCGCGAGAACCGCGACTACTACTGGCGCTTCGACGACCAGCGCGGCTGGAACTCCGGCTTCACGGATACCGACGAGCTGATGTACACGGGCGTGCTGGATATTCCGGCGGGCGGTCGCGGGCAATTGCACGTGCCGGTCAAATACGGCCGCTATCGCCTCGAACTGTTCGACGCGGCAACCGGCCTCACGCAGCGCTATCGCTTCTATGCGGGCTGGAACGCGCAGACCAATGAGCAGGCCGGCCAGCGTCCCGACCGCGTGACGCTGAAGCTCGATCGCGACGCGTACCGCAGCGGCGACACCGCGCATCTGACGATCACGCCACCGCACGCCGGTAGCGCGCTGATCACGGTCGACGGTGACCGCACGCTGTGGACGAAGCGCGTGAAGATCGACGGCGCGAGCAGCACGGTCGACATTCCGGTCGAGCCGGCCTGGCAGCGGCACGACCTGTATGTGAACGTGATGGTGCTGCGCCCCGGCAACGAAGGCGATCTGGTCACGCCGGCGCGCGCGCTCGGTCTGATTGCGCTGCCGCTCGCGCGCCAGGACCGCAGGCTCGACGTGTCGATCGACGCGCCGGCGAAGGTCAAGTCCGAGACCGTCGTGAAGATCAAGGTGAAGGTGCCGGCGGCGAAAGGACAGAGCGCGATGCTGACGCTGTCGGCCGTCGACGTGGGGATTCTCAACATCACGAAGTTCCCGGTTCCCGATCCGTTCCAGGGGTTCTTCGGCAAGCTGCAATACGGCGCGGACCTGCACGACATCTACGGTCGTCTGATCGAGAAGCTGGCGGGCAAGAAGGGCAAGCTGAAATGGGGCGGCGATACGACGCCTAAGTCGACCCAGGATCTGCCGAAGAAGGTGAAGCTCGTCGACCTGTTCACCGGCCCCATCACGCTCGATGCAAACGGCGAAGCCGACATCCCGCTGACGCTGCCCGACTTCAACGGCACGCTGCGGCTTGCCGCGGTCGTCGCAACCGCTGACCGCTTCGGTAGCCAGAGCCAGGAGATGGTCGTCGCCGCGCCGGTAATCGCCGAGCTGTCGACGCCGCGCTATCTGAACTTTGGCGATCACTCGACGCTCGCCCTCGACGTGCAGAACCTCACGGGCGGCACCGGGACGTTCAGGATCGACGTGAAGGCGCAGGACGGTCTCACGGTGCAGAACGGCTCGCGCGACGTGACCTTGCGTCCGCAGCAGAAAGTGACGCTGCGCTATGACGTCGATGCCGGCGACCAGCAAGGCTTGCATGCCATCGACGTCGCGGTGCAGGGCGCGGGGGTGGCGCTGACGCGTCATTACGCGCTCGAAGTGGAAGCGCCGACCCCGTCGATACAACAGACGCTGCGCTACACGATCGACCCGGGCGCGACGCTCACGATCCGCGACCCGGCCATTGCGGGTCTGTATCCGGGCTCGCTGTCGGCGCATCTGTTCGTCTCGAACACGCCGCCCGTCGACGTGAAGGCGGCCGTCAAGTGGCTGCTCGAATATCCGTACGGCTGTGCCGAGCAGGCGACCAGCAGTGCCTATCCGTGGCTCTACGTCGACGAGGCGGCGGCGAAGCGCTACGGCCTCAAGGTCTACACCCGCGAGGAGCGCGCCCAGCGGATCGACTTCGCGCTCGGCAAGCTGGGCGGCTACCAGTCGGCGCACGGCGGTTTCAGCCTGTGGGGCAACACGCCCGACGACTTCTGGCTGTCCGCCTATGTGACGGGCTTCCTCCAGGACGCACGCGCGCAAGGTTTCGCGGTGCCCGACGCGCTCTACAGCAAGGCGACCGCTTATCTGCTGCGCGGTTTGCAGGAGGGCAGCGCGCAGATCACGCCATTGCCCACGCACGTGACCCCGGACACGCTGCGCCAGTTGATCGACGACGTGACGCGCAACAACCGCTCGTACGAAGCGCTTGTGCAGGCCGCGTACGTGCTCGCGCACGAACGCAAGGCGCCGCTCGCGACGCTGCGTCTGCTGTTCGATCAGCGCGTGTACGCCAACTCGGGGCTCTCGCTGGTCGAACTGGGCATCGCGCTGAACCTGATGGGCGACAACGCGCGCGGCCAGCAGGCCATCGCGCAGGGGCTCAAGGTCGAGCGCCGGAGCGGCTACTGGTGGTGGGACTACGGCAGCAATCTGCGCGACCAGGCGATGGAATTCGTGCTGCTCAGGCGCGACAACATCCAGGCGCCGCAGGCGGCGACGCTGCTCGGCCGCGTGCAGGGTGAGATGGCAGCGCGCGGTTCGTACTACTTCAGCACGCAGGAGCGTCTCGCGCTGTTCCGTCTGGGTCAGTCACTGGCCTCCGAGGAGCCGAAGCCGTGGCGCGCGACGATCGATAGCGCGAGCGGCACGCGCAGCGTCGACAGCGTGGCGACGCAGTTCGCCGACGTCAGCGCGACGGAGTTCGCGCAGGGGCTGACCGTGACGAATCCGTCGGATCAACACCTGTTCGTGGAACTGGCGTTGAGCGGTAGCCCCGTGCACACGCCGCAGCCCGCGAGCGGCGTGCCGCAGATCTCGCTGACCCGCGAGTATCGGAAGGCGGACGGCACGGCCCTCGGCAACGAGACGCTGAAAATCGGCGATACGGTGCTGGTCCATCTTCACGCGAGCGCGGCGAGCTATGTGACGGCGTCCGCCATCGTCGTCGACCGGATTCCGGCCGGCCTCGAAATCGAGAACGCGAACCTCGTGCAAGGCGAGAACGGCGATAGCCTCAAGGTGGACGGCATCAATGTCAACGAGGCGATGCAGAGCAACCGCATCCAGCACGTCGAGTTCCGCGACGATCGCTTCGTGGCGGCGGTGAAACTCGGCTGGGGCAGTCTCGATCTGTTCTACCGCGCGCGCGTCGTGACGCCCGGGCAGTACACGGTGCCGCCGCTTTTCGCGCAGGATATGTACCGGCCCGAGGTGTTCGGCGTGCTCGATCCGCAGACGAAGATGACGATTGTCGACAGCGCTGCGCCGGCGGCGCCGGCGCCGGTTGCTGCCGCGAGTGCGACGCGCGCCGTGGCGGCGGAACCGGCCAGCGCGAGGGCGGCTTCGTCCGCTGCTTCGGCTGCGACGGTCAACTGAGGTAGCGGCAGTGTCGAGCGACGGGGACCGCGTGGTAGTGCCGGCACGTTCACGCTGGGCAGGTGGCCGGGCGCGCGCTTGTCGCGTGTTGGGCTGGGCTCGGGCGTCGCGCGCGGTGCGTGTGGCGCTTGCCGCGGCCGTTGGTGTCGGCGTGCTGGCTTCAGTCGCCGACAGTCTCTGTCCGCTGCCGACGCCGGGGCGCTCGGCACCGTTTTCGTTGATCGTCACGGCGCGCGACGGCACGCCGCTGCGCGCGTTTCCCGACAAGCTTTACATCTGGCGCAATCCGATCACGCTCGCCCAGGTTTCACCGCTCTATGTCGAGGCCGTGATCGGCTACGAAGACCGCGCGTTCTGGTGGCACCCGGGCGTCAACCCGTTTGCGCTCGTGCGCGCTGCCGCACAGTGGGCCTTGCACGGCCACATCGTGTCCGGCGGCTCGACGATCACGATGCAGGTCGCGCGCGTGATCGACCCGACGCCGCACACACTGACCGGCAAGCTGCACCAGGTTCTGCGCGCTCTGCAACTCGAGGCCCATTTCTCGAAGCGCGAAATCCTCACGCTCTATCTGAACTATGCGCCGATGGGAGGCGTGCTCGAAGGCGTCGACGCGGCGAGCCGCGCCTATCTCGGCAAGCCGCCTTCGAATCTGAGCCATGCGGAGGCCGCGATGCTCGCGGTGCTGCCGCAGGCGCCGTCGCTGCTGCGCCCCGACCGTTTTCCCGAGCGTGCCCGGCGCGCGCGCGACAAGGTGCTGCAGCGGATGACGGATCGTTGGCCGGCTGCCGTGATTGCCGATGCGCTGACCGAGCCTGTCTACGCGCAGACGATCCGTGAGCCGATGCTGGCGCCGTTGCTGGCCGAGCGCCTGAAGCGCGGCGCGCACGGCAAACTGCACGTGACGAGCACGATCGACGCCGATCTGCAAAGCACCGTCGAGGCGCTGCTGCTCGAGCGGGTGCGCACGTTGCCGCGCCATGCGTCGTGCGCGGCGCTCGTCATCGACAACGCGACGCTCGAGACTCGCGCCTATGCGGGTTCGGCCGACTTCGGCGATCTCGAACGCGCCAGCCACGTCGACATGGTGCGCGCGTGGCGTTCGCCGGGTTCGACGCTCAAGCCGTTTCTCTACGGCTTCGCGCTCGACGCCGGGATCATCGATTCGGAGTCGCTGCTGTCCGATGTGCCGCAATCGTTCGGCGGCTATCAGCCGGGCAACTTCGAGCAATCGTTCAGCGGCGCGGTGAGCGTCTCGGAAGCGCTGACACGCTCGTTGAACGTGCCGGCGGTGCAGGTGCTCGACCAGTACGGCCCGGATCGTTTCGTCGACAAGCTGCGTCAGGGCGGTTTGACACTACGCTTTCCACGCGGCGCCACGCCGAATCTGGCGGTGATTCTTGGCGGCGCCGATACGACGCTCGAGAACCTGGTCGGCGCGTACGCTTCGCTCGCGCGCGGCGGCATGGCGGGCCAGCCGCGTCTCACGCCCGATGCGCCGCGCGACGAGCATCGGATGATGAGCGCGGGCGCGGCGTTTATCGTGCGCGATATTCTGGAGACGGGCGGCCCGTTGGGGCGCGCGATCGAAGAACGCGGGGCGCCGCACGGCATTGCGTGGAAGACCGGGACGAGCTTCGGCTTTCGCGACGCGTGGGCCGTCGGCGTGACGGATCGCTACACGGTCGGCGTGTGGATCGGACGGCCTGACGGCACGCCGAACCCCGGTTATTTCGGCGCCAACGCGGCGACGCCATTGATGATGAGCGTCTTCGCGGCGTTGCCCGACGCGGTCGCAACGCTGCATCGCGAACCGCCGCCGGATGTGACGCAGACGCAGATCTGCTGGCCGCTCGGCAATGCGGTCGACACGCAGCCCGATACCTTGTGTGCCGCGCAACGTCGGGCATGGCTGCTCGGTGGCGTGGCGCCGCCGACGTTTCCCGATCCGGTGCGCGGCGGCGAACCGATTCTGCGTTACACCGTCGACGCCGTGAGCGGATTGCGGGCTACGTCGGACTGCACGGATCATCCGTTGCGGGAAGCCGAAAGTCCGTTATGGCCCGCGGTGCTCGAACCGTGGCTCGATGAGCGCAGCCGGCGTCTCGATCCACCACGCTGGGCGCCGGGGTGTGCACCGCAGACGGGTGGGGCGGGCGTTTGGCGATTACCGGCGCGAGTGCCGGGGAAGTGATTCAGCGCGCATACGGCGCTGCGCCGCCACAGGTGCGTCTGGGTGTAAATGGTGCGCGCGGCACGGTCGGCTGGCTCGTGAACGGGATGCTGGTCGGTCGCGCTGCGGCGGGGCGTGGGTGGACCGTGCAGTTTCCGCAGCCGGGTGATTATGCGATTACGGCGTTCGACGAAAGCGGGCGTTACGATCGGGTGACGGTCGAGGTGAGATAGGAGGCTGCGGAACGATGGTTCGAGCGTTAAGACCTTGAGGTGAAGTCATTGTCATTTCGAAGCGTGTCGTCGAACCTCGTACATGCAACGCGGTGTTCAGAATGTGCGTCAAGCCGTAGCCGTTTTCACTTATCATGCGAACGAGATAATCATCCTGCCAGGAAGCCACGTTGAGCACCATCGCCCAACACATCCGAACGTTGATGCGCCGACACGGTATAGCGAGCGTCAATGAATTGTCGAAGCGCAGTGGCATCACACTGTCTGCGCTGCAGGCGCTCGTCAACGGCGCGTCAAACCCTCGCGCCTCGACGCTCAGGGTGCTGGGCAACTTTTTCGGTGTGAGCCCGGCTGACCTTGCATCGGACCTGGCCGGCACCGATACCGAACCTGTTCTGCTTCAGTCCACAGCGCATGTGCTGCGATACCTGATGGATGACGTTTGCGTCAGTGAACGCGAACTCGCCAGACTAACTGGCGTATCGCAGAAGGCGATCAACAATATTTTGCTCGGACGCACGGCCACGCCTACGGACGCCACACTTGCGCTTGTCGCCGAATTCTTCTCTGTCACTACGGCGCAACTGCGGGCCGATCAACCGCTCGACAGGCAACGGCGCAAGGGTGAAACCAACGAGCGTCTGCTTCGGACCCATCGTGTGTCGACACGACACTGGCGGAATCGACGCTCTACGCAACCAGAGTGGAAAATTTCCGTGCGATGGCGCCCATTATTCGCTCCGATGATCTGTTGATTGTCGATTACGAGGCCGACTTCTCCGCAGGAGAGATGTTCCTGATTCAGGCCGCCGACAGCAGGATCATGGTGGGCAACTACATCAGGAAACAGCAACGGGAAACGCTGCACTTTGCCGATGCATAGTTCGAATCCGTCCCGCTGTTGAAGGGCCATTATCGCAAGTTGGGGCAAGTGCGGGAGATTCGGCGTGGTGACTGAATGGGACGCGAATCAGTACAGGCTATTCGCATTGGAACGCAACTGGCCCAACGAAGAACTGATTGCGAAAATTCAGGGCGAGCCGAGCCGAATCGCGGATCTGGGGTGCGGTTCAGGCGACTGTTCGACGCTTGCATTGCGCCGGCGCTATCCCCACGCCGACATCCATGCAATCGATTCGTCCGCGTCGCTGATCGACGAGGCCCGCCAGTTGCAACCGGCGGCCGACGTCGAATGGCGTACCGGCCTGATCGAAACATTCGAGGCCGACGAGGGAACCGATCTGCTTTACCTCGGCTCGTCTTTCCAGTGGATCGCCGATCACCCCCGTCAACTGGCGCGACTGGGCGCGATGTTGACGGCGGGAGGAACGCTTGCGATCCAGATGCCGAACATGTTCTGCACGCCTTTCTATACGGCAATCCTTGCGGTTGCCGGGACGGCTGAATGGAAGGGCAGGTTGCAGGGAAAGCTCAGGCAGGCTCCTGTGCTCGGTGCGGATGAATATGCGGCCATCATGGCATCGCTCGGCGTAACCTGTGAGATCTGGACTTCGACCTATGAGCTGACGTTCAGCGGCGTCGAAGGACTCGTCGAGTGGGCGAAGGGCGCGCCGCTTCGACCGGTCAGCAGCATGCTCGATCCCGCGTCGTTCGAGGTGTATTGCCAGAACTATTCGAGCCATCTGGCGCGCCACTACCAGAACGACGATGGCTCATGCACGCTGCCATTCGAACGGCTCTTCATGGTTGCGCGCCGCTGAGCGGCACGACCAGGCGGCAGAATGCGCCAGCGTTGGCGCTATGCCAGGCCGCCGCACCGTCGGCCCGGTGCGGCGTGCGCTAACGCGCGAGCTCACTTCACCGCGAGAGAGAACGGGTTGAAGTTGGTGTAATAGTCGTACACATCGACCCCTTCGCCGATGAAGCTGCATACATACGAGTAGACGAATTCGGCGAACAGCGTCGACACGATCGTCCGCAGCCAGAGGTTCTTGCCGTTGAAGCGGATCTTCAGTTTCGCAAGAATGAATCCATTGATCGTGAAGGATGATCGAGAGTTGATTGATCGACTGTCTGTCGACGAGCCTATCGAATTTGCACGTTACGTTGCCGACTGTGAAAGGCGTCTGCATTCCCGCATGTCGATCCTGCGAGCTGCGCAGACGGTGTTGGGGAGCTGCGATGACCAGGCGGCGAGCGGACTGCACGAAATACTTGTCGCAGTTGATATGTCCGGTTCGTTGCCGGGCATCTCTGCGTCGTGCCGACCGGCCGGCACCCAGGCCGACTCCCGCCTGTAGCGCGCCGCTTTTCACGGCGCCGCGTAAGCCCACGTCAAGCCCCCTCATTACTAGCACGGCTGTGGCTTCACTGATCGCCACCTACGTTCAAGTATCAATCCACCGACGCCCCAGTGATCCGCCTGCAGACTTTCACGATCATGTCTCGCAACCCGGTATGAATCGGGTCGTGTTCAAACCGGGGATGCCACATGATTGAAATGGCTAAAGCTGGTGTGACTATCGGCAGTTTGAAGGTCACAACGTCGCGCCGGGACTGGACTGTATGCTTTTCAGGAACATGAGCGATCCAGTCAGAACGCTGGGCGAGTTCAATACCCGAACTGAAGCTCGGGACAACAGCGATTACGTTCCGTGTCAGCCCCTGAACCCTCAACGCATCATCGATCGGCCCATGAAATCGACCTTTACGGGACACGCTAATGTGCGGAAAGGCAAGGTAGGTGTCGAGTGTTATTTTGCGTCGTGCCAGTCGATGTCCCTTCCTGCAAACACCGACCATACGGTCATCGAACAGCTTTCTAATCAAGATTTCCGGACCGGTGTTGCCGACCACCCCGATTTCGAAATCGAGGTCGCCACTGCGAAGATACTCAGGGGTTTTTTCGTGTTTTGGCGAAAAACGGATCTTCACAAGCGGCCAGACCTTGTGCGCTTCTGCAATGAGGTGCACGGCAAACGAGTCAATGAATCCATCGTTAGCACTTATATTGACGACTCTCTCCGTCGCGATCGCTTTTTGTTGCCTGCCAAGCAGCAATCCGACGTCGTGAAGGATCCGGTCCAGCGGGTCTTTCAGGTGCCGTGCTGTTTCCGTAACCACCATTCTCTTTCCTGCTCGAACCAGGACCTTATCGCCGAAAGCATCTTGGACGCGAGCAAGGCTTCGGCTCATCGCCGACGGACTCAGGTTAAGTTTGATCGCTGCACGCGACACACTTTCCTCTTCAATCAGCGCTTTCAGCGCGAGTAGCAGGTTGAGATCCATATAGTTCGCTGTGGCTCCTTCATAAAGATGCGTTGAACGCAACTTATACCTGTAAAACATGCGCTGTACGCACACCAGCCTCGAATCTACCATTTAGGCAATCTAACGGGAGGTGTGTATGAATACGATGCCGATGAACGACGAATTGCTTCGTCAAGCCTTGAAGCAGGACTGGCAGGACCATACGAAGAAGCCTGAGGGTGTTGCTGAAAGGCTCTGGACAAGGCTATCGTCCCCGATGGGCGAGTCCGATCTCGTTGAATTGGCGGCGCTCGCTTCCCATGTATTCGGCGAGCACCTGGGTGACTGGCAGAACGGAATACGTTATCTGGAACAGCTAGGACATGAACATCCGCACGCGTCTCTTGCCTGCTGGTCGCGTGTGAAACGTCAACAAGCCGTACTCGTGAAAGCTCAGGATTTGACTGTACGACTCGACAGCTTCGATGAGCAGGACCAGTTTTATATCACTGCGCTTGCTCTGCCTGCGATCACGTTGCAGCGGTCAGCGCAGGAGGGCGAGGAAATATTCACAGAGGCGATACAACTCATGGTTGCGCTCGACTCTCGTGCACAGCGCCGCCTGTTTGGCGTGGTGACTGCAAATCTCGTGTGCGATCTGCTGGAGCGCTCAACGCTCTCGGGAGGGGAGAGGAACTTTCTCGTCACTCTCGCAGAGAAAAGTTACGGTATCTGGTCTCAGGAAGGCGATGAGTCAGATCGTGAGAAGGCCGGTTTCCGGTTGGTACAGTGCTACCAGAAATGTCGAATGCCCGAGAATTACGGAAGCGGAAGATATGCAAGGTTTCTGTTTATCGAGCCGTAATGTTTCCTACGCTCCCGGCGAATGGCCGCTTTCCGGCGATGCGATTGTGCCGGGGCAAGTCGGCTATTGGCCGATTTTTGCCTTTAGCGAGATCGTGACCGGTGTGGATACCTGACCTCGCACCCGGTTGATAAATCCCATAACCGGATGACGGGGTTCTGAGTACGGAGTCCTGGAGGCTGGCCGCTGTTTTGCCAATCGCGGTGTTCAGATCCTCAACCGTGATTTCGCGCTGCTTTTTTGTGCCGGTCCTGCGCTCCTTCGACTTCGGCGCCTGCCCCTGACTGGTTCGTGACGGCGAACCCGACGCGCGACGGTTGTCGCACCGTTTTCTTGGACAGCATCAGCCCGTGACATTTGCGCAGTTTCTCGCGCGCCAGCGTCGGCCCAAAATCGGCGTAGAACTCACGGATGAGGGTCAGCGCACGATCCGCCACGCCGGCCGGCAACTGGTGATTGCTGGTGCGCTCACGTCGACGGGAAACCAGCCCGCGTGCACCTTCGGCCCGATTTCAGCCGCACGCCAGGGCATCAGCCGTCCGTCGACGACCGATTGGACGACCTTGAACCTGTCCACCTCGTGCATCGTCATGGTGATCGTGTCCGTTGCAGCCATCGCAGCCTCCGGCACCGGAAGATCGGCGCCGGTCAAGCTTATGCCGCTGGAAAGCGGACATCTGAACATGGCTAGAAGCGGACATTACAACTTAGCCTCTACAGACAGATTGTTGATAATTTATATTATGTCAAATCATCTAGCTAACCACTTCACCGCGATGCTTACAATCTGTAGCGACTTTTGCGAGATTGTAATGTTTACGTTAGTTTACGCGCCCTTCAGACTTCCCGCAGGGATTCCCAGGTGTTCGCAGAGCAACGACACGGCTGTGTACATGAGTTTCTGGAGCTGACCGGCGGCCTTACGATCGCTGCGATTGCCAGAAAACTCCGCTGTTGCTCGCGGACTGTCCGCAACTACGTTGCCGGCCGCTCGCCAATCCCGTGGCATCGAATCGAACTGCTTCGCCTGCTTGCGCAAAGCGGCGCCAGCCAAACCAATCCCGGCGGTCCTACGCCGCGCGACGAAAGCCCAGTCGTCCCCAACATTGACCCTGATCCCGCGGCGCCAGACGTGCCACCGGCCGAAATCCTCGCGTGGGTCGGCATACACGCGCCGCATTTCCTTTCGAGTCAGCGCAGCTTCGCACTCTATGTTCGTGGCTGGAATGTCGTGGACAAAATCCGCCGCGCGAAAAGTGAAGGCAGATTTTCAGCCGTACTTGAACGCTGGCAAGAGCTTGCGGTTGAACTGCCGCGAATGTGGCGCGCTGGGCGGCTATTTGCAGGTGCCGACCCGCCAGCATACGTACGCAAAGAATCGGCACGCTGACGGGCGCTGAACGGATGCTTCGACTCCGATTCAGTCGGTGTGCCTTCTTAGATATAATTCTCTTAACATTACAAATACATAACTTTAGCTTTCATCCGGGGAAGTCAATGGCAGGTATCGGCCGCAGAACACTCAAGAACAGGCTGTCAATTCCGCAAGCGCTGTCCGTGTCGAACATTAAACGCAATGCGTTAATGCTTCTCAGTGGACAGCAGCTTTTGATTGCAAGTGATGCCCCTCAGACCACGCGAAAACTCTTGTGGTATTACGACTGGGCGACGATCGGCGATTCCATCATGGACCTGTCGCAGAGGTTTCTGATCGACTCGCGCATAACCATCGACTTGTGCATGCCTCATGGCCCAATAGAGCTGTTTATCGGGGACGAGCGATTCCGGCGCGTGTCTCGTTCGCTGGATGATTGCGACGCGCGATACGACATGGTGATTGTCCAGAGTTTGTCGACGAAAACCATTTTCAAGAAACTCCAATACCATCCGTTCACGCCGTGGCTGTCGATCATGGCGCATCGTAGGGACGAGCGTTTTTCGAGGATTCAGCTCGCCTATGAGCAGATCGCGCGCGTTTTCAAGCCGCGCGAAGCTGGTCCGATCGAACCGGCATTGACGGTCCCGGCGCAAGGCACAAGGCGGCCGCAGCCGTTCACTATTTCGATCGCGGTCGGCGGCGGCGACAAGCGCCGCACGTACGGAAATTGGGCAGAGCTTGTGCGCCTGATTTCTTCGAGTTGGCCGGAGCAGATTCCGGGTCCGAGTTTTATCCTGATTGGCGCAGGCGAGACGGCGCTCGATACGGTCAGGGCAGTTTGCGAACAACAGGACTGCGGTCACGTCGAGTCACACATCGACCTGCCGAATGTGGCCGCCGCGGCCGAGCTGATACAGCGGAGTTCGTTTTTTATCGGCGCAGACGGCGGGTTGATGCACATCGCCGCAGCCTTGGGGAAACCCGGCGTCGCGATCTTCTGTGAAATCAAGCCCGAGTGGCGGCTCCACTCAAACTCAAAGATACGCCCTGTCTTTTCGGAGCGGGATATCAACAGCATTGCAGCGGCGAGAGTGGCCAGCGAGGTGACAAACTATTGTCGCGAACTTTCGCGGGGAACCAGCGAAGTTCGCTCGATGCGGCAACGCGCATTATCAAACGTGCGCTAGTAAAAGGACATTGCGGCTGAATAACCCCCCTCACCCACTCGTAAAAAAGCCTGCGCTCAGCAGGCTTTTTCGTGTCCACTTTCGAAGACCGTTTCCGTTACGTAGATAAATTTACGGGTTGTTTCACCGCATATGCGAAAAAGGGGCATCAAATGCCCCTGGCTTAAACCGTAAAGAAAACGATCGTTTTCTTTAGATAGATTTCTGGCGGCCGTGAATCATGCCGTGCGAGCTGGCCCACTCACGAAGGGCGTCGTTCATACGCGATTGCCATCCGGCGCCCGTGCCTTTGAAAGCGTCGATAAGGTCAGGATCGAGCCTGATCGTCGTGCGTACCTTGTGCTGGTCGATCGGCGTCGCCGGCCGGCCGGGACGCTTAAGCAATGCCTCTGCGGCTTGGTTGCCGACCATCGCCGGCAGCGCTTCACGCGCGGGGCGCATGCGGTTCAATTGCGCATCGGTAAGCGGCAGATTGTCCGCATCGCTCTCGGCCGCCTTGGTAAGTGCCGCATCTTCTGCGGCGCTGGGGATATGAAATTTACGCTTCGTTGACATATTTGATCACCTCTCTACGGTTGGCCTTGCGCAGACTGATTGGGCGTAGCGTTTCGCCGCGCATAGTGAAGGAAAGCGAGTAGATGCGATCGCCTATCGGGCCGAGAGCATTAAACCGCTTTTCGTTGTAATCGAATCGGTCGTCGATCCAGACTACCGCGATGTCCATCTCGAATGCTTCGGCCATCGCCAGCGAAACGCCGTGCTTGCCTTGGTTGATTTGATCTTTGGCCGGGTCGAATTCGATTTGCATGTCATTATTGTATGCACAAAAATTATGACTTGCAAGCTATTTTTGTGCATACAAAAAGCCGGGTATGAACCCGGCTTTCTGTCGGGCTATTGCCCAACCCCCATAGATTGAAAATCTGCCAGTACTCAGGCCGCCGGTAAGCCCATTCGCTCCCGAAGCTTTTTGGTTTGCGTCTCGATCGCTGTTCGGTCGTCCGTGACCTTTGGTGTCTTGTGCAGTTCGACCCACCACGCGTTGATCTGGTCGTCCGGCACGGCGAACCGGCGCAACCATCTTTCAGTGCTAACAGCGGTGCTTAGTAGCGGTGCGGTGCTGTCGAGCGTCCCGTCCTGCAATGTGTCGAGTGTGTCGACGACGATCGGGTGCAGCGCGTTGTTGAGGATCACGTATGCCGCTGGAGGCAGAACCGGCTTACCCGGTCCGTCCGAGATGCCTGTCTCTGGTGCGGCCCCAGCCTGGATAAGCAGGCCGCCATTGCCCAAGGGTTGGCTGATGTACCAGTCAGGCGGGAGTGCGAGCGATGAAGCTCCGCCGACCTCGCGGACCAGCTCCGCGTTAAGTGCGGTTAGCCAGTCAACGGTTTTGATCTTGGTGAACAGCTTTCGCACGTTCGATCGCATGGGGTCGCCTACATCTATACCCGGCCCGAAGCGACGTGCGTAGAAATACTCGCTCGCTTCGTTAGGCCTACGTCCCATCGGAGGCACGTTGACCGCAAAGCCGGCGTGACCATGGACGGTCGGCAGGGCCTCGGCGAAGGCGTTAAACATCGCCTGAAACCGGGCGGGGCGATGCACGAGGAACGCCCGGGGCACGGTGAAGGTGATTGCGTCGAGGCCGCGATTGCGCTCAGCTTTCCAGTCGCTAAGGGCAAACGCGGTGAAATCGTAGAAACCAGTGGCGAGCTTGTGGTCTGCGCTCGTCATGGCTACGGCCAGGGTCTGGTTCGCGGGAACCGTCTTCGCCAGACGCTCGAATCCGTGTGCCGGGTCGTGCGCGGACGGTTCTTCGCCCTCAGCATAGAGCCACCGCAGGGGCCCGGTCTTGGATGGTGATTTGCCGGCTGCCGCTTCGAGGGCTTGGCAGTACTCTTCGATCACCGCACGGTACTGCTCGAAGCAACTGATCAGCGCCTGTCGGACCTCGGGAGTGAAGCCGTTGCGGAAGTACAGCGTGCCCCGAACCACCAGCGCCGCGCCGGTTATTCCCTTGCGGCGTGGGGGCTCGTAGAGCCCGAATGGCATCGTGTCCGCGCGTCGCGGATCTTTTGCCCAGGCTTCAATCTCGTCGTTTGTCATCGCGTCAACTTACCAGGCAGGAACAGGGATCGGGGCAGGCGGCGTCGGCGCGAGCGGCGGGCTGCCGGGTGCGCTACTGCCGCCGCCGTACAGTTCATCAAGGTCCGATTGTGGCGCGGGTTGCTTCGAAGAAGCGGTTTGCTTCTGTCCTTCTCCGTCACCGCAACCGCATTCGGCGGCATCAAGGTGTGCAAACTTCGCCGGACTGCCTGCAATCTCGACGTAATCAGCCTCTTGGTCCGGGCCGTATCGGTCCCCAGGGAATTTCATTTCGACAACCGTCTTGATGTTCGATTGTACGGGCGGTTGCGTCGGGTCGTTGACGATCACCACATCGGGACGCCGGACGTCTCCGGGCTGGTACGCCTTGCCCTTTCCGGGCCACACATCGCGAATCCATTGGCGAATGCTGGAGTGGGGCTCAAGCGGATCGTCGTAATCCATGATTGGGGACGGCGGTTCGGCGGTCATGTCGTAGGGCTGCTCCGGACGGTATTCGGTCGGGGCCCCCGTTTCCATTCTTGAGACCTCATTGACCAGATCCAGGCGCTGTTCGACGCACCGCTGACGCTGCACGGATCCGGCTTTAGTGGCGACGCCGATCTGCCGGCATTTGCAGAATGTGTGACACAGAATTTCGCGGTCCTTCGGCGACAGTCGGGCGGCGCTGGCGCCGACCTGGGTAGTTTGGCCTTCGCCTGGACTCATGCCCCCCGACGACGATCCCGGTGCGTATCCGGTCATGCCTCGGTCCCCGGTTGGTGGAACGATAGGGATGAGGCTTGATGCCCTTCGAGCCATTCGGTAAACCCGTTCGCGTCGGTCTTCCCTTGAATCACGCGTCCATCCGATGACGTGACGGTGTATGGGTGACTCGCGAGGGGCTGCCGCGTGGCGTCATCGAGCACCTGAAATCGACCGCGCTGGGGCGTGTCCTGGCTCGCTTGCGACAACACGCTCTTGCCGCCGCCGATGGACCCATGCGGGCCGCTGGTGGGCTCGGCGGTGGCGGTGCCTTGGCTGGCGATGAGCGATGCGCCGCACGCGGTCTTGTCGCCCTCAGATGCAACAGGGCGACCGTCGAACGTCATGCCGAGATTCTTCACGTCGACGATGGGATAAATCCCGCCGCACTTCGGGCAAGAAACCTTGTCGCCCAACAACGCTAGCGGCTTGCTATCGACCATGTTGGTCACGGTGCAGGCGAGCACGCGACCTCCATGTGAGGTCGTGTCCCCCTCACGAATGAACGCAAATCCCATAATGCATACACTCCCTTTTTTGGTCTGATGAATGTAGCACGTGCTATTTCAGGAGCGAAAGCGAACGGGGATTAAGAGATGCGGGACGGGCTTAACAAAGCGGCGAAGATAAATGATCTAGACGCGTTCCTGATCCGGACTGGATTTGGGGCGGCGGAGATTTCCGGGGTTCCGGTTTAACACTCCTCTGTTGTCGAGAATGCGGGCGACAAACAGGACCGTAAGCAAAATCAGGGTTACGTAGACAGCGCCGATGATCTCGCCAGACGATGCAGATTTGCCCGGCTTCCATGCGGAGGGCGCCGTAACACTGACGCAGGCGGGCAAGGTCGAAATGCTCGTGGGCGCGTCAGGCTCAAGCGCGTCTATGTTGTCTTTGACGGCTTTATGGAAGCCCGCTCCGGTGCACGCTATTGGCATCGCATTCGCTCTCTCAGAGTGGCCGCATGCTCCGCAGTTTGCGGAGCATGCGGCATGCATGTCCGGTCAGAACTGACCGTCAGCACTCTATCAAAAGAACCTTTCTAGCCACCTTTCCGGAAGTGCGAGCGGTGCCGGGCAGTGGTCGGATCGTCTCGCATTTCCATTTCTAGCGCCGTTTCGAATCCACTATCGTTGATCGTGTGCGTCGCCTTCTTCACCAGCCACGGCGTTGCGTCGATCTCCGGTTTGAAGCCTGAAACGGTCACGGGCATTTCGGGGAAGGCATCGGGCCGCGCTCGGGCAAGCGTGTAGTCGAACGTCGCCTGGCTGCGCTGCGTGCGGTCATACTCGGCCTGCGCTGCCGCGCGTGCTTCGGCTTCTGTCGCATAGTCTTCTGGCAGCACCTTCATGTTCTTGTTGTTCTCACCGCCGATCACAACCGACTTGCGTTTGCCCTTCGTGTTGGAGTGATAATGCGCGCGCACACCCGCATAGCTTTCGCGCTGCGCGACGTGGTAACGGTGTCGGTCGCCGCTCGAGCGCGTCAGTGCGATTACGCCTAGCGGCTTGCCGCTTACCGTCTTGCCGGTGCCGATCGGCATGAACAGCAGACGCAAATCCTTCACGTTCATCACGGCGTCGTAACGCTTCGCGAGGCGCGTCAGAAACGACATGTCGCTTTCGTGGGTCTGGTCGATGTGGTCGATCAGGATCTTCGCAATCGTGGCGCCGATCGCCGGCTTGAGCGAGTGGCGCGTCGCGATCGCGCGCACGATCGCGCCGAGCGTCTGCCCGTGCCAGCTCTTTTCCCGGCGCTCGTGCATTGCATTCGTCATCGACGCCGAGCGGGCGCGCACGGTGATGATATCCGGCGCGCCGCTGTGTTCGGCTTCGTTGACGGTGAATGTCCCCTTGTCGATCAGCGGCTCGCCGACCCAGCCGATCGATACCTTGATTTCAGCGCCGCGCTTCGGAATCGCAAGGTCGTTTTTCGAGTCGTCGAGCACGAGGTCGAGCATGTCGGCTTCGTCGCCGCGCGACTCTGAAATCGACAGGGAAATGAGACGCGGTGCGATGAGGCGCGACAGGTCGCGGCCGTCGAGCGTCACGCGATAGTCGGCCTGCGGTTCGACGCGATCGACCGGCGCGGCCGTTCGCCCGGTGGCGTTGTTTTTGTCCGCGAACATTATTCGCCCTCCTCGTCGGCCTTCTGCGCCTTCTGTTTCACCATCGAGAGCGCTTCATCGTCGACGCGTTTCAGCGTCAGCGAAAATTCGATCTTTCGCGGGATGCCTTCGGTCGTGTGATAGGTCTGCGTCTCGTTCAGCGAGTCGATGGTGAAAGCGCCGTACACATTGCCTGCGCCGTCCACCAGCACATACGCGTCGCCCGCGTCGCCCATCGTCGCCAGCTCCTTGATTGACGCAATCGAGCCGACCGACTCGGGCGCGACGGTGCCAGCGAGCGTGATCGTGTCATCGCCCACGCCGACGAACTGGCTTGAGTCGCGGGCGCCGACTCGCGAGCTGGTGCGGTGTTTCCAGTTGCGTTGACGCTGCAACTCCTTGAACGGTGCCGAGGTCAGGCTAAACACAAACTGGTCGAGGGACATCATCATGTCTGTTTTCTCCGCTTACTGGTCCGACAGGCTCGATCCACGGCGAGCCTGTTGCGAACGCGTCGCGCGCTCCAGCTCGGCGCGCACCATGCGTCCGATTTCAGCCGGGTCCATGCCCGGAGCCGCGTGAATGTGAATGGTGATCGGGCCGAACGCCGCCGGTGCCGCATTACCGACCGCGCTGGCGGCCGCTGGTGCCGCTGTCAGGGGTGGCCGGGTATCAATGGGTACGGTCGCCCGAACGATCGGGACAGAGGCCGCCTGTGCGATCGCGGTGCCCTTGGCCAGCGCCGGCATCCCGAACGAGGTTGCCGCGATCGTGGCGAGGCCGATCGCCGCCTTCGCTACCCGCCCCTGTTCGCCTTCCATGCCGATCGCTGCGCCCTGCCCGATGAAGCCGCCCAGCTCGCCGAATACGCGGCTTGGACTATGGATGCCGAGCTTTTCTTTGAACCATCCGACAGTCGAATCAGCGACGCCTGTAATCGCGTCCTTCACCGCGCCTAGCCCGCTGGTGATGCCGTTGACCAGGCCGGAAAGGAGGTTCGCGCCGAACTCGGTGAACGTCGCCGGCATGTCGATGCCGAACCATGACAGCACGCCGGCGAATGCCTTGTAAAAGAGACCGAGCGGCGACCAATTCAGGATCAGCGCGCCAATGCCCAGCAGGCCGCCGTTCGCGGCGGTCTGCATATCGGCGAACAACCCGTCGACAACGCCGCCGGCCATCTGTTTAGCCCGGTCCCATCCGGCGCTGATACCGTCGCCGATTGCCGAACCCTTCTCCTTGACCCAATCGACGGATGCGCCCCATTTCGATGAGACCCAATCCCACGCTTTGCCCGCGCCGGCCTTGATGCCCGCCCACATCTTCGCGAACTTGGGACCGAGCGTGTCCCAGTTTTTCCAGATCAGGAACGTGCCGAGCGCGATCAGGCTGATTACCGCGATCAGCGGATTCGCCATCGCCAGCCGGCCGAGCAGCATGAGCGCCTGTCCGGCTATGCGCAGACTCCCGACGACGCCGCCACGCAGCAGCGACGACAGGCCGCCGAATACGGCGCGCAACATCCCGCCCTTCATGCCGAGCGTGGTCATGCTGAATTTAAGGACCGCCATCGGGCCGAGTATGCCGGCCAGCACAATCGTCAACGTACCGGCGACGACCAGCAACGCGGCGAGCGCGGCAAGCGTGACGAGAATTACGCGGGAGGCCGTCTGATGTTCCTTCATGAATCCGTTGATCTTGTCGACGGCAGACGAGGTTTTATCAAGCGCGGCGTTATAGATCGGAATGATCTTTTCGCCCATCTCTTCTTTCAGGTCTTTTAGTTTGGACAGCGCGGCCAGCTCCTTCCCTTCCGTTTGCTCGCGGCCGAGCTTGTCGAGGTCGTCGATACCGTAAGCCCCCTTGTTCAGCCGCTCGCTCTTGTGAATCTGGTCACGCTGCAGGTACATCGTCGAAAACAGGTTCGCGCCGTTGCCGTTCGTCATGATGGTGGCGAACTCGCTGAGAACCTTTTCCTTGTCGGTGATGCCCTTCGCGGCCAGCTTCGGCAGCAGGACTTTTTCCATCCATTCGAACGGTGACTGGTTGTAAAGCTCGTGGCCGATCAGCGCGTTGGGCTTGATGCGCTTGACCGTTCCTGTCGTGGTGTACTCGACGGACTTCTTGTCGACGAGTCCCAGATCCACCATGCGCTTTGCGGCGCGCACGGTAGTCTTGCCTTGCATTAGGTTGCTGTACGCGGCAGAAACGCCGGTGCCCGCGGCATGCCCGCCCATTTCCTGAATCAGCGGCTCCATCTGGTAAAAGAACGCGTCCTGCCGCATCTGCTTGGCCGCCGTCTTGCCCGTCTGGATGAAGTTGCGCCACTCGTCGCCGCCCACGCGGCCGCCGGTCGCGGACAGCACCTTTTGAACCATGTTCGCTTCACTCTTGAACGTCGCTTCGTTCTTGGTGCCGCCGCGCAGCTCAATGACCTTGAGCATGTTCATGAACTTCTCTTCGTTCTCGTGCCCCTGTTCTCCGCCGAACATGGCTTCATTCGCGAACTTCATTTTTGTCAGCGTCGGCATGGCCATCTGAGCATGATGCTCGTCGGCAAAAATCGACATACTGTCGCGCATCAAGGTCATCTTTTCGGCGAGGCTGGTGCCGGTCGCGTCCATCTTTCGCACGTAGGCTTCAGCGTCTTTGGTCGCATGGTCGCCGAGGCCGAGCGCCGTAATACGGCCGCGCTCGTTCTGCACCTTCTTCGCTTCGTCGAGGGATTCATGCATACCGCCCAGCATGTCCATGCCGGTCGAGCGCGCGGCATAGCCGCCGACCGCCATGCCGGCGGCCACACCCTGAATGGATTTCATGCTTTTGCGGGCGGTCGCCAGCTTGCGCTCGCGTTCGCTGATTGCATCGAGCTTGCCCATCTGCGCATTCATCGTGGCCGTGGTGGCCGCGATGTTCGTGCGCAGCTCGCGTTCGTGCTGCGACAGATTGCGCGTATCGATGCCAGCGCCGGCGAGGCGTTCGCGCATCTCCTGCAGGCCAGCCGTCTGTTTCTTCTGTTCGGCGCCGAGCTGGGAGGCGGCCTGCCTTGCCTTCGCCAGTTCGCCCGTCATCTGCTGCGAGGGCGGCCCGAACGCGCGCAGCGAGCCGGCCAGCTCCTTCACCCGGCCGCGTGCCGCGTTGAGCTTGGTGGACGTGTTCGTCAGGCCTGCGTGCATCTCGCGGAATTTGCCAACGTCCTTTTGCGTCTTGCCCATATCGGCCAGCTCGCGCCGCGTTTCCTTGAGCGAGCTGGCGAGCCCCTTGTTACCGGCGAGCATGGTTTTCAGGGGCTTCGTGATGCCGTCGATCATGTCGAACATCACGCGCAGTTTCAGGGCGTTATCCATCGTTATTCGTTCCGCTTCGTAGTCGCGCGCGCTCGCGCCATTCCATCAGCTCGGCCGGGTAATAGGCGTCCATCGTGGCCGGTGTCCATCCGCTGAAAACCGTCGCGATATCCGCCATCGCGTCTTCTACGCGTTCAGGGAGTCCAGCTTCGCTTTCATTTCCTTCGGCATTAAAAAACCGGCGAAGATACCTCCCAATTGCACGAGGTCGGCCGGGTCGAGCTGCGCCACGTCCATTTCGGTGAGCGTGGGCGTGCTGATACGCGGCAGCACCTTTTGCAGCGAGGCGATATCGAGGTCGACGAGGCTCGACAGCGACGTGCCGCGCAGCTCGCCTGAGGTCGGCCGGCGCAGCGTGATATCGGTGATGGTCTGCGCACCACGCCTGATCGGAAAATCGAGCGTGTGCGTGTTCGGGTCTTTGGCCGCCGGCGCGGTGGTGTCGAGGTCTTGCGAAGCGGTGTCTTTCGTGGTCATGGTTGTATCCGTGCGGGTGGTGAGTGTGATTGCGAATGTGACTGATGAGGCCTGCCCGATCGAGGGGCAGGCCTGCGCGTGTTACAGGCCGATCGCGTTGCGAAGTTGCTGCAGCAGGTCGACGCCGTTGATCTTCTCGATCATGTTGATGAAGTCCATCTCAATGAGGTCTTCGCCGTTCACGGAAAGCTTGTAATAGCTCGCCACGGTCGTCATCTTCATTTCGGTGTCTTCCTTCGGCTTCGCGGAGCCGAAGTCGATTTCCTTGTGCCGGCCCTTCACGACGACTTCGATCGAGTCGTAGCCTCCCTTGTCTTCGGCCTGATAGCCGCCCGCGAATCGCAGCAAAACGCCATCGTGTTTCGTGATGCCGTATTGCTTGAGAACGTCCGGCATGAAGCCGCCGCACGTCCATTCGAGCTGGATCGCCTCCTGCCCGAAGTCGATCTGAATCGGGCCGCTCATGCCGCCGCCCTGATAGTCCTCCATCTTGCGCGTCAGCTTCGGCAGCGTGATTTCCTTCGTTTGCCCGACAAAGTTCGTCCCGTTATGAAACAGGTTGAAGCCCTTCATTTTGCGTGGCATGCCCATCTTTCTTACTCCCTGTTAGGCCGTGACGCGTGAGGCGAAATCGGCGAGATAGCGGTCGGTGATGCGCTGGCGAAGCATCAGGTTTTCGAGCGGCGGAACCGGGCAATAGTCATAGTCGATGTACGACTTGCCCGATTTGAGAACGTCGGTCGTGTTCGGCTCCGGGTCGAACCACGACGAGCCGTCGATCAGATAGCCCTGCGATTTCCACTCGCGGAACTTGCCGTTGATGCTTTCGATAATGTCGCGCGCGAGCGACGGATTCAGCGGCCCGTCGACGACCGGCATCTGTGCTTCGGCCATCGTGTCGGCCAGCACCTGTGCGGTGCGCGTGTAGTTCTCGAACGCGAACAGCGGATCGTCCGAGCAGGTGCGCGAGCCCCAGAAGCGATAACCGTTCCGGTTGATCAGCGTCGTCACGTCCTGTTCGTTGAGGTAGCCGGCATCGGTGTCCGGATCTTGCAGATCCCACGAAACCGGCAGGCTGATACCCGTCACGCCACTAACCGCGACGTTAGAAAGCGTCTTGTGCCAGCCGGTCGCCTCGTCGATAAGCGCACGCAAACCAACGGCGTAGGCCGTGGCCGGGACTTCGACCGTCTGGTTGGCGTTGTCGTCCCACGCAAGAAAGTTCGGCCAGATCACCATGACTTCGCGCGCGCTGAACTGCTTGCGGTAGGCCGTGGCTTCTTCCTTCGTCTTTGCGCCGGCGGCGTAGATGTAGGCGAAGCCTTTCAGCGCCTTCGCCGTGGCGGCCAGCTCGGTCCCCACGGCCTGCGTATCGAGCATGGGCGCGGCGACAATGCGCGGCTTCACGCCGAGCGAGGCCTGTGCCGAACGCAGCGCCTTGAGGCCGGTGTACTTGCCATCGGCCGTCACCTTGCCGATGACGTTCGAGGTCGTTTCGGCTTCGTCCTTGCCTTCGGCCACGCGCACGACGACCGTAACCGGCTTCGTCTGTTTGCCGATCGCGTTCAGCGTCTTGTAAAGCGTGCCTTTCTTGCCGGCCTTGCCGAGCGCGGAAATAACGTTCGTCAGCAGCACGGGCGTATCGAGCGGGAACGCGGTAGCGTCCGCATCTTCGGCCGTGCAGACGACGCCGACGATCGCCGTCGAGACAGCGCGGATCGGCCGCGTGCCCTGGTTGATTTCTTCGACGCGTACGCCGTGGTGATAGTCCTGCGCCATGTTGTGCCGCTCCTGTAGCTGGGTGGTGTGGGTGTTGTCCCTGTCCCGGTGGATTTGCCGGCGTCAGGCCGGGATGGTTTTCACTGCGTCGGCGACGATTTCGGCGCCCGAAAACAGGTAGCGGTTCTGCGTGCCGAAATACTGCGTCGGATCGGTGTCGCCTTCGGCGGGCTTCGCCTGCACGAGCATTTGTTCTGCGTGGCGAAATGAATCCGAACCCTCGGGCGGAATGCCGGTGAGCGCGATCGCGGTCGCCATGCCGAGCGGGCTTTTACCGGCCTTGAACGTTTCTTCGGTGTAGTAGCTCAGGACCATCGCCGACGTGGTGTTCGAGCTGCGGCTGACGTTGACGCCGTCGATAACGTGATACGCCGCCGGGACGCCGATTGCGTCGATGAGGATTGTTTTCTTGAGTGCCATGTCTGGAGCCCTTCAGGATTGGATAGCGTTGGTGGTGCCAGTGCCGTTTAAGCGGCGGTGCCGGCGTCTGCCGCCGGCGTTTGTGCGGCGTTCATCTGTTCGCCAAACTGCGCATGCGCCGTGTCCATGACCGGCTGTGCAACGCGGTACGGCAGCTCGGCCAGGGCCGCCAGGACGATTTCCATGCGGTCCGTCGGCAAGGTGAGCGTGAGGGTTTTGGGCCTGTTCATCGTTGGTACTCCGGGTTCGGGTTGAAGGCTGTTTTTCAGGCCGGCATGACCGGCCATTGAACGTCGAAAGGAAAGTCGGGTTGTCCGGTCAGGTCACGCAGCGTCTGGCGATACTGTTGCCAGGCGGCCGCTTGAGCTTTCACGTCGGGCGGCGCATCCTGCGGCGGATTGGCCTTGCCGTCCGTCGCGACGAGCAGCCGGTCGCGGTACGTGCGGATCAGCATCGCGCGGTAGGTCGACTCGTTCGCGGCGAACTCCGCTTTGAGCGTGCCGGCGTCGGGCTGCGGAATTTCGGCGCTTTTCCAGACCGCAATGAACGGTTCGCCGGTCTGCCTGTTCGTGTCCGGATCAACGGGATGCCCGACGAGAAAATCGCGGCCGTGAACCAGCGCGGGAAACTTCGTCTGGATGACGGTTATCAGCATGTCGTGCGTGTACAGAATGGGTTCCATGTGAGCCGGTCCTATTGATTGCGTAGCCATGTGCCACGGATATAAATTCCGCCGTCGCCGACCCGGCGCAAGCCGATCATGACCCACGGGTCGCCGAGGTCTGCCGTGCCTTCCGAGTGGACATTGACCGCGCCGAATTCGACGACGCCGCTGTTCCAGCGCACTTGCGCGCCGGCGTTTGCCTTGTTGGCCAGATAGTTGGAGAGGTAGCCGCCCCACGCCGCGCCGTAGACGTTGCCGTCCGTCGCGACCCATGCGCCGCCATTGGCCACGCGCACGATGCCCGCAAAAGTCATGTTGCCGCCGTCATCCATCGAGGCAGGGACGGCGTTGTATGCGCTGTTGACCCACTCCATGCCGCCGCCACTGGCACGCCCGCGAATGAACATGGCGGTGCCGTCCGTGCTCTTCAGACCGATTTCGCCATACGCACCAGGCTGCGTCATCAGCAGGCGGCCGGTCATCGTGCCGCCTGCTGTGTTGAGCCTGGTCGCCGGATCGAAATTCCAGCCGCCCCATACGCGAAGCCCATCGCTGCGGGCGATCTCATTACGACCGAACGACCAGGCGTTATTGCGGCCGTCGAGATGGAAAACGATGCTCGGCTCGGACGTGCCCGAGCCGCCTTCATAGGCGTCGATTGCGGCGAGGTGCCGGCCGCCCCAGCGCGTCCAGCGCATGCCCATATAGGCTGTGTTGAAGTTTGGCGCGTCGACCTGAACCGCTGCGATGCGGTTGCCGGTCGTGCTCCAGTCGACGAACGATCCGCCGATATCGCCCGACGACCGGAAAACGCCGTTGGTCCCGGTGACATTCGTGACGTTCGATAAGAACGTGCGCTGTATCGACACAACGTCAGTGCCGAAACGCATTGTTTCGCGAGCGTTGTTCGAAACCGCGAACACGCCATCAGCAACGTGGAAAAAACCGGTATCGGGCGCACCGTCATTGACGAACGACAGCGAGGGATTCGCCGCCGAGCCTTCGTCGAGCAGCAGTCGCCGGCCGGTGGCGAAAGTCACGTCACCGTAGATGGTGCCGCCCTTGCCGAGATCCAGCGGATTCAGATTCCCGGCGTGCCAGACTTCATTGTTCTGCACGGTGAGATTCTTGAGCGCGAAGTCGTATTGATATTGGCCGTACTTCGGCGAGTAGTAGCCCGCCTGCTTGCTGTTCGCAAAGAAGTACCCCTCATTCGGGCCGATCCATAGCTGACCTTCGCTGCCTCGGGTGTTGAGATACATGTTTCCGTTGATGCGGGCGGGGCCGTCGATCTGGATGCGGTTCGTGCCGTCATCGTTGGCGGTGTCGCCGATCAGCACGCGGCCGGACGGCAGCACCTTGATAAACGACTTGTTGCCCGCGATCAGCTCCGTCGAACCGGCCGCAGCCTCCGAGCCAATCGACGCGTTGCCTGCCGTGCGGAAATAGCCATACTGGGTATCTGCTGCAACCCAGGCCGTTACCGTACCGGCGGCGCCGGCGGAATGCGAACCATAGGTGCGGGTGTTGCCGGCGAACTGCGCAATGCTGGTGCCGTCGTCGGTCGAGGTGCCGAACAGAACACGGCCGGACGGCAGGATACGCACGCGCGTAGCGCCGCCGCCGGCGACGAGATCGAGGAAGCCGGCCGCCGCCTCCGAGCCGACCGACACATTCCCGTTCGAACGGAAATAGGCGACCGACGCGTCGGCCGATGCCCATCCGACCGTTGCGCCATACCCGAACCTATGCACGCCACGCGTGCTGACATTGCCGCCGAACTGCGCGATGCTGGTGCCGTCGTCGACCGCCGTGTTGAACAATGCGCGGCCGCCCGCAACGAGACGCAGCACACGAGCCTGCAGCGCGTCGCGTTCGGCGTCGTTCGCCGCGCCATAGTTCAGGCAGAAATCGAGATATTCAGTCCCCCAATTGCCGCCGTTAAAGCCGGCGCGAATCGATGCGGCGAGGCGTGTATTCGTATCGTCGCTGTTGCCGAACGTGCCATAAAAACGCAGCTTGCCTTCGCGGCCGCCTGCCCCGCTTGCGCCTTTTGCGTATAGCTGTGCTTCGGTGTCACCAGCGGCGGCCGCCGCCGATACCGGGCCGCTGAACGCCGCGCCCGTCAGCGCCGCGTAGCGGGTCGCCGCGGTCTTCGGCGTGACGGCGCGCACGTCGTCGGTGCCGGCGTTGACTTCGGCTTGCGTCGCCAGCTCGACGACGCCTTGCCGCTCGGTCGTCGCCGGCGGATTCGTGAAACTGGCGTCACCGAAAACGAGCTGCGCCGCGTCGATCGTGGCGAACTGCACGTCAGACGACAGCAGCACCATGGCCGCCGGCGACTTCTCCATGATCGGACCATCAGCAGCGCTCTGGCTGTAGGCGCCGAACAGCACACCGTTTTCGAGGTACAGGCCGAAGCCGAACAGCTTGTACTGGTCGGGCGTGTCGTCGCGCAACGTGACGTGAATCGTGTCGGGCGCGACGTTGTCGCCGCTGAACGTGGTCAGCCGCTTCAGCTCGCTCGGCAGACTTTTAAGCGTGCGGTCGGACGCGTCAAAGGCGGCTGTGCTGACGCCGATCGCAACGATTTTGTGCGCGCTGGTGCCCGTGTTGCCGGGTGCCACAAGCGCGGCGCGGCCAGCATCGGTGATATGAAAGAGGGCTCCGGCCATGTTCATTTATCCGTAAGTGTGAGGCGGCGGTACAGGGCCGGCCGAAAGGCCGCTGCAACGCGTTGCGCGCCTTGAATCGAATAGCCTTGCGTGAAGGTGTAGTGAGCCTTGACCGGCTTCGTGCGGTCGATCTCGGCGATGATGTCGGCGACATACGCGGCCGTGGCCGGCACGCCGTCGCGCGCGCTTACGGTCATCACAATGTCGAACGTGCCAGGCACGCCGGGGGGCGTCATCTGGAACCATTCACGCAGCGCGATATTTCCGCCGAACGTGGCGACGACTTCACGCACGGCCGCCGCCGTGCCCTTCTTCCGCGCGATCGGGATCGCGGCCTTGACCCGCGCACGCTTAATCTGTTCGGGCCAGTAGTCTTTCCACGCGTCGACGCCGAGGTGCCACGCGAGCCACGGCAGCAGCGCGAGCGGGATCGTGTCCGGGTTCATCAGGTCGCGCAGCGGCGATTGAATGTCGCTGATACGGGCGTTGACGGTCGCGATATTGCGTTCATGCACCGTCGAATTCGGGGGCAGCAGGTTAGACATTGGCGTACACCCCGCCGTCGCGCAGATCGATCAGCGTGCAATACGCCGCTTCGGTCTTCGATACCGCGATGCCGGCGGTCGGGCTGATCAGATTCACCTTCTGCACGCCGGCCGGCCGCGCTGCGGCATAGATGCCGTCGAGCGTGATTTCCATGCCGAGCTTGCGCATCTCGCTGGTGTACTTCGCCATGCGCTTACGGGCTTCAGCAAGCGCCACCGAACGATCCGGCCCGGAAAAGAAAACCAGCTCGGCGATGACCGCGTAGGGTTTGATACCCGCGCCCTGCACTGTCACCCTGTCCGTGAGCGGGCGAACGTCATCGGCCTGCAGGTTGGCGGCGACCGTGCCGAGCAGATCCTGCGGCGCGGTGCCGTCGCCGTCGCGTGCGAGAACCGTTACCAGCACTTCGCACGGCGCGGGGCTTGTTGCCGAGGCATCCAGCACGCGGCCATCTGCATTGCGTGCATGCGATACATAGGCGCCTTCAGGGCCGGCAACGGAAAAACTTTGCGGCGCGAGCTGCACACGGGCGCGCAAGTCTGTATTGCCTTCCATGGTGGCCGGCACGTTGTTCGCCGGATCAGCCGGGGCGATAGTCAGCCGCTCGATGTTGAACAGGGCCGCGAGCTGGTCGAGGTCGCCGTCCATCGCATAGGCGAGCATGACCGCGCGCGCAGCGTCATTGACGCGCTGGCGCAAGGTGATTTCGCGATAGGCGTTCTCCTGCAGCAGAATCGCCATCGGCTCGGACTCGAGTTCGAGCGCGGCGGCAACGTCGGTCTGATCGGCGACCGGATACAGCGAGACGAGCCGCGCTTTGCGCTCGGCCAGCAGCGTTTCGAAGTCGATCGTTTCGACGATATCCGGGGACGGCAGTTGCGACAGGTCGATGGGGGTCACGCTCATGCCGCACCCCCATTGCCTACCTGAACACGGGCTGCGACAGCGTCGCCGGTGTCGGTGGCCGTGCCTTCGATATCGACGACCTGCACACCGGCGCCGGATTCGGTGGTGTCGGTCGAGAGCTGTACGCGGGTCAGGGTCAGGCGCGGTTCCCAGCGCATGAGCGCGGTCGCGATCGCGGCGTAGACGCGCACGCGCGTCGCGCCATTGTTCGGCGCGTCGATCAGGTCGGGGATTTCCGAGCCGAACGGCCGGCGCTTCAGGCGCGAGGCGAGCGAGGTCGTCAGGATCTTGCCGATCGACTGGTACAGGTGGGCCAGCCCAGAGATCGAGCGGCCGGTTTTAGCGTCCATGCCTTTCATTTGATCGGCTCGTCGGTCGGGGCGTATTCGCCGTGTGTCGGGTGTTTGTGACCCGATACGCTCACACCGGCCGCCCGCACGTCTTCAGTGAAGTCGGCGCCGCCTTCGATCGTGATCGTCTTGCCCTTGCCGCCTTTACCGGACATGCCGCCCTGGAAAGCGAATGCACCGATCACGGTCATTGACCGCTTAACGATCACGTCCGCGTCAAGCGTGACGGTGTCAGCTTTAACGTTAGCTTCTTTCGTATTGACGTTGACTGCGCCGGGGGCGGTCACATTGACGGTTGCGCCGGCGGGAAGCGTGGCCGAGAGGGAATGATTCGCGTGGTTGTATTCGACGATCGCGCCATCGGGATAAGCGCGCGTGTGCGTATCGGGGCTATTGCTCGGTGCCGGCGCAGCGTCGGTATTCAGGCCGCAGAGAACAACGCCCTGTGCCGGATCGCCCATCGGGCAGATCAGCACAACACCTTCGCCCTTCGTTGGCGGGTTCCATTCGCGCGTAGTACCAGCTCGAACCGACAGGAACGGCAGCCAGTTCGTTTGCAGGCCTTCGCCGTCCGGGTCGTCAGGGTCGCCGATCGACACACGGCATGTCGGCGGATTGCTGGCGTGATTGACGTCCATGATCGCGCCCTTGCGGATCATGTTGATAATCAGTCGTCGGAATTCGTTAGCGTCCATGCCGACCATGTTGCCGGCTGCATGCGCGCGAAGCGAGTCGCGGGTTATGTGAGGGGTGCGGGTACAGTTAGCCCCTGAAAACAGGGCTATTTTGTGATGTGCTTCAGCAGCAGATCGCGTATCAGCTCGCGATCCTGTGCCGTGAAACCGAGCAGCGTTCGCGCCGGGTATTTGTATTCGACGCCCTTCGGCGCGACCTTATCTCTAAGCCCGTATTGGTGGACACGCGCCACGCGCGAGACGCGGCCGGCGAATCCGACAGCAAGGCCGAGCGCGTCGGATTCGACATTGAGATAGCGCGTGGTGCGCAGCTTCGCGAACATCGCGGCGCGCTTGATGCGCCCCTTCTTGTCGCGCAGCTTGCCGCCCTTCCCTGTTCGCGGCTTGCGCGATTCGAACGGGCTTTCGTCGGGATTGCGCTGCGCGGCGATGCGAGTTTGCTGGCTGCGCCGCAGCTCGCGCGCCACGTCGCGGGTGACGGCGCGGCGGCCGGCCGGTTCGAGCTGCGCGAGCAGGCCGCCGGCCCATCTGTCGAGTGCCTGCAGATCGTTTTCCATCATCCGAGCCAGTGATCGGCCGAGTCGTCGACGTGTTTGATCGTGCGCGCGCCGCTCGCGTCGACCGATACAACGATACTTTCGGTGAGCTGCAGCCTGATCGACAGATCGACCGTTTCATTATTGAGAATGTCGGCTTCGAACGTAATGCCGCGCTCGCGTTCATCGGCGTTCGTGACGAGGTCCGGCTGATTGGCGCGCGCCCACTCGACGATAGCGATAAAGACGTGGTCGGAGTCGCCGGCGAAGTCCTGCACGATCGCATGTGCGGTGTACCGGTATTCGAACGACGGCGTTCTCGTGCCGGTCGCGAGAATATGCCCTTCGTCGAGGAAAATCGTCAGGCGCTCGGGATTGATCGCGAGTTCCGGGATAGCAGCGACAAGCGCCGCACGCAGGCTGGCCGTCTTAATCATGGGTGGCCGCCGCGTGCGTTGGTGCCGCTTTGGTCTGGCAGTCGAAAATCATATCTACCCTGGCCGCGCATTGCGCCCACGCGGCTTTGACCATGTGTAACGCGTCGTCGAGCTGGCCGTTAGTCGTCGGTGCCATCGCCGGCAGCGTGCAGCGCGTTACCGCCTGGCACTCTTGCAAGGTAATCTGCGGCGCCGGTGATAGCGGGGCTTGCGTGCATGCGGACAACGTCAGCAGGTAAATCACCAGCAGCCCACGCGCGGAATGCTGCGCTTTCATCGTTGTATCTCCTGATTTCGGCACGAATGCCGGCGAGCTTCGAGTCGATCGCCGAGTGATCGGCATCGAGCTTGCGCTGTTGGTTGGCCTTGTCGTCGGCGTCGGTGAGCAGGCGTTGAATGATTGCATCGCGGTCGGCCGCGCCCTGCCGCGCGTCGGCGGCCTGTTTTTGGGCTGTCACCAGCGCTTCGTGAAGCGCCGTGACGTACCGATAGCCGCCGTAGAGCGCGAGCAGCGCGACGCCGGCCGCGATGCACTTTGCGGCGAACGCGTTCATGCGGCCGCCCTGTTGGTGCCTGCGTACTTCAGATAGGCCTGTGCAAGCTTCGCGTCGTACAGGTTACGGGCGTAATCCGGCCCGTTGTAGCCCTTGGCGAACGCCGCCCACTTCCTCCCCTTCAGCGTTGAAAGCAAAGCCGCATCGGCCGCCACGTAGCGCACAAACAGATCGAGCTGATCGCCTTCGCTGTCCTCCATGCGTGCGACGAGTTCGTCGATGCTCGAATAGCCGAGCCGTTCCCAGTGATAGCCCATCACCTGAAACGCGCCCCAGCTCGCCGACTCATACGCCGCGCCGGCGTCGATCAGCTCGGCCGACGCGAGCCGCGAATACTCGGCCGCCTTGCCCATGTAGCCGCCGCGCGTCTGTGAAAGGATGTTCGGATACTTCGCGGCGATCGGCGCCAGGTCGATGCCGCGCGCCTGTAGCCGTTTCCAGAAGATGTGACGTTCGAACAGGATTGCCGGCCGGCCGTCGAGCAAAAAGCCAGATCCGTTCGATTCCACTTCGTTGACGGCACGCACACAGGCGAGCGGCACGCCAAGCCTGTCGGCCGCTGCGACCAGATCGGCGAGCGCGAGGTGTTTGGGGTCGCGCTGGCCGGTTGCGAGCGCGGCGAGCGTCTTGGGGCCAGCGACGCCGTCGTCGACGAGGCCGGTTTTCTTCTGCAACGCGACAACCGCGGACTCCGTGGCGTCGTCGTACAGGTGCGTGACGTCGAGCGGGTAGCCGGCGCGGATCAAACGGCGTTGCAACAGGCCGACGTCGTCGCCATGGTCGCCGAAACGGTGCGTCATCATGGTTCATTGCTCCAGAGCAGGCGCGCGACGTTGCCGCGCACGCCAAAGACAAACAGGGCCAGCATCACCGCCGAGCCCGCTTCGAAAATGCCGGTCGATTTCGCGTGTAGCGCCAGCTCGATCGCCGAGCCGCCCATGACGACGACAAGCGCCCAGGCGATCCATGAGACGTGGCGACGGTGCCGGGCGCCCTGCCGGCGGTAGGTCAGCACGCGCACGATTGCGGCGAAATAGGCCGCCAGCGCGATCAGCGCGATAGGGGTGAAGTGATAGAACACGGTGACCTACCCTCCTTTCCTGAACATCGCGAACAGGTCGAGCGTCTTGACGCGCTCGATCAGTTGCAGCGTGACGGTAATGACCATCGCGGCCGCGAAGAACGCCGCCACGCCGGTTGACCTGATCGGGGTCGCGTTGACGATCTCGGGTGCGGCCAGATAGCCCATCACCAGCGAAATCAGCATGTAGGCGAGGCGCTTGAACGCGCCGATATCCTTCGACGTGACGACAACGAGCGCGGCGCCCGTAAAGGCGCCGATCAGCGCGTTGCCGTCGATGCCCGGTGCGAGGCTCGCGAGGCCAATCGCGGCCGACAGTGCGAGGGTAGTGGTACTCGGTTCGGCCATGGTCGGCTCCGTGGGTTCGTGTGTATCAGTCAAACAGTTGCAGCAGCGGCGTCGACGTGTTGACGCTCGCCAGCTCGGGAAGAAAAACCGGGGTGCCGATCGGCAGGATCACGCCGTAGTCGGCGAGGCCCGCATTCGCTTCGAGGACCGCCTCAACGGTCCCATCGGTGCGGCCGTAGTGACGCCAGCACAGCGCGTCGACGGTGTCGCCCTGTTGTGCAATGACGATCATCAGATCAGCTCAATCGTGGAGCGCGACAGCCCGCGCATGTCGCTCAATGCCCAGCGAACGTTTCGGCGGGCTTCGCAGATCGTCGCTTCGAGGTCTTCAGCCTTCTGGCCGCCGGACTTCGTCGAGTCGAAATCGCGGTATCGCTCGGTCAGGTCGGCGTGCGCGAGATTGAAGACGGCGCGGCGATAGCGCGCGAGCTGCACACTTTCTCCGCCGATGTTCGGCGCCGGTACAGCGGCCAGATCGGTGCGACCGGCCGCAACGTGGCCGGCCTGCCATGTGGCCAGCTCCGCATTCACGCTCGCGATCGCGTCGAGCGCGGCGTCGCGCAGGCGTTCATACGTCACGGTGCCGTCGAGCCGCATCGACGCGCGCAAGGCGTTCATGTCGATGTCGGGAAACCAGCCATCGTTCGTGACGATCGCGGAATCGGCCGGCGAGCCGGGTGTCTGCGGCGTGGTGGGTTGTGCGGTCGCGATAAAGCTGTTCATGGAACATGGCTCAGAAAAATGATGGCGGTGGGCCGGCGTCGGAAACGCGTTTCCGTCAGGTGTTGCGTTTCGTCAGCCGGCGCCGCCATGCCGGGGGGGCTCCTTACTTGCGGCCAGCGTCGGCGCTGGCCGCATCGCTCAACTCGCTTCGAGTCGGGCAATGTCCTGTTTCACGCCGGCGCGTTCGTCGAGCTGCAACGCGCGGCGTAGATGGTCGAGGGCCGCAGCCCTGTCCGAATCCTGTAGTGCTTTTCCCAGCGCTTTATGCAGCTTCGCGCGCACCTGGTCGTGCATGTCGGCGGCGCTCGTCAGCGCCATCACTTCGGCGAGCTGGTCGGCGTCGAATGTGTCGCCGAGCTTGAACGCCGCTAGTGCGGCCTGCGCGAATTCTTCGGCGATCGCGGTCGCGAGCGGCCGGTCGTACTGGTCGGGCAGCGTCATCCGGTGCGCGATCGCATAGCGGGCGATATCCAGCGCGCCGGCGAAGTCGCCCGCGTCGACGCGCCAGATCATCACGGTTGTCAGCACATCGTCCTGCGCGCCCCGCCCGCCGCGCAGCGCGCCAGCGACATAGTCCACGTACTCGGGCAGCAGCTCGGCGCGCTTCACGTCGATCTTGCGTTCGATCGACTGGATCGCTTTCAGGCGCCGGCGGTCGGCCGCCAGCTTCGCAAGCATCAGCTCGTACGCGCTCGCGCCGGCGAGCGATTCGCCCTGTGCGGCCGAAGCTGCCGCCTGTTCGGCCGAGACGCGTTCGTAGTGGCGTTGGGCGGGGCTTTTCATTACGCGGCCTTCGGCATGAGCTCGATGTTCTCGGCCATCGCGCCGCAGCCGAAATCCTCGACGACATACGCGTCGTTGCTCGACTCATAGTTTTCGATGCGATCGCGCTTCGAGTTATCGACGATGTTGCGCCGGCGGCCGCCGTCCTGCGTGTAGATCGACAGGTTGTCGAAGCGGGTAATCAGCAGCGCATGCGGCGGGAAGAACGGCACGCTTGCCGCCGGCAGGCCGCCAATGCGTTTCTGGCTCATGATCACGTCAGCCGCGAGGGTTTCGGTCGGCGCCTGGGACGTGTTGACGATCGGGAAATACTTGTCGTGCATCAGGCCACGGCCGCAGAAAACGAACAGTTCCGTGTCGTCCTGATGCCACGGGTCCACCATGCTCGACAGGATGTCGAAAACCAGCGCGTCGAGGTTTTCGTAATCGCCGCCCTTGCCGATCTGAACCTTGCCGGCGGTCTTGCCTTCATGCAGCACGCGGGCCGCGGCCTGGTCGCGATACTTCTGCAACCACCCCTTGTTGACGTCCTGCAGCAGCGGGTTTTTCGTGCGGTCGGAAGTCGCCGCGCGCGAGGTGCCGTTGAAGCCGATCGTCATGCGGTCGAGCGCCTGGCGCTTGACGATCGCATCGCGCAAACGGGCCTGAAAATCGATGAATTTCGCCCACGCGTCGAGCTTCGAATAGGTGATGTGCGAATCGAAATTCGTCTGCGTGCAAACGTAGCCGTTCTCGTCGAGGTCGCTGACGTCAGTCGTTTCGCGATCCTGTTTCGTGGTGTCGGTGGTGCCTGCAATCGGCGCGCCGATCCCCAGGCCGAGCTTCGCGCCCTGCTGTTCGGTCACGCCAATCATGTTGACGCGTTTCAGGAAGTCGCTCGATTCCTGGATGCGGGTTTCAAGCTTCTGTTGAACGCTCGGCGAGACAGCGAATTTCAGCGTGGCGTCCTGAACGCCGTTCAATTGTTCGATCGCTTCCACATACTTGTTGAAAGCAATCCGGGTGTCATTGCGCATTTAATAATTCTCCGGGAACGGTGAGGGGCACGAATGCGGGTTAGCAGTCGGTGACAACAGCAGCAGGGGCGCCGGTCGCCGGCGGCCGTGTCGGCGTGTTGCTGGTCTTCGAAAGCTGCGTGTGCAGTTCGTCGAATGCCTTTCGATCGGCTTCGCGAAGCTCGGACAGTTCCTTGACGGTCTGCGTCAGGGAGGCCACGGCATCAGCCTGTTGTTTGCCGTGCGTGGCGAGCGTTTCAACGGCCTGTCCTACGTCGGCGAACCGTGTGTCGTCGTTGGCGTCTTTCTTCTTCGACTTGCCCAGCAGCTCGGCCACGCGGGAGAACAGCGCGCCAAACGCCGGCGCGGCGGCTTCGTCGAATTCGATCGTCACCGGGTCTTCGGCAGCGGTAAAAAGGTTTGTCGGCTTGAGCTTGCGGCTGGCGAACGGTGAGGCCGCCGGATTCTGCGCGGCGAAGGAAAGTACCTGCGTGCCGAGACTGGCCGGGCTGTCGGTCACCGCGAGGCCAACGAGATACGCCTGATTCGTGTCGGCGAAAGACGGATCGATTTCGCACGACGTGTAAATCTTCTGCTTTGCCTTCGTGAGCGCAACGAGGTCGGGCGTCGGTGCGATCTGCGCATAGAGGCCGAGCTTGCCAGCGAGCGGGCCGGTTTCATCGCGCGTTTCAAGCGCGATCACGTCGCCGTATGCCTTGAAAGGGCTGTCGGGGATGATGCCGCGATAGTGTTCGAGGTTCAGCCGCGCGCCGTACATCTCCGGGTTGTAGTTCTTCGCCATCTGCGTGAGCGATGCGCGGTCGATCGTCCGGCCGTCGCTCGTCGCACCTTCAACAGCGATACGGAAAAATCGGGTCGCCGCGTGCTTGACCGATTCGCCGGCGCCGGCCGCCGTAACGGAGCCGATCGCGAGCGCACCGGCGCCGAGGTGGCCGCCGATCAGATCGGCGTGGTTAAGGGCGCTACTCGCGGCGAGCGTTGCCGCGTGTGCGTCCATCGTAAAAGCGAATGCGATCGCCGGGACGGCGAACGACATAAGCGACAGCTTGCGAGATTGCATTGTGAGGTCTCCTGCAGGGTCTGAAGGGTTGGTTTGCGTGAGTTCATATCTTGCGTTTGCAAGCGCTGCGGCTCAACCGTTGGCGCATGTCCCCGATATGGGTACAGACGCATGGGGATGCTCTCGCGCGCGCGTCGCGAGAAACTTGGCGCCATGCTAGAAACCGCCGACATCACCCCTGTTCTTGAATCGAATGCCGACCCCCGCCGCATCGCTCGCGCGTTGTACTGGCAGGGATGGCGAGTGACGTCGATTGCACGTCAGCTTGAGTTGAAGCGCGCGACCGTGGAGGCGTGGAAACAGCGGGACGAATGGGACAAGGCGTCGCCGATCGAACGCATCGAGTCGTCGCTGGAAACGCGGCTTGCGGTGCTGATCGCGAAGCCGGAAAAGGACGGTCGCGACTTCAAGGAAGTCGATCTGCTGATGCGTCAGGTCGAGCGCATGGCGCGTGTCCACAAGTACGGGGAGACAGGCCGGGAAAGCGACCTCAATCCGAACATCGCGGCGCGCAACACGGCGCCGCGCAAACAGAAGGCCGCACGCAATGAATTCAGCGACGAACAGCGCGACCGGATCGTCGAGGCGTTCCGTGACTCGCTGTTCGACTACCAGAAGGTCTGGTATCGCCAGCGCGACCAGCGCACGCGCAATCTCCTGAAATCGCGGCAGATCGGCGCGACGTGGTATTTCGCCCGCGAGGCACTGGTCGACGCCATCGAGACGGGCCGCAACCAGATTTTTCTATCGGCGAGCAAGGCACAGGCGCACGTCTTTCGTCAGTACATGTGCCAGTTCGCGCGCGAGGCCGCAGACGTGGATCTGTCCGGCGAGCCGATCCTGTTGCCGAACGAGGCCATGCTGTATTTCCTCGGCACGAACGCGCGCACCGCGCAGAGCTATCACGGCAACTTCTACTTCGATGAGTATTTCTGGGTCGGCGGATTTCGCAAGCTGAACAAGGTCGCATCCGGCATGGCGATGCATAGCAAGTGGAGAAAAACGTATTTCTCCACGCCGTCGAGCATGCAGCATGAGGCCTATTCCTTCTGGACCGGCGACCATTTCAATCGCGGCCGCGCGAAGGCCGATCACCTGCATCTTGACGTCACGCACAAGGCGCTTGCGCGCGGCCGGCTTTGCGAAGACCGGCAGTGGCGCCAGATTGTGACGGTTGAAGACGCGGTGGCCGGCGGCTGCAATCTGTTCGATCTTGACGAGCTGCGCCTCGAATACAGCCCCGAGGAATATCTGAACCTGCTGATGTGTCATTTCATCGACGATACGGCATCGATTTTCCCGCTCGCGGACCTGCAGCGCTGCATGGTGGATTCGTGGGAGCTTTGGGAAGACTTCAAGCCACTGGCGCCCCGCCCTTTCGCATGGCGCCCTGTATGGGTCGGTTACGACCCGGCGCTATCCGGCGACTCGGCCGGCCTGATTGTGGTGGCGCCGCCGGCGGTGCCGGGTGGCAAGTTCCGCGTGCTGCACAAGGAGCAATGGCGCGGCATGGACTTCGAAGCCCAGGCCGACGCGATCAAGCGCGTCACGCAGGAATACAACGTCGAATATATGGCGATCGATACGACCGGTATCGGCCAGGGCGTTTATCAGCTCGTTCGCCAGTTCTATCCGCATGCGGTGGCGCTCAACTACTCGCCTGAGGTCAAAGGGCAGCTCGTACTCAAAGGCCTGTCGGTGATCGGCAAAGGACGGCTCGAGTTCGACGCCGGCTGGACCGATCTCGCGCAGTCGTTCATGGCGATCCGCAAAACCATGACCGCAAGCGGCCGGAAAGTCACCTATGAAGCGAGCCGCAGCGAGGAAACCGGCCACGCCGATCTTGCATGGGCTTGCCTGCACGCACTCGGCAACGAGCCGCTGGAAGGCGTCACCGCCAACAACACAGGTTTTATGGAGTTTTCCAATTGAGCAAACGCAAACAAAACCACGCGCGCGCCGCGGCATCCACCATTCCCGCAGAACCGCCAGCGCGCGCCGAGGCTTTCACGTTCGGCGACGCGATGCCGGTCATGGACCGGGCCGAGATTCTGGATTACGTCGAGAGCTGGTCGGCCGGTGAATGGTTCGAGCCACCGGTTTCATTTGCAGGCCTGGCGAAGTCTTTCCGCGCCGGCGTGCATCACAGCTCCGCCATCTACTTCAAGCGCAATGTGCTGTCGTCCACGTTCATCCCCCACAAGTTGCTCACGCGCGAGGAATTCGACAAGTGGGCGCTTGACTTCATGGTGTTCGGAAACGCCTATCTTGAGAAACAGCAGAATCGAATCGGCGGGACGCTCGCGCTTAAACGCGCGCCGTCGAAATACATGCGTCGTGCAACCGACCTGCAGCGGTATTTTCAGGTCAACGGCATCCAGGAGAAGCACGAATTTGCGGGCGGGACCGTCCATCATCTGATAGAGCCGGATATCAATCAGGAGGTGTATGGCTTGCCCGAATATCTGGGCGCACTGCACGCGGCATGGCTCAATGAGTCGGCGACGCTGTTTCGCCGCCGCTACTACGAAAACGGATCGCACGCCGGATTCATTCTCTACATGACAGATGCAGCCCAGAAGCAGGAAGACGTAGACGCGCTGCGCGAGGCGTTGAAAAACAGCAAGGGACCGGGCAATTTCCGCAACCTGTTCATGTACGCGCCACAGGGCAAAAAGGAAGGGATTCAGCTTATTCCGGTGTCCGAGGTCACAGCGAAAGACGAGTTTTTCAACATCAAAAATGTAACGCGCGACGATCTACTTGCCGCGCATCGCGTACCTCCGCAGCTTATCGGCGTCGTTCCGAGCAACACCGGCGGTTTCGGCGCCGCAGACACGGCCGCCGAAGTGTTTGGGGCCAACGAAATTGAACCACTTCAACGCCGCTTCACGCAGCTCAACGAGTGGGTCGGTGACGAGGTTGTCCGATTTAATACCTATTCCATCAAACGGGCGGCGGCTTAGGCGCAGCCGTCATTTAGCCTGCCCGCGTTTGCGCCGGCTTTGAGCTTCGAACGTTACCGCGTCCGGATTGCGGGCGTATTCTCGGACGCTTCTCGGTACAGCATCGTGTCGCGGTGTATCGTCGATATCGCCGACGCGTAGTACCTCCTGAGCGAGCACAATCCGCAATTCCATGATCGGCGAATCGCGGCCGACGAGGCTGCGATCAACCTCCCTCGCAAGCCTGACGGCTTCGTCGGCTTCGCCGCGTAGTCGCAGGAGCACGAGTCGCAAATACTGAACCTCCAGAATCAGCCGTTCGACGTCCCCTTCGCCGCGGTGGTCGCGCCACCAGTTCCGCAAGTCGTCAAGGGTTGGAGGGGTAAAAGCTGGGAGTTTCACGATAAGCCTCAAAAATACTGTGTAAACATACAGTACTTCTGAGGCTATGATATGCCCCCATTTTGACGCACTGGGTAAGCTATGACCCTTGAACCTCCCGGGCGGTGCGCGCGGCCTCGCAGACGACTACCGCAGACCGACGGCTCAGTTCGACCCTGAGCGGTCCATCACCAGCTCTGAGAGCGGACACTCAAGATGATATTGAGGCCATTTGTCTCAATCAATCCGCCTCGTCCGGCCGTTGATTCACAGCTCATATTGGCCGAAAGCAAGTGGTAATCCACAATCGCTATTATTCGACATGATGGACCTGATGCGATGCCCGAGTCGCTGGTGTTTTATCTAACGAAATTCAGATCGAAACTGCATATCAATTTGGACCACAAACGAACTTCGAACAAACCAATCAACCGGTAACCACCAATGTGCAGAAAGATGTTGTATGTCATTATGATTGGCCTATCAGTTCATACGGTGGCACATTCAGCGAGCATCATCGTAGATAAACATGTACCTCTGACATATCGCGTCGCAATCAAAACGCTTGGGCCGATCAGCAGATATCAATATAGCGGCGAAGTAGTAAGCAACGAACCCCCGCTTTCATATATATCATTGAAGTCGAAATTCGAGCCTCAAGTAATGTTTCCCTCGCCGTGGGGACTTGGGGGCGGAGGGGCGCAGGATCCACTACCATTACTTCTACCATTCCATCTACCGAATGCAGATTAGGACAGTCGTCGGCGGTCAATCGGTGGCCGCTATTACAAGCCTTGGATGCAGTGCAGCGCGTTATGGTGCTTAGGCTGCTAACTGAGTAACGCAGATTGCCGACAACCTTTCGGGCGAGGTCCAGCATCAGTTCACGACCATACCGAGAGGAAGAATGTTGGCCGCAGACGGTTTGAGGCGCTTGAGCCTCAAACTTCCGTAGACGACCCTGAGCTGACCTGTACATTTCTCGATAGCGGTCATTCGAAAGCTGTGGAGAATGCCCGCGTATTCATCTACGCAGGAGCTACCCTTCATTCGCCGCGGAGATATATAGAGCCACTCAGAACACCCGATGCCCATTCTGCAACGGATCACCGCACCCGCTCAAGAACTACTTCCCAAGCGGTTTTGGGTTTTTGGTATTTGTCGGTCGTGATGTGCTCTAACGCGATCGTGTTCCAACCATCCGCAAAGAGTCGACGCACCGCGATTTCGTCAAAGAAGCGCTTCGGCTGTCCGTTCACCAGAAAATAGTTCGGTTCGATTTCCTCGTATCCATCTGCGCCAAAATTTGTATCCTCGATAGAGTTCAGTCGGCATACCAGCACCCCACCCAGTCGTAGCGCCAATCGCACGCGATCCACGATCGACACGGTTTCTGCCCAGGCAAAGTAGTGAAGCGACAGACTCGCCAACACAACGCCAAGGTCCGTGGCATCTTCGGGAAGCGGATCACGAACGTCTCGTCGCTCGATGCGCGCAGAGGGTACTCTGATCCTGGTCGACGTTACCGAGGTGCGTGACGTGTCAAAGCCGATCACGCGCAAACCGGCTTTCGCTAAGCTAGCGGTATCGTCGCCGTAGCCACAGCCAATCTCAAGGACGGGCCGTTCGCCGGAGCGCGCCTTGATCAATACCAGCCACCGGTCTAGCCAAGGATCGGGGAACATGGGGAGCATATCCTAGAGGGAGTTTTTGAAACGATTCCCGTTGCCCGCATAAGGGCCGCACGGAGACCGATGCCGACCGTTCAGACGGGCCGGTTAAGTCCTTTCAACATTCGCGTTAGCGGGCAGATTGTCAGCGAATTAGCGTTTGACGTCGAGTGTCTGAAAGTGGCCGTTCTCCGCCCTACGCGCCGGCCGCGCAAGCCCCGTTGCAAGTCGTCTCCCCCTACCAGGCCCCACGCAGCGCCCAAGGTGCCCGTAGGGTGCCATCCCCATCCCCGCATCCCCGACCCGCACAAGACCGTCCAGCGCCTAGACACGCGGCGCAGGCAGCATCCCGGCACGACAGGGGCCGGACGGAGTCAGCCGCTTTGACGGTTTAAATCGCAGTCCCCCTCCCCGCCTGCCCTCCTCTTAACTGGCTAGTTTTGATGCAGCGGGTTTACTGCTTCGCGTGGCGCCAGTCTGACCGGTGTGCGGCAAATTTCGAGGCTGGCCGAGCGATGCAATGTGATGCGCGTGTCGACCTTTCTTGACGATTGGCTAGCTGGCTTCGTTACGTTACTTCCGAGCAGGTGTCTACCGCGTACCCAATGTGGATAAAAGGCAACAGAACGGCCCCTTGGTATCCGATTCCCGAACGGCTTCGGTAAATTCGGGAGCGATATGCATCCGCCAAATCGATGAGCTTCGCAGCCTGCGGGCGTTCACGTACTCCGGCCCGCGAAAGTGGGACCCCAGATAAATCAAGGCTCAAAAATTAGGGATGCATCAGAATGCTGCGATATGAGCTGTTTTGCGGTTCAGGTTAAAGATGGATGGTGATCTAAAACCTACAACATCGTCCGACACAACGCTCTTATGCCACTAAATCTGGGTTGCATCTAAGTTTGATGGTGTATATGCTCGGCAAGGTTGGCACTCTCGCGATGGGAGTGCCAGCAAGAATGACGGGGCCGGCTGCAACCGACCCCGCCAAGCGGAAATTACCTTTTGGCAAGCTTCCGCTACCCTGCGTAGACAGGACGGGTGACGATATTGCATACAGAAGTATTTAGCAATAACTTACTGTTCTAAGGGTTTCATAGCTTGCCGAGTCAACGCCATACTCATAGGAGTTTTTATGGCCAACGGCAACAAACCGGGTACCAACTCGGGAAATCAGGGCGGGATTTATCAGGAGCGTGGTCCGCGCGGTGGATTGAAGGAAAATTTCACCACCGTGCCGGAAAACCGTCAGTTCCCTCCCACGAGCCAACCTGGCAGCACTTGGGTTCCTCGCAACAAAACGCCTCACGGCAGTAATAAGTAATACCTGAACGGCCATTGGCCTAGGGGAGAGGGCATCCCTCTCCCCTCCAACGTACTCTACACCCCTCGCGCAAAGCCCGGATTTGGTGGCGTCAATCGCCTAAATTGAGGCTGGCTTGACGTACTGTCGATGGGTTCCGCACCAATTTGATGCCTTCACGGTCGCACGACTGAGTTGTTACGAGCTGTTTGCGAAGTGCTGCGGCCTTCGCCTGCGAGCATCGCAGGTGCCTGCGAATTTCGGCTACCGTCGCGCGCACTTTGCCGTCGCGGATCGCAGCATGCACAACGGTCAGATCATTCACCGGCTCCCTAGGTGGGGAGCGAACCACGTTTGGCGGCTTGACGACGTCATTACCCAAATGGCCGCCAGCCGTACTGGCCGGCGCTGCTCGCGTGATGGCCAACCCGTGACTGACTTTCTGTTCTGGAATGACTGAAATCGCTGCCTCGTAGGCGGGCCGTAACGTGAGCAACCAACAGAAGCAGGCAACGCCCTCTAGCACCATAGAGAACCCAATCCCCGCTATCAAATGTGCCTGACCGGGGGCTAGACCGAAATCCGTAATTACCGCGGCAAACGGGTCAGCTTTCGCAGCAGTGCGCTCGTCATCGGCGCGATCAAGCGCCCGTTCGCGGCGCCTCACGTCCGTAGATTCGGCATCGAGTGCCACAAGTCGCGCGCTAAGGGTCTTGCGCTCTATGCGAACCGCCGCGCACCCTTCCTCACATCTGCGTTCAGTCACGCGGGCTAGTCGCGCTACGGCGCTGGCTCGGTCACTCGCGATCTGCGTCAGACTGCGTTCGGGGATTGGGGCTGCCGGGATGGCCGCTGCGCGAGCGTCGCCGGCGTGTTTCTGAGCCGTCACAAAAAACACTGCGTGGCTATAACAAGTCATCCCCATGCAACCGACCCACAGCGCGGCCCCAAGTACGCGGATTCGCCAACCATGCGGACGGCAAAAAGCAGGAAGCAAATGAGCGGCCATAACGAGCACGACGCTCAAACACGTCAAAAGCACGCGCTCCACGACCAACCCGCCGCGCTGCCATCCGGCGAAGATCGAAAGACAGCCTGCGGTTCCCGTGGCTGCGAGAGCGAGCAGAACTAACGGGATTCTCGTCGGCATAGGATTCTGGCTGTTCATCGTTTTTCCTGAGGATGCTGAAAATCAAAAATGCAATTCACCGTTGCATCGCCGCGGCCGTTTCGGTATCGGCAACTCGGGCGGAAACATTTCGAGCTTCGTACGATACGTATGGCCGCATGTCACGTCATCGCATTGGAAGTCAATCTCCCAGTCCGTCTCGGACTTCTTTTCCATCGCTCGCGCGATACCGCGAGCGCCGCAGTGCGGGCAAGCGATCGTGAATCTCACGGCCGATCCTCCCGATTCATCGTCGTGCGCGCGTTCACCGCGCCCCGCAGCATCGGCGACGGTCGAACTTCAAGGGACACGCCTTCCCGCGGCCGGGAAGACGCCGACAGTGAGAAAAGAATCTCGAAGCCCGCCGGTGTGCGATAGCCGCAGTCTTCGCAGACGAAGTACATGCGCCGCAGCGTTGTTGACAGACCTTCCGTATGGCGCGCGTCAATTTCGCCGCCGCAGCATGGGCAGTCGATCTTCATTTGTGTCATGGGAATTCCCCGGTCTACAGGTTCCATTGGTCCCACTTCGCGCCATCCCTTTCCTCGCAGACGCTGACTTCGAAGCTGCGCTTCAAATGCACAGCCGGATCGGCCACCCCTGGCCAAACGCTGCGCGTACAGTTATTGACACGAGTCCGAGTGCTCGCGGCTTCGCCGCTGCGCTGAACCTTCCGCCACTCAAAGCGAGTTGCCGGAACAAAAATCTCTGTCTCCTTCGAATACGCGCACATGCCGTCGACGATGTACGCGACGCCCGTTGCGGCGACGCCGTGGGGTACTTTGACCGGCGCGATACCGTAACGGCCTTCGCGATGCTGCGTAGTGCGCTTGACGTAAATCAAGCGTTCTTCGCCGGCGATGCCGCCCATTGCTCGCGCGTATTCCGCCCAATCTGCCTTGTGAGTTTCGGTTTTCTGTGCTGCATGCCACGCGGCGACAATTGCCGGCGATTCCTCGGCGGCTGGCAGGTCTTCGACCTTCACGCGTCTCAACTCACGCCACACGCCAACAGGCGCACCGCCAAACTGCTGAAACTGGCGGATGCCCCACAGCGCCGCCCACGCTTCGACGCGCTGCGACGGTGTGATTTCGTCTTCGCCCCACATATCCGCCTGCACGATGTAGCCCTCTTGTGTTTTGTGGTCGCCGACCGCGTGGCCGTCAATGTTCTTGGCGATGTACTTCGCGATGTAGCCGACCGCCGAGCCCTTCGCGCCGTCGATGCGCTCAAACTTCACGCGCCGAGCCTGCGCGCCGGCTTCGTTGCCCGAGTCGCGCAGACCGTGAGCGCGCATCACCGCGCACACGCGATCGACGTTGTCCGAGAAAATCAGGCCATGCCAATGCGGTGTAGCGTCGTGGTGCGGCTCCGCCACACGCATCCCGAAGTAGGTCACGCCTTCGCGTTTGAGCTGCGCACGAATCCGCGCCCACACTTTGCGCAAATACACCTGCCCGTCGCGCGCCGATGCACCGTTGTATTTCTTGTTCGGAATGAACCGCGTGCCGTCGCCCAATTGGCGGATCGCGTGAAAGCGGCTCGGGCAAGTGAGCGTGAACATCACACCTTCGAAGTGCGCCGCGATTGCAAGGTCTTCACAGCCGCGCAAACGCGTCATCAGCTCGCCGCGTTTCAGTGCCTTGTTGGAAATGCTCTTTGCCGCAAGTTCGGCGAGCGTGAAACGGTGGCCGAGTTCGTTTTCCAGCGTGACGGATTCGAGAGTGGCCGCGTTGCGCCGGTTCTGCGCGATGCGCCGGCGCACCGCTTCATCGCTCGCGTATGGCTCGGCTTTGTAGTGGACGTAGTGCAGGCGGATGTTCGAATGTTCCAGCGAACGGATATGCAGCCGTCGTAACTGGCGGCGCCACCACAATTCGCACTTCACGCGAAGGACCTGTTGCGCCGGCTCGTCGAAATTCGGCAGCACGACACCGTAAGCGGCACAGGTGCGAGCCGCGACGACAAGCGCTTGATTGGCGTCGAGTCCGAGCGCCCGAAGCACAAAATTATTGGCGAGCGTGCGCGCCTTCATGCAGATTTCGTAATCGGATGCGTCAGGGCGAACCGGCATCGAGTCCGGGGCGTGTTCGTCTACAAACGCGGCCATGCTGCGATCGGCCGCGTTCATGTCAAACAGATGCGCCGCGCCACGCTTGCGGGCACTCTCACGACCTGCGCCCTCGGCCTTCCGATATGCACGGCGATACCACTTGTACGGCAAACGCTTACGCGCCTTCTGCATGGCCGGCAGCTTTGGCAACTCCGTCCCAATGGCGTTTGCATAGACCCACATCCGCCTACCCCCTACCCGATCACCTACAGATAATCGACCGCGCCGCGACTGGCTCGACGGCTTGCGGCTCCCCGTTGACAGCACTCCATGCGAGTAAGGCAAGGAGCGAAACCAGCCAGATCGCCCAAAGCGGCATCGGCTTTTGCGGCTTCTTTTTGTTCATGAAATTTCCTAGCGAATGACACGGCGGCGCCGCGCCAGCTTGCTCAGAAGTGGCCGCAGCGCATTCAGCGCATGGGCCGCCGCTTGATCGCTGCTTAGCGTGCGCTGCGGGGCGTAGAGAACGAACGGGGGAACCATGACCCCAGCGCCAACCCCGAACGCGGCTAGGTCTTCAATCAGCTCCGTGCGGCCTGCCCGCTGCTCAATAGTCGCGATATCGGAATTCACTCGCGCCCTTGCTTTTCGTTAAGTGCAGCGCCAAGCGCCTCATCGCGCGTTAGCAGATAGGAATCACCCTGTGGCACGACTTCTTCGTACCAGTGGATTTGACGCCGGCCGACGATGAAATACCCGCCGCGTGCATGTCGTTCAAAGTAAGGGCCGCACTCCATGACACCCGGCGCGACCACACGTGGCATAGCTTGTTGAATATCGACGTGCGTCATGCAACACCTAGGGCGTTTAGGTGCGAGCGTCCTTGAGGTGCGAGTGTCATCAACCGACTTGCGGCATGCTTCCGGTAGCGAGCTCGTTGCACTTCGTTGTGTGCGTTCAGCTCTCTGCGAATCGCGTCCGCTTCGCCGCTGAACTCCGCCGACGCTCGCCCGCATGCGCCGAGTGATTTGCAACTTGAATGTGTGAATTGCAACGAGATGTGTCGCATCTGACCTCCCCTGTTCAACCCCTTGAACGGTTTTCCGCGTAAGTGTCGCCCGGCGGCTGGAGGGATCAACTCCAGCACCGGCGGGGTTTGGGACCGGTTGCCAAGGCGACAGCCGGAGAATAGTTCGAGACCTAAAACTATGTCAAGGCCTCGAATCATTCGTAACCCTCGATCGTTGCATATTCTCGAACATCGAACTACGCTACGCGTCAGGGTTAATCTTGAATTTCAAGGGGTTACAAGATGAAAGGAACAGTTGACTATCTGGACGACGCCAAGCGTTGTCTCAAGGTCGAATCTGACTACGCGCTGGCGAAAGCGCTGAACATTCGCGCTTCGACGATCAGTGGCTACCGCGCAGGCCGCAGCCACTTCGACGAAACCACTGCCCTGAAAATCGCTGTGACTTGCGGTATCGAACCGATGGAAGTTATCGCGGCGGCAGCTTACGAACGCGCGAAATCGCCCGATGTCCAGTCGATCTGGATGGGCGCTTGGGAAAAATTTTCCACGGGTTTTCGGTGGCTGGCGCTACCCGCTAACGCTTGTGGGGCTTGGATCCCGCAGGTGTAACGCCAGCTTTAAGTTAGCTAGATGCTTTATATTATGTCAACCCACATGTAGGAGTACACCAGCCACGAACGCGCCCGGCGCGACATCACGGGCTACATCGCTGACTTTCACAACAGGCGCATACATTCGGCGGCAAATCGGTCGCCGCCAGTGCGATACGAAACTTCTATTTATTGAAAAGCCCCATCGTGGGTATCCAAAGAAGCTTGACCACTACAAAGTGACCGGATGTTGGAACGAGTAGACTTGCCAGCTTCTATTCCCCGCTAGAGATACCCTTATGTTGATGAAAGCCCTGCGTGTCGGTCTCGGCCAGCTAATCGTGCTCGGCGACGCCCTTAGCCGCCCGCGGCCGCAACGCCGTTCGGTACAAGGTCAGGCCGCAGTGAAAAAGGAAGCGGCGCGACTGTCGCTGTATCAGTTTCATGCGTGCCCTTTCTGCGTCAAGACGCGACGTGCCCTGCATCGTCTGAACGTACCGATGACTCTGCACGACGTGAAAAACGATTCCGCGCAACGGGAGAATTTGCTGACAGGCGGCGGCAAGATCAAGGTGCCGTGCCTGCATATTCAGGAAGAAGACCAGTCGCGCTGGCTTTACGATTCCAAGGCGATCATCGCGTATCTGGAGCAACGCTTCGCCGGGATCGTCTGACGCGGGTGCGTAGTGCTTCGCCGTGGGCCCCTGTCGGCTGACTCCGGCCAGTCGCCGGCGCAGTCTCGCGGTCATTTGAACGTCGCCTCAGCACCGGCAAGCCGCTACAGGGTCAGTGATGCGTGTGCTCCTCGCACGCCACTTCGGTGAGCGCTGACCTACAATAAAAGCATGCTTGCGACCTTGTAAGGAGACTGCCATGACCCAGTCCATGACCTACTTCGTTGTTGGCTTGGCGGTCTTGCCGGTTCAATCGGAGATTCGTCTGATATGTCGGCCGGCGGCGAGGCAGGTTCCATGAACGCAAAACTTAAACGCATCAGCTTGAGCACCTTTCTGGCTGGCTCATTCTGTACGTTCGCTGCATCAATTCAAGCAGCAGACATTAAGGTCATGAGCGACAGCCCCCTCGAACCCGCCTTGACCAAGGTCGTCGATCTTTATCGCCAGCAGACACATAACCAGGTCAGGCTGGTGTTCGATCCATCGCCGGCTGTGAAGAAAAGGATTGAAGACGGCGAAGCGGCCGACGTTGTTATCGTTCAGCCGGACTTCGCTGACAATCTTACGAAATCGGGCAAGGTGAGTGCCGGGGACAGACCGATAATCGCGCATGTTGGCGTCGGCCTCGGTAACCGCAAGGACAGTCCAGCGTACGACATTTCAACTGTTGAGAAACTCAGGAACACGTTGCTCGGTGCGGACCTCCTCGTCTTTAACAGTGTTAAATCAGGACAAGCCTTTGCGAACACCCTTGAGCAGCTGGGAATTGCAGAAACACTCAAGTCGAAAATTGTGCGCACGACTCCCAATGGGATTTTTGAACCCGTGTTAAAGGGCAACGGCAACGACATGGTCGCAGGTACGATACCGCTCATCGCGACTACACCCGGCATAAAGCTCCTCGGCCCGCTCCCGGGTGATCTCCAGAGCACGCTCGCGTACACCGCCGTTCTTATGACGAACACCTCACAACGTGATGCAGCCGAAGGCTTCATCGCGTTCCTGGCTTCACCCGAGGCGAAGGAGATGTTCGCCGCGAACGGTGCAAAGTGACTTGACAGACCACCGAAGAAATCAGCAATTATCGAGTAAAAAAATCCCAGTTTCGGGCTGAACGTTGATTCGCTCCGCTGTTGGCTGTACCCTCAAATGGATGATGGTCGTCGAATGCTAGTCAACCCGGAGACAACCGTTTCGTGATGCGAGCGTGGGCTTTCTCCTACATCCTCGCCTTGAGCGCGATCCTCGGCGGATGCGGCAAGGACGGATCGCGAAACGCTACTCCGGATGCGGGTGCATCCGCGAGTCAGGCGCCGGTTCAGCCTGGGCAATCCGCGAGCGACACAGCCGCCGCGTCGGGCGCCCAGGCGCGGAGCACGCCAGTCACGGTCACCAAGGCGCAATTGCCGGGGGAAGCCGCCGAAACATTGCGTTTGATCAAAGCGGGCGGTCCCTACCCTTTTGGCGAGGATGGGGTCCTGTTTCGTAACAGCGCGGTATTACTGCCGCTGCATCCGCGCGGCTATTACCACGCATACACAGTTCGCACGCCTGGCTCGGCGGACCGCGGGCAGCGACGCATCGTGTGCGGTGGATCGCGCAGGCAGATCGGCGACTGCTATTACACCGACGATTACTACGCCAGTTTCAAACGCATTGCAGAATGACTTGAGCCAGGCGAGCCGAATGGCTGCCGTAATAAAACAGAATTTCGACGCCGAGGCGACCCTTGCCGCGTCGCACGTCAGGGGCCGGCCGACCGTTAACCCGACTATCCCGATGCCCGCAGCCCCCCTACATTCTCGAAGTCACATCGTCAGCCGACCCGACTGGAATGGTCTGACCTCCCCTTAGCTCACCTGGAGTTCGTATGCGCCGTCTCGCAACAATCGCGGTTGCTGCCGTGGCCGCTGGATTTACGCTGTCCGCCAACGCGCAGGTCGTCGTCACCATCGGTCACTCGGCTCCGCTTACCGGACCGCAGTCACCGAACGGCAAGGACAACGAGAACGGCGCACGTCTCGCGATCGAAGAGCTGAACAAAACGGGCGTCACGGTTGCCGGTCAGAAAGTCACGTTCAAACTCGATTCGGAAGACGACCAGGCTGATCCAAAAATCGGCGTGCAGGTCGCCCAGAAGCTGGTCGACAGCGGAGTCGTCGCGGTTGTCGGACCGTACAACTCGGGCGTCGCTATTCCTGCGTCACGCGTCTTCAATGCCGGTGGTGTGCCGATGCTGCCGGTCGCGTCCAACCCTGCCCTGACGAAACAAGGCTTCAAGAACATTTTCCGTATCGGTGCTAGCGATGAACAACTCGGCGGAACAATGGGGCAGTTCGCGGCGAAGACGCTGAAAGCCAAAACTGCGGCGGTAATCGATGACCGCACGGCGTATGGTCAGGGCGTCGCCGAACAGTTCATCAAGGTGGCCAAGGCAAACGGCATCCAGATTGTCGATCAGGAGTTCACCAACTCCGCGGCGACCGATTTTCTCGGCATTCTCACCACCATCAAGGCCAGGAATCCCGACGTGATTTTCTTCGGCGGTTACGCGGCACAGGGCGCGCCGATGGCGAAGCAGATGCGCCAGCGCGGCCTCCGGGCGAAGCTGCTTGGCGGCGATGGTATCTGCTCGGCGGACATGGGCAAGGTGGCGGGCGATGCAGCTTCAATCGTGTATTGCGCGCAGGGCGGCATTGCGCTCGACAAGACGGCGGCCGGCCGCGAGTTCCTGCAGAAATACAAGGCCGCCTACAACACCGATACGCAGGTCTACGCTGTCAGTTACTACGACGGCGTGAAGTTGCTGGCTGATGCCATGGTGAAGGCGGGCACGACGACCGACAAGGCGAAACTCATCGCTCAACTGGCCAGGGAAAACTACAAGGGCGTTGCCGGCACCTACTCGTTCGACGAATACGGCGACCTCAAGGGCGCACCGACCACCGTGTATGTGATCAAGAACGGTCTGCCGGTTCCGTACGGCCAGTAAGCGCAATCGCCCCACTGACCTCACGAAGCACACATGAAAATTTCCCGCACCCTCTCGACTGTCGAAGTCCACACCGGCGGCGAAGCCTTTCGCATCGTCACCAGCGGTCTGCCGCGGCTGCCTGGCGACACGATCGTCAAGCGGCGCGCATGGTTGAAAGAGAACGCCGACGACATTCGCCGCGCGCTGATGTTCGAACCGCGCGGCCATGCCGACATGTACGGCGGGTATCTGACGGAACCGGTTAGCCCGAATGCCGACTTCGGGATCATCTTCCTTCACAACGAAGGCTACAGCGACCACTGCGGCCACGGTGTCATTGCGCTTTCAACCGCGGCGGTCGAGTTGGGCTGGGTACAGCGTCAGATACCCGAAACACGGGTGGGAATCGACGCGCCGTGCGGGTTCATCGAAGCGTTCGTGCAGTGGGATGGCGAGCATGCGGGCAACGTACGCTTCGTCAACGTGCCGTCGTTCATCTGGAAAAAAGACGTCACGGTTGACACGCCGTCGTTTGGGAAGGTGACGGGCGATATTGCGTTCGGTGGCGCGTTCTACTTCTACACCGATGGCCAACCGCACGGACTCGAAGTTCGCGAGTCGTCGGTGGAAGAACTGATCCGCTTCGGTGCCGAGGTGAAGGCGGCCGCCAACGCCGCGTTCCCTGTCGAGCATCCACATATCCCGGAGATCAATCATATCTACGGGACCATCATCGCCAACGCACCCCGACATGCCGGTTCGACCCAGGCGAATTGCTGCGTTTTCGCGGACCGTGAAGTGGATCGCTCGCCCACCGGGTCCGGTACGGGTGGCCGTGTTGCCCAGCTCTATCTGCGTGGCCGGTTGGGAAAGGATGAGACGCTTGTCAATGAATCCATCATCGGTACTGTGTTCAAAGGCCGCGTGCTGAGCGAGACGACTGTTGGTGATTTCAAGGCTGTCATTCCCGAAGTCGAAGGCAACGCTTTCGTGTGCGGCTTCGCAAACTGGATTGTTGATGAGCGAGACCCGCTCACATACGGGTTCCTTGTTCGGTAGATCGATTGCAGCAGAGGTATCAGTTAGACCATCGAGTCCGTCGGTAGACGCGTAAGCAGTGCCACCAAGGGCGCGATCTCCTCGCGCATCTTGCGACGGTCCACGATCATATCGATCGCCCCCGCTCCACCAGAAATTCAGATCGCTGATAGCCGTCGGGCAAGGTCTCGCCAACGGTCTGCTTGATGACTCGCGGACCCGCAAATGCGATCTGCGCTTTCGGTTCGGCGATTACCACGTCACCGAGAAAGGCAAAGCTTGCCGATACACCGCCGGTCGTCGGATTGGTGAGCACGGAGATGAAAGGAAGTCCCGCCTCCCCAGTTCATACACGCTCCTGTGATCTATCGATCGTCATCCAGGCAGGTGAAGAAAATCGGTGACGCAATATCACCCTGCTGAAACACAGACTCAATCTATCACGCTAGCGCGCTGGAGCTCCCCGGGTGCGCCCCGAGCCGACCTCAAAGTCCTACCGCGCAGTCCATCCCCCATCGACCACCAGATCGCTTCCCGCCATAAAAGCGGCGTCGTCGGAAGCGAGAAACGCGGCGGCGGCCGCGATGTCTTCCGGTCGCCCAAGGCGCTTCAGTACCGTCTGATTTTCGAAGGTTCGACGCATACCGTCGGGATCGTCGCTGCTGGCAAAAACGTCTTCGAGCAATTGCGTCGTGACCGGCCCCGGGCACAGGCAATTTACCCGGATACCCTGCGGCCCATGGTCGATAGCCATCGCCTTGCTTAGCATGACGACCCCGCCCTTCGACGCACAGTAGGCCGCGACGCCCGCCTCGCCGACGAGCCCCAGTTCGGACGCCACGTTGATGATCACGCCGCTGCCTTGCTGCTGCATGACGGGAATCACAGCGCGCGAGCAGAGAAAGACACCCTTGAGATTGACCGCCATCAGTTGGTCCCACTCGTCTTCCGTTGTTGTCACAACGGTCTTGGCAAATTCGATGCCCGCGTTATTGACGAGGATATCGACACGGCCATGCAACTCGAGCGTCTTGCTGACCAGCGCACGGACCTGCGCATCGATGCTCACGTCCGTCCTCACAAAGCTGGCAGTGCCTTGCGCGCCGTTCAAACCCGGCAACTGGTCACGAGCATCGTTCACATCCGCGAGCACGACGTGTGCGCCTTCGTCGAGGTAACGTCTCGCGATCGCATAGCCGATGCCGCGTTGCGCGCCGGTGATGATGGCGACTCTGTTTTTCAGTTTCATCGATGAAAACTCACGCTGGTCAAAACGCAAGCGTACCCCATCAATCGAATCGCTCAAGACACCGCAGGTTTTTTCAAAGAATCGCGCCCTAGCCCCGCTGTGCCTCCCACCCAATCCCAAGACTCTTCTGCAGCGAAACAAAGTCCTTCAGCAACTCCGCCTGCCCCGCCACCACATTCTGCTGCGCGGTAAATTCTTCCCGCTGCGTATCCAGCAGATCGATCAACGTCGACACGCCCGCCGAATACCGCTGCCGCATCAACACGGCCGAGTGACTCGCGGACGCCTCCACCTTCTGCAACGTCACAACGTGCTCACGCTGATGCCCATAGCGCGACAGCGATGAATTCGCATCCTGCAACGCGCCGAGCACGGCCTTCGTATAACGCGCCTCGGCTTCGTCGCGCGAGGCTTCGGCCGCATGCACGCTACCCAAGGTACGCCCGAAATCGAGCGCATTCCATTGCAGATACGGCGCACCGATCCAACTGAAATTACTCTTGCGCACGAGGTGCCCAGGATCGCCCGCACTGAAACCGATATCGCCGAGCAGCGTCACCTTCGGGAAAAAATCCGCGACGTGTTCGCCGATCTGCGCATTGCTCGACGCGAGCCGTCGCTCGGCCGCGCGAATATCGGGCCGCTGCTGCAACATCGTCGATGGATCGCCGATCGCCACCGTAGCGGGCAGCGCCGGCAATGGCCGCACGTCGGCAAGTTGCGCGTCCAGCGCGCCAGGCGCACGGCCGGTCAGCACGGCGAGGCGATCGAGCGAATCGGTCACTTGCGCGTCGAGCGGCGTCAGCGTGCCGCGCGTGTTTTCCACCTGCGTGGTCAGACGTTCGACGTCGACGTCCGCCGCCGTGCCGCGCGCCCTGCGCTGCTGCGTCAACGTCAAACTTTTCTGCTCGGTTTCCGCCTGACGCTGCGCCAGTGCGAGCCGCGCCTGCTGGTCGCGCAGATCGATGTACGCCTGCGCCACTTCCGCCGCGAGCGACACGCGCGTGTCCGCGAGATCGGCGTCGACCGCTTCGGCATCCGCGGAGGCCGCTTCGATCGCGCGCCGCGTGCCGCCGAACAGATCGATTTCCCACGTGGCGTCGAAGCCGGCCGTATAAAGCTGCAACGGCCCTCTTCCCGACGAACCCGAGCTGCCTCCGCTCGACGAGCTCAGCGCGCTCACGTCGGGCTCACGCATGCGCAGCGCCGCCGCATCGCCGGAGAGTTTCGGCAATTCGTTCGCCCGTTGCTGCTGCAATTGCGCGCGCGATTCCCGCAGTCGCGCTTTCGCGGCATCGACATCGGGATTGTGCGCGAACGCGGCGGCGATCAGGTCGTTCAGTTGCGGGTCGTTGAAGGCCAGCCACCACTGGTTCGACGCGGGCGCCGCCGTGGTGCCGGCAGCCGGCGTGCGCACGAAAGTAGCGCTGCTACGGGCGTCCTGCGCGACCGGCGGCGCACCGTGATAATCCGGGCCGACGGTGCAGCCCGGTAAGACGGACAGCAACGTAACGGCGGCGAGTGCGAAACACGTCAGACGGTTGGACATCATGGGGCGATTGAAGAGCATTAGTGTCCAGCGGACGAAGGCAGCGGCGCATTCCTGCGCGGCGTTTTCAACAGCAGCGCGAGCGGAATGCAGGCAAGCAACGCGATACCGAGCAGATAGAAGGTTTCCGAGTAAGTCATCACGGTGGCCTGGACCTGGATCTGCGCACCGAGCTGGCCGAGCGCACGCATCTGCGAGTACGCCATATCCCCCGTATGGGTGAACCAGTTCGCCGCGTTGGCCGCCAGCGTCTCCTGACCGATCAGCGAATTGGCGCTGACCGACTCGCGGATCGTGGCGGCATGAAATGTCGTGCGCCGGTCGATCACGGTGCCGATAATCGCCAGGCCAATCGACCCGCCGAGATTGCGCGCCATGTTGTAGAGCCCGGCGGCGTCGCCCGAATCTTCACGCGACACGGCCGCCATCGACGCCTGATTGAGCGGCATCATCGCGAGCATCTGCGCCGTGCCGCGAATCAGTTGCGACCACACGAAATCGTGGCCGACGCTCTGCGCGGTCAGGTCGATGTCGATCATGCAACTGATCGCGTATAACGTCAGCCCGGTGATCACCAGTACCCGAAAATCGAATTTGCTTAATAGCTTCGGCAGCACCGGCATGATCAGGAAGGCGGGTAACCCGGACAGCAGCATGATCGCGCCGGCCTGCTCGGCGTTGTAACCCGCCACCACGCCGAGAAACTGCGGCAGCAGATACGACACGCCATACAGCGCCGCGCCGACCGCGGAGACGATCACGATCACGCTGGCGTAGTTCGGGTTGAGCATCAAGCTCAACCGCACGATCGGTTTTTTCGCGGTCATTTGCGAGGCGGCGATCAGGAGCATGCCGAACAGCGACACACAGGTGAGCGTCACGATCATCGACGATTCGAACCAGCGCTCGCGTTGACCGTTTTCCAGCACCACGGTAAGCGAACTGAGGCCGATCGCCAATCCGACGATACCGATCCAGTCCGCCTTCATAAACGCTTCCCAATGCGGCCGGTCCGACGGCAGGCCGACGATCAGCAAGGTCATCAGCGCAATACAGACCGGCAGATTGATAAAGAAGCACCAGCTCCAGCTAATGTTCTCAGCGAGCCAACCGCCAACCACCGGGCCAAACAGCGGCCCGAGCAACACGGTCAGGCCGAACACGGTCATGCCCACCGGCATCTGCGAAAGCGGCAGCCGCGTGCGGATGATGGTCTGCGCCGTCGGGATCATCGCCCCGCCGGCGAAGCCCTGCCCGATGCGGCCGACGATCATCATCGGCAACGTGTGCGACCAGCCGCACATCATCGAAAAGCCGATGAACAGCACCGAGTTGGTCAGCAGAAAATTGCGCAAGCCGAACACGCGCGTGAGCCACGCGGCGAGCGGAATCATCACGATTTCCGACATCAGATAGCCGGTTGAAATCCACGTGCCTTCGGTGCCGGTGGCGCCGATTTCACCCTGGATCTGCGGCAGCGCGGAGTTCGTGATCGAAATGTCGAGCGTGGCCATCAACGCGCCGAGCGCGCCGGCGGCAACAGCGATCCAGTCGCTGACGCTGGCGCGTTCCTCGGCATGCGGCGCGGTGGCTGCAGGGGCTGTGGAGGGCGTGGCGGGCACTGCGGCGCCCGGCTCAGCCATGGTGGTTCTCGGCATCGATCCGTTCGTCGCGGTCGCGCGCTGAGCGCGTATCGACATCCACGTTGACCGACAGACCCGGCAACAGCACGCTGCGCGTCTCCGCGCCGGTGTCGATGCGAATCCGCACCGGCACCCGCTGCACGATCTTCGTGAAGTTGCCGGTGGCGTTTTCCGGCGGCAACAGCGCGAATTGCGAGCCGGTGCCCGGCGAGAAACTGTCGACCACGCCGTGCAGCGTATGACCCGGCAACGCGTCGACGTGCATTTCCACCGGCTGACCAACCCGCATCTGGCCGACCTGCGTTTCCTTGAAATTGGCCAGCAGATACGTGCTTTGCACCGGCACGACCGTCAGCATCCGCGTGCCGGGTTGCACGTATTGCCCAACACGCACCGTGCGGTCGCCGACCTTGCCGCCGAGCACGCTGCGCACCACGGTGTTGTCCAGGTCGAGTTGCGATTGCTGCGCGCTGGCCTGGGCCGCTTCGAGTTGCGCGCGGGCCTGCGCGAGTTGCGCGGTGGCCGAGCCGATCTGCGAGCGGGCCGCCTCGACCGCTGCGGAATTCGCCGCCAGTGTGGCGTTGGCCTGATCGCGGCTGCTGGTCAATTCCGCCAGCCGTTCACTGGTTTCGGCACCGGTCGCAACGAGCGGCGCGTAACGCCGCACTTCGTCGCCGGCATGCTGGGCGCTCACACGCGCCACCTGCTGCTGCGCCTGGGCCTGCGCGATATTCGACTGCTGCTGTTTGATATCCGCCTGGGCTCGCTCGATGTCGGCCTTGCGCGCGTCGATCGTGGCCTGCGCCTGGTCCAGCGCCACCCGATACTGGCGCGCGTCGAGATGCACGAGCGGATCGCCGGGCTTCACCACCTGATTGTCCGCGACATAAACTTCAGTGACGTAGCCGGCGATTTTCGGCGCGACCGTGACGCTGTCGGCTTGCAGATAGGCGTCGTCGGTGCTTTCGATAAAGCGCCCCACGGTCCACCAGCGTGCTAGCCAGACCGCGCCGACAATCAGCGCGACGACGCCGAGCGCCATTAACACGGTTCGCCGGGAAGGACGTCGAGCGCCTGCCGTAAGCTGATCGTCAGCGGGAGTCGGGCGGGAGGGAGAGCCTGCGGTGGTTGACATCTAGGTGGTCCAATTGTTTCCAGTTGGCACAATTATTCCAGCCGGTAAAATTGTGTCAAGTGATATATTTCTGCGGAACCTCGTAGGGGTGTCCTACAGCTGTCATGAAGAGAAACGGAAAAGGCGGAGAACACAACGCATGAACACCGCAAAGAGACTGCGGCGCTCGCCGGAAGGCGGCTATGCGCGCGGCGAAGAAACACGTCATCGGATCATCGAGGCGGCGGTCGAGCTGTTTGGCGAACACGGGTTCGAAGGCGCGTCGACGCGCGATATCGCGGCGCGCGCCGGCGTCAACGCGCCCGCGCTGCAGTACTACTTCGAGAATAAGGAAGGGGTCTATCGCGCCTGCGTCGAAGCGCTCGCGGACGACGCATGGGAGAGCTTCGGGCCGGCCGTCGAACACGCGCAACAGATGCTGCGCGACAACGCCGACATCGCGGTCCTGATCGACGCATTTCTCGGCATTCAGGACGTGATGGCCGACCGCACTTTCGAGAAGGCGAACAAACCTGGTCGGCGAATGTTTTTTGCGCGCGAGCAGGCCGGCTATGAACCCGAAAGCGCGACGCATATCCTGGCGTGCAAGATCCGCGAGCCGCTAAACGATGCGAGCGCGGCGCTCCTCTCGCGCATTACCGGGCGTGCCGCCAACGACCCGACGACGCTGATCCGCAGCTTCAGCCTGCATGGGCAACTGGTGATTTTTCACGTCGCGCATCGCTCGACGTTGGCCATGCTCGGCTGGACGAGCATCGATGCCGAGAAGGCTGAACAGCTCAAGTCGACCATCCGCGAGCAGACACGTACGCTGCTTGAGCACTGGAGTCGGGAACGTGAAGAAGCGGCCTTGCCGAGTGCCAAGTCCGCTAAGGCCACCAAGACGGCCAGGCCCACCAAAGCCATCACGCCCGCCGCGAGCAAAGCAAAGTCACGCAAACCGGCTTGAATCGCCCTGCTTCGTGAAGCGCGCGCCGAGCTTCACGAGCATCGGGTTCCATCGCATCGCGAGGTGCTTGCCGCAAGGTATCGCGGCAAGCAACCTTCGCATCAGAACGAATGCTTCATCCCGATCCGCACGTCCGACTGCGTGTTCGACGTCGACGGCGTGAAGCTATAGCCGATCACCGCATTCACGCCATCCGACGCGCGCAGATAATCGCCGGAGATATACACATCCGTGCGCTTGGACAGCAGGTAGTGCAGACCCAGCGAACCCTGATTCCAGTGGTTGCCTTCAAAGCTCGTGTGCTGATAGCCGCCGTACAGCATCAACGCGGGCGTGATCGTGTATGACGCGCCACCTTCATAAACCTGCATATGCGAGGTTTGCCCCAGACCCTTGATGGTCGTGTAGGTAAAGTCGCCGGTCAGCATCACGTTGCCGATCGTATAAGCCGCACCAATCGCGAACGCGCCCTGCTTGTCGACCGGGAACGACGATGCGCTATACAGATCAGTCACCGCTCCGGTCGCCGGATCGACGGACACCGTCGGCTGGCCGAGGAAGGTTTTGGTGCCGATCATCGCGTACGGGTCGAACGCGTAGATGCCGAACGGATTGTTCAACTGCGTATAAGCCGCGCCGATATTGAACGCAGCGTGCTCATAACGCGCGCCCACGCTCCACGCACTCTTCTGATGGAAATCGCCCGCGGTATTGCCGAACGAATACATGCCGCCGAACGAGAAGCCCGCATAGTCGTTCGACATGTACTTGATCGAATTCGGCAACCGGTCGCCGTTCATCCGGTCGAAGTCGCCCTGGTGAATCGCGTAGCCGCTCGCCCACGCTGAGATGTTGTACAGAAAGACGAATTCCTCGGTCATGTCGAGTTGATTGCCGAGCGTGACCGTCCCCCAGGTATTACTCTTCAGGCCGACATAAGCCTGACGGCCGAATTCCGCACCGCCGAATCCGTATTGCCCATTACCCAGGTGAAAACCCGACTCGAGCACGAATACCGTCTGCAATCCGCCGCCGAGATCTTCAACACCTTTGAAGCCGATCCGGTTGCCGTACGAGACGCCGTCGTCGAATTTGAATTGATGCGCACCGCCGGCATTGTTCACATACGTAATACCCGCATCCAGAATGCCGTACAGCGTAACGCTGCTTTGTGCATGGACCGCTGGAGAAGCGCATACGGCGCTGGCCGCGATCGCGAGTCCGGATAGGCTGACGGCACTGTTCTTCTTCATCTGATTCTCCCCTGCTCTTTGCCTGCTTATTTCGTTGGATAAAGCGATCCCTGCCGCGCGCTGTCACCCAGCGCGCCGCGCTTCTCGCATGACGGGCAGTTCGAAACCGGTTGAGACTGACTGAAACGGCTGAGGCCGGCGTCGATGACTTCGTTGACCAGACGAAGCGGTATCGACGGGACAAGAATACGGGTCCAGATTTAGTTTGATTCGACCGGAAGCGACATGAATCTGTCGCTCAGCGACCTTAAAGCGACAACATCACCATTACTTCACGCCGAGTGCGGTCTGCACGGCTTGCAGCCCATTGGCGCCACTCACGGTATTCACGCCATCCAGCCAGCTCTTTAACAATTCCGGATGACGTTTGAGTGCTTCGGTCGCTGCGACATCCACACCGGTTTTCTTCTCCAGTACTTCGGTAATCACGCCGTTTTCCAGATCGACATTGAACGTGAGTTGTTTAAAAAGACGCCCCACATTCGGACACTGTTCCGCATAGCCGCTGCGCGCGACGGTATTGACGGTTGCACCGCCGTAGTGGGGACCAAAGTACTTATCGCCGCCGTCCAGATAGGTCAGCTTGAACTTGGTGTTCATCAGATGCGGCTCCCATGCGAGAAACACGATCCACTTCTTATCGCGCACGGCTCGCTCTACTTGCGTGAGCATGCCGGTTTCGCTCGATTCAACCAGCTTCCAGCTACCGAGTCCAAAGGCCTTGTCGTCGACCATCTTCTTGATGTTCTGATTAGCCGGCGAGCCCGGCTCGATGCCGTAGATCTTGCTGTCGAACTTGTCGGCATTCTTCGCGAGGTCCGCGAATGAGTGAATACCCGCAGCCGCGACGTAATCCGGCACCGCAAGCGTGAACTTCGCGTCGCTCAGATTCGGATGCACGACCTCGATCGACTTCTCTTCCTCGAACGGCTTGACGACCGGCGCCTGCGCCGGCATCCAGTTACCGAGGAACACGTCGATCTGGCCTTTCTTCAAGCCCTGGTAAGTGATCGGCACCGAGAGATTGGCCACGTTCTGCTTGTAACCGAGCGCCTTCAGCAGCACGCCGGTCATTGCATTGGTCGCGTCGATATCGGTCCAGCCGGGCCCCGCCATATTGACCTGCGTGCACGATTGCGGCTCCGCAGCCGCCGTGAAGGTCGTCGCCGCACAAAGCAGCGCCAAGCCGGATACCGCCTGTTTGAAGAGCTTTTTCATCATGTCGGCTTCCTGTAGGTGAGGTCGATAAAGCGTTCGGGTATCAACGGACAACAGCGGGAAACCGCGCCATCGCTTCGAGCGTGTCGAGGTCGATGTGATTGCGCATATACCGCTGGCTTGCATCCACATGCGGCTGCCAGTCCCACGACGCCACGGTGCCTTGCGTCGTGGCGTCGAAATGAAAGCGGCGGCGCCGCTGGCTTTGCAGCACCTCGTTGTGCAGCGCATCGAGATGCCAGCGCTGCGCGATCTCTTCGCTCAACGCGGCGACCTGTGACGCGTATTCCGTACGCGCCGCGAGGTTCTCGCGCTCCAGCGGATCGGCATCGACGTCGTAGAGTTGATCGGGATCGACCGGCGTGTGAATGAATTTGAAACGCCCGCGTCGCAGCATCACGATTGGCGCAATCGCGCCCTCGGCAAGGTACTCGCCGATGGCTTCGTCGTGGCCGCCCTGCGTACCGAGAAGATGCGGCACGAGACTCTGGCCATCGAGCGAATCGGGCCATGCGGTAGGCGCATCGCCGCGCGCCAGTTCGACCAGCGTCGGCAACAGATCGAGATGCGACACCGAATTACGCACGCGGTGCGCGTCGAATTGCTGCGGTGCGTGCACGATCAGCGGCACGCGGCAACCGCCCTCGAAAAACGTCATCTTGTACCAGAGCCCGCGCTCGCCAAGCATTTCACCATGGTCCGACGTGACGACGATCACCGTGTCTTGCGCGAGTCCGGACTGGTCAAGCGCGTCGAGGATTGCACCGAACTGGTCGTCGACATAGGAGATCGCACCGTAGTACGCGCGGCGTGCGTTGCGGATCTGCTGATCGGTGGGCGGTGTGCGATCGGTTTCGCACACGTGGCGCAGACGCCTGGAATGCGCGTCCGCTTCATCGAACGAATCGCGATGCGTGGGCAACGCGATATCTTCGTCGCGATACATGTCCCAGTACTTTTGCGGAATGGCGTACGGGTCGTGCGGATGCGTCAACGAGGCCACCATGCAGAACGGTCGTGCATCTTTGCCGGCATGACGCTCGCGCGCGATATCGAAGAGCTTTTGACGCGTGGTGAAGGTGACTTCGTCGTCAAAGTCGAGTTGATTGGTGCGCACGCATGGCCCGGCGTCGAGCACCGAACTCATGTTGTGATACCAGCTCGGGCGCGTATCGAAGTCGTCCCAATTCGGCGTCCAGCCGAAATCTGCGGGATAGATGTCGGTGGTGAGCCGCTCTTCGAAGCCGTGCAGTTGATCGGCGCCGCAGAAATGCATCTTGCCGGACAGGATAGTGCGATACCCTTCGGCGCGCAGATAATGCGCGAACGTCAGCGTTTGCGACGGAAATTCCGCTGCATTGTCGTAAGCGCCAATCGCGGAAGGCAGCTTGCCCGACAGAAATGAAAACCGCGACGGCGCGCACAGCGGACTCGCGCAATAGGCCGAGTCGAATACCACGCCCTGTTTGGCGAGGCGATCGAGATTGGGGGTTTTCGTCAGCGTATTTCCGTAGGCGGCGAGCGCAAACGGTGTCATCTGATCCGCCATAAGAATGAGAATATTCTTTTTGCTGTCAAGCATGAGAGTGCGCCTCGAATAGAATCGCAAGTGTCGGTGCCAGGAATAGTGCAAGAAGCGGTGCAAGAAGCGGGAGGCGTCGCGCGCAATGTGTGATGCGCTCCGCGATGAGCACCACTATTGCCGTCCAATTCGCGGCTGTGAAGACGGCAATTCGTTATGTGTCTATAAGGGGGCGTTATGTCGAGGCAGGATCGCTTGCCGCCTATGCAGGCGTTGACGATGTTCGAGTCCGCCGCGCGTCTCGCCAGCTTCACGGCCGCCGCGCGAGAACTCGGTTCGACGCAACCGGCGGTCAGTCAGCGCGTCGTACAACTGGAAGAAGCGCTCGGCACGCCGCTCTTCGAACGCGGCCATCGCGGCGTCACGCTGACGGAAGATGGCGAGCGGCTGTTCGACGCGGTGCGCCATGCACTCGACACGATCCGCGCGGCGACCACCGAAATCCGCGCGCGGCGCACGCCGCAAACGCTCACGCTCTCTACCGACTTCGGCTTTGCCACGTATTGGCTGATGCCGCGTCTGTCGCAATTCAAGGCGCTGATGCCGGACGTCGACGTGAAAATCATCACGTCGCAGAGCGTGTTCGATCCGTCGCACGATCAGGCGGACATTGCGATTGCTTTCGGCGACGCCCACGCGGACTGGACCGCGCGCGGCGTGGTGAAACTCTTTCCTGAACACGTCATGCCGGTATGCAGCCCGGCGTTTCTCGCCGCGCATCCGTCACTGCGCACGCCGTCCGACTTGCCGGGCGTGCCGCTGCTGCATCTGGAGCCCACGCAACCGGCGCGCTGGCTGTCATGGGCCGACTGGTTCGCCGCGCACGGTCTCGACACACCGGCCGCGCATCGCGGCATCACATTCAACAGCTTCACGCTGGTGGCGCACGCGGCGATCATGGGCCAGGGTGTCGCGCTGGGTTGGGCGCCGCTCGTAGACGAACTACTAGCGACCGGGCAACTCGTCGAACTGTTCGATGCACCCGTCGTCACGGAGCGCGGCTATCTGCTCGTCACGCAGCGCGCGGCGACACCGGTCATCAATGCATTCCGCCAATGGCTGCTCGGCGAATGCGGACTCGATACGGAATGAGCGTGTGAATTGAATCAGTTAGCTCAGTCAGCTCAGTCTGCGAACCCGCGCCTGGCGCACCCGTTCCAGCGCAACGGCGGTTAGCTTCTATCCGCGCATGCCGTCCATTTGCTCTACTGCGATGATGCATGCCGCGCCCTGCGGCATCGTTCTATCGTTTATGTGGAGAGCGCATGTCCGCCGATTCCCGTCCCGATCAACTGGTTCTCACCGTCGCGTGTCCGAGCGCGGCGGGCCAGGTCGCCGCTGTCGTCGGCTTTCTCGACCGGCATCATTGCTATATCGACGAACTGACCGTGTTCGACGACGACCTCAGCGAGCGCTTCTTCGTGCGCTGCGTGTTCCACGGCGTAGACAGTAACGAAACGCTGCAAGCCGCGTCGCTCAAACGCGAGTTCGAGCCGATTGCCGAACGCTTCAGGATGACATGGGCCATGCACGACGTCGGCACGCGCCCGAAAGTGCTGATCATGGTCTCGAAGCTGGAGCACTGTCTCGCCGATCTGCTGTTCCGCTGGCGGATGGGCGAGCTGAAAATGGATATTGTCGGCATCGGTTCGAATCATCGCGATCTCGAACCGCTCGCGCAGCAGCACGGCTTACCGTTTCATCATCTGCCGATCTCGGCGGACACGAAGCCGCAACAGGAGGCGCGCCTGCTCGATCTGTTCGACACGTCCGGCGCGGAATTGCTGATTCTCGCGCGCTACATGCAGATTCTGTCCGGCGAAACGAGCCGTGCGCTGGCGGCACGCGCGATCAATATTCATCACTCGTTTCTGCCTGGTTTCAAGGGTGCGAAGCCGTATCACCAGGCGCATACGCGCGGCGTCAAACTGATCGGCGCCACCGCGCATTTCGTGACCGACGATCTCGACGAAGGTCCGATCATCGAACAGGTCGTGGAACGCGTCGATCACTCGTACAGTCCGGAACGATTGCTGGCCACCGGACGCGACGTCGAGAGCATTACGCTGGCGCGTGCGGTGAAGGCGTTTATCGAGCGTCGGGTGTTTATCAACGGTGATAGAACCGTCGTACTGCAATAGCATCAATAGCCGTCGATAGCTTCGACAAACAAAAACGCCGCTAAAAGCGGCGTTTTTTGCGAGCCGTCACGCTCAAACAGCGGCGGTTCCTTCACACAAAACCAGACAACCCAAGCTTACTTCACCCAGCTATCCACCCGATCGCCATGCGCGCTGATCCACGCATCCGCCGCGGCAGTCGGCTTCTCGCCGTTCTGCGTGGCCAGCATCACACTATCGATCTCGCCCGGCTTCCACTGGAACTTCTTCAGAAACGCGACCACCGTCGGCGCTTTCTTCTCCAGCTCAGGATTGATAACGCTATCCACATGCTCCGAGTCGCCGAACACCTTCTTCGGATCGTCGAGGAATTTAAGCTTGTACTTCGCGAACATCCAGTGCGGCTTCCAGCCCGTCACGATGATCGGCTTGCTCGCTGCTTCCGAGCGCGCCAGTTCCGCCGTCATCGCGCTGCCCGAGCTCGGCATCAACTGATAATCGAGGCCATAGGCCTTGATCGCTTCGCTGGTCTTCTGCATCACGCCCGCACCGGCGTCGATACCGACAATGCGTGAACCGAACTCCGCCTTCTTCGCTTCCAGATCGCCCACGGTTTTTACGTCGGCATTGTCCGGCACGATCAGACCGATTTTCGCGTCGTTGAAGTTCGGGCCGAGATCGACCACCTTGTCCTTGAAGTTGTTCCAGTACGCGCCGTGCGTGACCGGCAACCAGGCCGACAGGGTCGCGTCCAGATCGCCGCGCGCCACGCCCTGCCACATCACACCAGCCGCAACCGGCACGAGCGTCACCTGATAACCCAGGCGCTTCTCGATCACCTGCGCGGCCACGTTCGACGTCGCGACGCTATCGTCCCAGCCTTCCACGTAGCCGATCTTGATGGTCGGCTTCGTATCCGCCGACACCATGCTCACGCTGCCGGCCGCCAGCGCCGCGCTCATCGCGCTCAACACCAGTATCTTTTTGATCAGTCTCATCGCCGTTCTCCCGTTTCCAATCCACCCAATGAGCATTTAGAATCGCCAGCCAGAATTGCCGGGTAGCGTTGTTTTACGACGTTGAGTTGTCCACACGCGACTTCGACTTGCCCACGCACTCGCGCGTCTTGTCTTACTTATCGACGACGAGATCGGTCAGCGGTTTGCTGCAACACAGCAGCACCATGCCCTGATCGATTTCCCGCTGACGAATCCCGCCCGCGTGCTTCATCGATACTTCACCGGACACCAGTTTGACCTTGCAGGTGCCGCACATGCCTTGCGTACACGACGCCGGTAAGCGCACGCCCGCTTTCTTCGCCGCGTCGAGCACATGCTGGCCGCTGCCGCATTCGATCTCGCGATTGCTTTTGGCGAAACTCACCTTGAAACGCGTTTCCGTTTCGACCGTGGCAGGCGCCACCTCCGGCGCAAAACCGAGCGCCTGCTCACGTGCCTCGACAAAACTCTCCGCGCTAGCGTTAGCGCCTGTGGCTTGCAACGCATCCGCGACATGCGCGGTAGTCAATTGCGCGGCCACTTCGCTGACGGTCTCGAACGAAAAACTTTCCTCGTGATAATGGCCGCGATCGAAGCCGCCCTCGTCGAGCAGATTGCGCACCGCCTGCATGTACGGCGCAGGACCACACGTGAAAATCTCGCGCTCCATGAAGTCCGGCGCAAGCAGCTTGAGCAACGGCAAGCTTAGAAACCCCGTCACGCCAGGCCAATTCGTGCGCGCGCCGAGCCGCTCGCAAACAAACGCCGTGCGAAAGTGCGCCTGATTCGACGCGATCAGATCCAGCTCGCGCGCAAAGATGATGTCGTCCGGCGTGCGGGCGCTGTGCACGAACACAATGTCGCTATCTTCGCCAAGTTCGTGGTGTGCGCGGCTCATCGACATGAGCGGCGTAATGCCCGATCCCGCCGACAGAAACAGAAACTTGCGCGCCGGATGCCGCGCGCAGGTGAACTCACCCGACGGCCCGAGCACGCGAACCGGCGAACCCGCCTGCAGATTGTCGTGCAGCCAGTTCGACACCTTGCCGCCCGGCACGCGCTTCACGGTGATCGAAATCGTGTGCGGCCGCGTGGGCGGCGACGAGATCGTGTAGCAGCGATTCACCGACTCGCCGTCTATCTCCAGTTCCAGCGTAATGAACTGCCCGGGTTCGAACACGAAAGCCCGTTCGGACGGCGCACGAAAGAAAAAGCTCTTCACGTCGTGCGTTTCCTGACGAACCTGGCAGCACACGAGCGTATCGTCGCTATCGCTGTCCCAGCGCGCCGGCAGCGCGTCCCAGAAACGCGGCTGCGTGACACGGTTCTCCGCGCGGCTTGGGGCTGACTCGGGGCTGACCTGAAACGTCGCCTGATCGCGCATCATTGTTTACTCCCGCTCCTGGTTGCGGTATCGCGCTCAGCGCATGAAAGACACGACTTTTTCGCCGTGTGAAGCCGGTATGGTGCCGTCGGCGTCGTGGGTTTGGGGTGCATCGCTGTAATTCGCCATCCGGCCGATGTACCACTCGCAGAACTTCTCGACGAGCCCTTCGGTGAACGGCGAATACGGGCCCGGCTCATACGCGCTGCTGGTCGCGCCGCGTTGCGAGTACTCGACGAGCGCGCGGTCCTGGTCGTTGGTGGCGCGCCACACAGCGGTCAGATTGTTCACGTCGTAATCGATCCCTTCGCGCGCGTCTTTGTGCACCAGCCATTTGGTGCGCACCAGCGTTTTACCGGCTGACAGCGGAATCACCGAAAAGCTGACGATATGGTCGCTCATGAAGTGATGCCACGAATTCGGCTGGGTCCAGAACGACAGACCGCCGAGATCGGCCTGCTCGAAACCGCCCAGCAATTTCTTCGACGCCACTTTCGCGTCCAGCGTCTGCGATTCGCCGTCGCGATCGAGCGGCAAACGCTGCGTCCGGAAACCCGTCACCAGATCGGCAAGCCGTTCGATTTCCGCCGAGGGCAGCTTCATCGCTTCCCACTGCGCGGTGCGACGCGCCACGGTTTCCTCGAACGCGGCCATGCCCTCTTCGTTGGCCGGCGTGCGTTGATAGCCGAAGCCGTATTCGTAAAGCGAAATGGTCAGCTCGGGGTGATTCGCGACGCAGTGATAGCACTCGCGATTGTTCTCCATCGTGAGCTTCCAGTTGCCATCTTCGATAATGTCGATCGACGCGGCGATCTTGCAGCCGGCCAGATCGTGCGGCAGCATGTATGGCTCCATCGCGGCACGCATCACCGAGAAATCGGTGGGCGGATTCTCGGCCAGGCAAATGAAAATGAGCCCAGCGAGATTCTCGACATGCACCGATTTCAGGCTGTGTTTGCAGCGGTCGAACTGGTCGCCCATGTGCTCGGCAAACATCAGATCGCCGTTCAGGTTATACGTCCAGCTGTGATACGGGCAGACGATATTGCCGAGCGAGCCTTTGTCGCTATTGCACAGCCGCGCGCCACGATGGCGGCAGACGTTGTGAAACGCCCGCACCTGCATATCGTCGTCGCGCACAATCAGGATCGAGTCCTGGCCGATCTCCACCGTGATGTAATCGCCCGGTTCCGGCACATCCGGTTCCACTGCCACCTGAATCCAGTGCTGCCGGAAAATCGCTTCCATATCGAGCGCGAAAATCGCCTCGCTCGTATAGAACGGCGCTTCCAGCGTGTGATTCTTTTTGCGGCGTTCGATCATTGCGCGAACGTCTGCCGAAACTTTCATTGTGTGCTCCGTTGCATGTCACGTCTGGCGCAGCGCCAGGCCCTCCTGGTCGCCTGCTGGCCCGAACCGGAAATCAGTAATCCACGAGTTGATGCTCGCGCAAATACGCCAGAATCACTTGTGCTTTTTCGACGGAACTCCCTTCAATTACGACGCTGCCGCCGCGGCTTTCGGTGGTCGTCGCCGAGAGCATGCGGGCGTGGCCGGAACGCTTTTCGGCGGCGGCGAGGCGCACCGGTTTGGCGGTCACGGGACGGGTCGTCCAGACGAGGTTGTCGGCGTGGGTTGCGTCTGCATTCACTACGGTTGACGCGGCGACCGGGCGGATCGTGCCTTCCCGCAAACGGGCGTACGCGTAGGTCGGCGTTGCATTGGCCAGCGGATGCACGGCGATCAGCGCGGGCAAGCGCACTTCGACGCGTCGGCGTAGACCCTTCGGCATGAACTGGCGGACTTCGGCGCAACCGTCGCGCAGCGTGACGTCGACCGCCGCGCCGACTAGCGGCATGTCGAGCGCTGCGGCGACGCGATACGGCAGCATGCCGCTGTCAAACGCGCCTTCGGCGCGCGTGCCGGTCAGCACGAGGTCGTAACCACGCAGACGCGCGGCGAGCTGAGTCGCGGCGTCGGCTTGCACACCGTCGGACGCGCGCGTTTCAAGCACTTCCACCGAGCGAGCGCCGAGCGCCAGATACTCCTGCAACGCGGGATTCGATGCACCGCCCGCGTGCAACACGTCGAGTGTCGCCTTGTGGGTTTTGACCAGCGAGAGCGCCAGCGTCAGCGCGGCAGCGTCGTTGCGGCTATAGCGCGCCACGCCGCTGACCGGATGACGGCCCACGGAAACCAGCACGGCGATCTTCATGCGAGCGCTCCTTCGGCAACAGCGGATGAATTCAACAGCGCAGCGCCCGTGCCGCGCGCGTTACGCGCCGCGGCAGCCGCCTCGTTGAGCGCCGCGATGGTTTCCTGCGCATCCGCGATCACGGTCAGATTCGCGCGCTTGGCAATCGGTGCGCTGGCATCGAGATTCACCGCGATCACATGACGGCAATCCTTGATGCCTTGCAAATGCTGGACCGCGCCGGAGATACCGAACGCGATATATACGCTTGCTTCAACCGTCTTGCCGGTCGCGCCGATCTGCTTGTCGCGAGTGAATTTGCCGTCGTCCACGGCGACGCGGCTTGCACCGATCGCGGCGCCCAACGTGACCGCAAGACGCTCGAACGCGGGCACATCGCTCACGCCGTTACCGGCCGAGACGATGAAATCCGCTTCTTCCAGCGCCAGTTGCGCGGCGTCGATTTCCTCGATGCCGAGATCGCGCACGGTGCTTTCATTAGCACTAGCACTACCGCCAGCGCCGGCCGTCGCGCCGTCGAAACGCCAGACGACTCGTTCGCCTGCACCGACAAAAGGCAACTTCGGTTCGACGGCATTTGCCGCGAGCAATATCACGTCCGGTAGCGAACGCGTGGCGAACGCCGTATTCGCGTGGACATAAGACGCGACATGCGCGGCGTCGATCTCGACCACGTGCGTCGCGACGCTCGCATTCGCAGCCGCGGCATAACGACGGCCGAGATCGCCGTCGCCAGTGGCGTTATCGGGCAGGAAAACATGCACCGGTGCATACGCGACCACGCACGCGGCCAGCGCGTTCAGTTCGTCGACCGGTGCGAAGCGGCGGCGGTCGAACATCGGCAATTCGATCAGCTTGTCGGCACCGAGCGCGGCAGCGTCGCCGGTAAATTCACCGAACACGAGCAGCACGACTTCGGTCTGCGTGTCCGCGATCAACGCGGCGCCGGCCAGCGTCTGGCGTGCATGATCGTCCAGTGCGCCACGGTCGGCATGGGCGGCCACCAGCAGCACGCGCTGCGGCGCGGCCGTGGTACGACGCGCTTTGACCTGCTCGCGATGCGCCGCACCGGACGCCGCCATCAGTTCCAATGACCCCACCACGCCGGTCATACCCAGCGTGATGCGTTTAAGTCCCTCCGCCGTGATCGCGAACGGCCGGCGCGGATCGATTCGTTTGAGCGTATTCATCGCGTTACTCCAGCGCTGCTGCAACCAGTTCGGCGACGTCCAGTACTTCCGGACGCGGGCCGACCACGCCCTCGAGCATGGCCGTGCAATTCGGGCAGCCCACCGCGACGATCTCCGCGCCGATCGTGCGGGCGTCGTCGATACGAATGTCCGGAATGCGCCGCTTGCCGGGAATGTCGGTCAGCGGCGCACCGCCGCCACCGCCGCAGCACCGTCCGCGCATGCCGTTGCGCTCCATTTCCACCACCTTGATGCCGATGCTCTTCAGCAGACGGCGCGGCGCTTCCGTCTCGCCGTTATAGCGGCCCAGATAGCACGGATCGTGATAGGTGATCTTGCGTTCCGCCAGCGCGGCGACCGCTCGCGGCGACAGCTTGCCGCTCGTGACCAGTTCGTCGATCAGCGCGGTGTGATGCTGCACCTCGTAGAAACCGCCCAGCGCGCGATACTCGTTGCGCAGGCTATGCAGCACGTGCGGGTCGGCCGTGACGATCTTGCCGAACGAATACTGCGAAAGCGTACCGATCAGTTTGCGGGCGAGTTGCTGGAAGGTGGCTTCGTCGCCGAGACGACGGGCCGTGTCGCCGGTATCGGTTTCGACGCCGCCCAGCACCGCATAGTCGATACCCGCGCGGTTCAGCACCTTGACCAGCGCGCGCAGCGTGCGCTGATAGCGCATGTCGAACGCGCCTTCGCCTGCGATCAGCAAGACCTCCACCCGGCGCCCCGGTTGCGCGACCTGCACTTGCAGATCGACCGCCCAGTCGTAACGCGCGCCGATGTCGTAACCGTTCGAACTGCCGGTTTCGCGCAGATTCGCGAGCGTGATCGGGCCTTTGCCCGGCACGCTGCCTTCCACCAGCGTCTGATTGCGGCGCATGTCCACAATCGCATCGACATGCTCGATCAACATCGGGCATTCCTGCACGCAGGCACGGCACGTGGTGCAAGACCACAGCGTGTCCGCTTCGATCAGCGTGGAAATCAGCGGTTTTCCCGGTGCGCCAGCGTGTTTTCCGAGCGGGATGCCGGGCGTCGGGCTGCCCGCGTAGTCGGCGTCCGTGCCGCCCACCATGCCGGTGACCAGATCCTGAATCAGCTTCTTCGGATTGAGCGGCTGACCGGCGGCGAACGCGGGACAGGCCGCCTCGCACTTGCCGCACTGCACGCACGCGTCGAAACTGAGCAACTGGTTCCAGCGAAACTCGACCGGTTTGCCGACGCCGTATTCCTTCGCGTCGAGCAGCGGCACCTTCAGGGCCGTCGGCGGCACGACGTCGTTGTCGTTGCGCTCGGCAAAGCGTTCCTGACGCGGATGAAATGCCAGGTGCAGCAAGCCCGCCATCGCATGCTTCATCGGACCGCCGCGCGCCGCGCCGAACGTCATCGTGAAGGCGCCCGCTGCGATCAGCAACGCGACGACCACAGCCAGCGCACCCGACATGGCACCCGCCGGCAACGCGATGAACAGCACGAGCCCCAGCGCGAACGAGCCGAGCAACAGCGGCAGATGATCCCAGGGCCCACGCGAGAGCCGCGCCGGCACCGCTTTCGCCCCATGCCGGCGACGCCACACGAACACGGCGCCGACCAGCATCACGAGCGCGGCCAGAAAAATCAGCTTATCCAGCCACGGCGAGTAGATCGCCAGGCCGTAATTGACGAACACCAGCGCCATCGCGAGAATCGCACCGCCCGCCGTGGCCACGTGCGTTTTAGCGATGTACGGATCGCGCGCCACCACGTGATGCAGATCGACGAAGTAGCGTTTCGGAATCGTCAGCAGATGGGTCCAGCCGTACGCGCCCGCCGCCGTGGCGCGGCCTTCGCGCCAGTAAGCGGCGCGTTTGACGAGCGCGAACGCCAGACCCGCCACCGACAACCACAGCAGGACGGTGATGACAAACACGGGGCTCATCGTCAGAAATCCTTGCAAAGGCGCAGCGCGTCGTAGATCGCGCCGTGAATGTTGTGCATGGAAATGCAGTCGCCGACACGGAACAGCAGGAAGCGGCCATTACCGAGTTCTTCACTGAGCGACGGTTGCGGCTCCGACGCGAACAACGTGTGCACGTCGACCTGACCGAGATTCACCGATTCCGGCTTGAGCTTCCAGTACAGTTCGTCGTTCGGCGTGCTGCCGTTTTCGATCACCACCTGATCGACCGCGCGCTCTTCCTGCTCCTCGGTGTACTCGTTGCGGATCACGGCGATCTTCTTGCCGTCTTCCTCGTAGACCTTGTCGAGCCAGTAATTCGGCGTATGGATCACGCCTTGCGCGTAGAGCCGGCGATAGAAAATCGGGAACGTGGTGCCGCCCACGTCGTCGGCGACCTTCACGTCCGGCGTCACGATCTCGACATTCGAGCCGCGGCTCGACATGAAATCCGCGACGCCCGCGCCGGCGTGCGTGCTGACGCCGTCGTACACGAGCACGTTCTTGCCGGGTTCGACCTTGCCGGACAGCACGTCCCACGAACTGACGGCGAGCCGTTCGTCGACACCCCAAGCCGCGACCTGCGACGTGAACGACGAACCGCCCGTGGCCAGCACCACGATGTCCGGCTTCTCGGCCATGATGGTTTTGTCGTCGGCGGCGACACCGAGACGGCGGTCCACGCCAAGGCGCTTCGTTTCCATATCGAACCAGCGCACGATGCCCGCCATCTGTTCACGCTGCGGCGCTTTCGCGGCCAGCATGATCTGACCGCCTACGTAGTCGTTCTTCTCGAACAGCACGACGTCATGGCCGCGCGACTTCGCGACGCGCGCCGCTTCCAGTCCGGCCGGACCCGCGCCGACCACCACCACCTTGCGCTTCGGCCCACGTGTCTTCGCGATCACGTGCGGCATGGTTTCTTCGCGCGACGTCGCGGCGTTCTGCACGCACAGCACGTCGAGCCCGTTGTACTGACGGTCGATGCAATAATTCGCGCCGACGCACTGCTTGATTTCGTCCTCGCGGCCATCGCGGATCTTGATGACCATGTGCGGATCGGCAATCTGCGCGCGCGTCATCCCGACCAGATCCACCATGCCGCTCGCCAGCAACCGTTCCGCCTGGCCCGCGTCGCGAATACTCTGCGCGTGCATGACCGGCAGCTTCACGACCGATTTGATCCCGGCGGCGAGATGCACGAACGGTTCCGGCGGCAGCGCCATCGGCGGCATGCAGTTGGCGAGCGTGTTGTGCGTATCCGCACCCGAACCGATCACGCCGAGGTAATCGATCAGGCCGGTTTCGCTCATTGCCTGAGCGATTTCCTTGAGTTGTTCGTGATCGAGCCCGTCTTCATGAAACTCGTCGCCGCACATGCGCAGGCCGACGCAAAAATCCGCGCCCACCGCTTCACGTACAGCATTCAATACTTCGGTGCCGAAGCGCAGACGGTTTTCGAGCGAGCCACCCCATTCGTCGGTCCGAAAATTGGTGCGCGGGCTCCAGAACTGATCGATCAGATGCTGGTGCGCCGCCGAGATTTCGACACCGTCCATGCCCGCATCTTTCACGCGTTTGGCTGCCGCGGCAAAGTCGCGGATGATGCGGCGAATCTCTTCCACTTCAATGATCTTCGCGTTGCCGCGGTGCACGGGTTCCCGCACACCGGACGGCGACATCAGATGCGGCCAGTGCTCGCCATGAAACGCCGAACGGCGGCCCATATGCGTGGCCTGAATCATGATTTTCGCGCCGTGGCGGTGCATGGCTTCGGCGAGCCGCGCGAGCGGATCGATAATCTTGTCGGTCGACAGATTGACCGACTTCCACCAGCCTTGCGGACTGTCGATCGATACCGGACTCGAGCCGCCGCACACGGCGAGGCCCACACCGCCCTTCGCCTTCTCTTCGTAGTAACGGATATAACGGTCGCCGGGCAAGCCGCCGGGTTCCGCATACACCTCCGCGTGCGCCGTGCTGACGATGCGGTTACGCAAGGTCAGTTGGTTCAGCGTGAGAGGCTTGAAAAGGTTCGGGTAACGCATCGCGATCGACCTCGGAATAAATAGCTTGTTGCGCTCTGCCGCGCGCTTGTCGGCGTCGTGATAAACGCGTCAGTCAGGCACTACGCCGCGAGCGGCGACACTTCGAATACGCAATGGTCGTGGTGTTCGGCCGCGCACTGCGCTTCGCGCGAATGGGACGGCGGCCCCTTGCGCGCGCTCTCGGGCGCCGTGTCGTTGACCCAGTCCATCGCGCCCGCGAACCAGCCGGAGAACATGTAGCAAAGCTTGCCGACCTTGTCCGGTTGCGCAAGCACGAACGACGAGTGATGCAATTCGATGCGTGCGTGCGAGCTGGACGGATCGGCTTCGGTGATCTTGAAGAGACCCCAGCCGCGTTGCGACAGTCGGTTCAGGTAATGCTCGAACACCGCCATACCCTCGATACCGTGCTTTTCGGCTTCCTTGTCGCACCAGAAGTAAGCGGACTTGTAGCCGGCCTTGTAGAGAATCTCGGCGTACGCATCGAGCCCGAGCGCCTCTTCGACGGCGGTGTGATTGTTCGTGAAGAAATGGCGCGGCACGTACAGCATCGGCAGCGCGTCGGTGGTCCAGACGCCGGTGTCCGGATCGACGTTGATAGGCAGTTGCGGTTGCATGTGAGGGTTCCGTTTTTTTACGTGTGGGGGTGGCAGGCCAGCGTGGAATTCAAACGCTCCAGACTTCGCCGAACACACGCACCCAGTTCTCGCCCATGATCTTTTTAATGCGCGTTTCGCTCCAGCCGGCGCGTTCCATCGCAGCCGTCAGGTTCGGAAACTCGCCGATCGTGCGAATGCCTTCCGGATTCACGACCTTGCCGAAGTTCGTCAGTTGACGATAACGACCCTTGTCGTGCGTGATCCAGTCGAAGAACTCCGTGCTATAGCCTTGCGTGAAGTCCGTGCCAATCCCCACCTGGTCTTCGCCGATCAGATTCACCACGTATTCGATCGCTTCGATATAGTCGTCGACGGTCGCGTCCGGACCGCGCTTGAGGAACGGCGCGAACATCGTCACGCCGACAAAACCGCCCGCGTCGGCGATCTCTTTCAACTGTTCATCGCTCTTGTTGCGCGGGTGTTCTTTCAGTCCCGACGGGCAGCAGTGCGAGTAGCACACCGGCTTGTTCGACGCGGCGATCGCTTCAGAAGAAGTCTTGCCGCCCACGTGCGAGAGATCGACCATGATGCCGACGCGGTTCATCTCCTGGATCACTTCGCGACCGTAACCGGACAGGCCGCCGTCGCGCTCGTAGCAACCGGTGCCCACCAGGTTCTGGGTGTTGTAGCAGAGCTGCACCACGTTCACGCCGAGGTCCTTGAAGGCTTCGATATAGCCGAGGTTGTCCTCGAACGCATGAGCGTTCTGGAAACCGAAAATGATGCCGGTCTTGTTCTCTTTCTTCGCGCGATGAATGTCCGCGGTGGTGCGCACCAGCGTCAGCATCTCGCCGTATTCGCGGATCTGCTGCTTCATTTCGGCAATGTTGTCGACGGTCTTCTGAAAGCTCTCCCAGACCGACACCGTGCAGTTGACCGCGGTCACGCCGCCCTTGCGCATGTCTTCGAACACCGAGCGCTCGAACTTCGAAATGTTCAGACCGTCGATGATGATGCTGTTGTCGTGCAGAGTACTCATGGTTCGCTCCAGGCGTGCTCAGTAGATGGGAAAGCGTTCGCACAGCGCGAAAATCTCGCGGCGCACGCGTTGTTCGGTGACGGCATGACCTTCGGGGTGATCGCGCAGCGCGTCGAACACGTCGACGATCAGGCGCCCCACTTCGCGGAACTCGCTCACGCCGAAGCCGCGCGTGGTGCCCGCCGGCGTGCCGAGACGAACGCCGGAGGTGACCGTGGGCTTCTCGGCGTCGAACGGGATGCCGTTCTTGTTGCAGGTAATGCCCGCGCGTTCCAGCGCCTGCTCGACCTGATTGCCTTTCAGGCCCTTCGGACGCAGATCGACCAGCAGCAGATGGTTGTCCGTGCCGCCGGTCACCAGATCGACGCCGCCTTCCTTCAGCACTTCGCCGAGCGCCTTTGCATTGGCGAGCACGTTGTCGATATAGGTCTTGAAACCCGGTTGCAGCGCTTCGCCGAATGCCACCGCCTTGCCGGCGATCACATGCATCAGCGGACCGCCTTGCAAGCCGGGGAACACCGCCGAATTGATTTTCTTGGCGATGTCTTCGTCATTCGTCAGAACAAAACCGCCGCGCGGACCGCGCAAGGTCTTGTGCGTGGTGGACGTGACCACATGCGCGTGTTCCACCGGATTCTGGTGACGGCCCGCCGCGATCACGCCGGCAATGTGCGCCATGTCCACCATCAGTTTCGCGCCGACGCCGTCGGCGATCTTGCGCAAGCGGGCAAAGTCCAGTTCACGCGGATAAGCGGAAAAGCCGCCGATCAGCAACGCCGGTTTGTGCTGCTGCGCGAGCTCTTCGATCTGCTCGTAGTCGATCAACATCGTGTCGCGCTTCACGCCGTACTGCACCGCGTTGAACCATTTCCCCGACAGAGCCGGCCTGGCGCCGTGCGTCAGATGGCCGCCCGCGTCGAGCGACATGCCGAGGATCGTGTCGCCCGGCTTGACCAGCGCGAGCATCACCGCGCCATTCGCCTGCGCGCCGGAATGCGGCTGCACGTTGGCGAATTTCGCGTTGAACAGTTGCTTGATACGATCGAGCGCCAGCGTTTCGATCACGTCCGCGTATTCGCAACCGCCGTAGTAACGCTTGCCCGGATACCCTTCCGCATACTTGTTGGTCAGCACCGAGCCCTGCGCTTCGAGCACCGCGCGCGACACGATGTTTTCCGACGCGATCAGTTCGACCTGCGACTGCTGGCGCTCGAGTTCTTTCAGAATGGCGCCGCGCACGGCCGCGTCGCGGGTGGCCAGCGGTTCTTCGAAGAAGGGATTCGGGTTCGACATGGAAAGTCCGTTAAGTCGTTGACGGAAGGGCCGTGAGCGCCGCCCGGTGCGGTGTTTGCGCCGCGCTGTCGCCGCTCTGCATTGGGTCTATTCTTGACGCTTGCCCCGCGCGTCAATTTACGAATTCAGACGCGTTCTTTGCCTTTTCCGCCATAGACGTCCTTTTTCGACAAGTCGGCGTAGGTCGCTGAGCGTGTCGCTCGCGGCAAGCGCGCCGCTGAACGACGCCCGCGACCCGCTCATGCTGCACTGCACCTGAACGTCGTGCGCGCTTCGGGTGCGCCAACCGTCTTGTCGGGCTCCGTTCTGGTGCTGTTCGTTGAGTGTTCCAGGCCATTCGCCAGCCAACCGAGGGTTTAGCCTGATGGCACGGTAGTTGCGCTAGTCCTCAGAATTGCAGCAGTCGCCGTTCCCCACGGCGACGCGACATTACAGATTCGAAGGAATCACTCCTCCCATGTCCACCGATCGCACGGCGTCGTTGTCGCATTTCGCATTCATGCCGCTCCCCAACTTCACAATGATCGCGTTCACCAACGCCATCGAAGTGCTGCGCATGGCGAACTATCTGACGGGGCAAACGCTTTACCGCTGGTCGATCGTGAGTCCCGACGGCGGTCCGGTCGCGGCGAGTAATGGCCTGTCGGTCGACACCGGTCCGGTCGAATGCGTCGGGCAGCCGGATATCGTGTTCGTGGTCGGCGGCATCGACGTGCAACGCGCGACGACTCCCGATCACCTGTCCGCGTTGCGCCGTTTCGCGCGCATGGGCAGCGTGCTCGGCAGCCTGTGCACGGGCACTTATGCGCTGGCGCGCGCCGGTCTGCTGGCCGGCTACGCGTGCGCGATTCATTGGGAGAACATGTCGGCGCTCAAGGAAGAGTTTCCCGACACGCGCTTTCTGAAAGAGCTGTTCGTGATCGACCGCGATCGCGTGACCTGCACCGGCGGCGTCGCGCCGCTCGACATGATGCTGAACCTGATCGCACCGCGCGTCGGCACGGCGCGCGTCACGCAGATCGCGGAGCAGTTCATCGTCGAACATGTGCGCGACACCAGCGCGCAACAGAAAATGCCGCTGGTGGCGCGGCTCGGTTCGGCCAACAAGTCGCTGTTCGAAGTGATCTCGCTGATGGAGAACAACATCGAAGAGCCGCTCTCGCGCGAAGAACTCGCGCGGCTCGCGGGGATGTCGCAACGGCAATTGCAGCGGCTATTCCGCGAACATCTGGGGATGACGCCGACGCATTACTATCTGACGCTGCGCTTGCGGCGCGCCCGTGAATTGCTGCTGCAGACCGATATGTCGATCATGCACATCACGATGGCGTGCGGGTTCCAGTCGGCTTGCCACTTCTCGAAGAGTTATCGCGACGCGTTCGGCACGGCGCCCACGCGCGAGCGGCGCAAGCAGGCGCCTTCGCTGGCGGCGATGCCGGTGATGGCGGCTTGAGGTCGGCTTGAATTCAGCTTGAACGGCTTTGGTCGTAAAAGCCCAAGACAACAAAAAATGCGTTGAACGGAACACCGTTCAACGCGTTTTGTTTTTGTGGGTGCGGCACTCTCAGGTTCCCGCTACGCCCCCCCACCGCGCATCAAGCCGCCTTCAACAACCCATGCGGATCAATCACAAACTTCCGCGGCGCGCCGCCGTCGAACTGGCGATACCCTTCCGGCGCATCATCCAGCGACACCACCGTCACGTTGACGATATCCGCAATCGGCAGACGGTCCCACAAAATCGCCTGCATCAGATTGTGGTTGTACTTCATCACCGGCGTTTGCCCGGTATGGAACGAGTGCGACTTCGCCCAACCCAGCCCGAAGCGGATGCTCAGCGCGCCTTTGCGTGCGGCGGCGTCGGCCGCGCCCGGATCGTCCGTCACGTAGAGCCCGGGAATGCCGATCGCGCCGGCCGCCCGCGTGATTTCCATCAGCGAATTGAGCACGGTAGCCGGTGCTTCCTCGTGCGAACCGCTGCTGCCGTGACCGTGCGCTTCGAAGCCCACGCAGTCCACCGCGCAATCCACTTCCGGCTTGCCGAGAATCTGCTCGATCTGCTCCGTTAGCGTGGCGTCTTTCGACAGATCGATCGTCTGGAAACCCATCTTGCGAGCATGCGCGAGCCGCGCTTCGTTCATATCGCCGACGATCGTGCAGGCCGCGCCCAACAGTCGCGCAGACGCCGCCGCCGCCATGCCCACCGGCCCCGCGCCCGCGATATAAACAGTCGCGCCCGGCTTCACGCCGGCCATCACCGCGCCGTGATAACCGGTCGGCAGAATGTCGGACAGACATGTGAGGTCGCGGATTTTCGACATGGCCTGCGCGTAGTCGGGGAATTTCAGCAGGTTGAAGTCTGCATACGGCACCAGCACGTATTCGGCCTGGCCGCCGATCCAGCCACCCATGTCCACATAGCCATACGCGCCGCCCGCACGCGCCGGGTTCACGTTCAGACACACACCGGTGTGCTGCGCCTTGCAGGTGGGACAGCGCCCGCAGGCCACGTTGAACGGCACCGAGACCAGATCGCCGATCTTCAGCGTCTCGACGTCGCGGCCCACCTCGACCACCTCGCCGGTGATTTCATGACCGAGCACGAGGCCGACTTCGGCGGTCGTGCGGCCGCGCACCATGTGCTGATCGGAGCCGCAAATATTCGTGCTCACCACCTTCAGGATCACGCCGTGGCCGATCGACCGGCCGCGTGGATCGACCATCTTCGGAAAGTCGATCGACTGCACTTCCACCTTGCCCTGCCCGAGATACACGACGCCGCGATTGCTGCTCATTGTCTGTCTCCATGTCTTGTGAGCGGCGTGACCGACTCTCGCGCGGCACGCCGTTCAACGAGCGTAGCGCCCGCTGAACAAAGCACTGGGGTCTAACGCGACAGGAGTTTGACCGGAACCGACACGGCCGCCGCAAGCCGCGTCCACGTTGATGCTGGCCGTCTTTTATTGATTGACCGTTCAATATAAAAAAACTAACATGCCCCATCGACCCGGTGGGCGAAACGATACGTGCCCGCCTTTTGCCCTGTTACTGCCAGCGCCATGCCCAAACTCGGAATGCGCGAAATCCGTCGCGCGCAACTGATCGACGCCACCCTGCTCACGATCGACCAGACCGGTCTCGCGGGCGCCACGCTCGCTTCCGTGGCGCAGCGCGCGAGCATTTCCACCGGCATCGTCAGCCACTATTTCGGCGACAAGGACGGGCTGCTCGAAGCCACCATGCGGCACGTATTGCGCGATTTGTGGCAGGCCACGTCGCGCCGCCGTCGCGCCGCCAAGGCCGACCCGCGCTCGAAACTGCGTGCGGTGGTCGCCGCGAATTTCGACGCGGAGCAAACCAGTGGTCCGGTAATGAAAACCTGGCTCGCGTTCTGGTCCGAGAGCATGCACAAGCCGCAATTGCGGCGCTTGCAGTACGTGAACACGCGGCGGCTGAACTCGAATCTGTGCGCGGATTTCTCGAAAGCGCTGCCGCGTCCGGCGGCGCGCCGCGCGGCCAGCGGCCTCGCGGCGCTGATCGACGGCTTGTGGCTGCGCGGCGCATTGTCGGGCGAACCGTTCGACCCCAAAGCGGCACTGCGCGTGGCCAATGAATATATCGATCTGGTGCTGGCGGCACGCGCCTAGACCAGTCCACTCTTCAGCAAGGAGCAAGTCATGGCGGTATTCGCAACCCAACGTCTCTATATCGGCGGCGGCTATGTCGACGCGACCGGCGGAGAAACCTTCGACACGCTCGACCCCGCCACCGGCGAAACGCTCGCCACGGTGCAACAGGCGTCGGCGGCGGACGTCGACCGTGCGGTGCAATCCGCGCGCGACGGTCAGCGCGAATGGGCCTCGCTCACGGCCATGCAGCGCTCGCGCATTCTGCGCCGCGCGGTCGAGCTACTCCGCGAGCGCAACGACGAACTCGCCGCGCTCGAAACACGCGACACCGGCAAGCCGATTGCGGAGACGCAGGCCGTGGACATCGTCACCGGCGCGGACGTGATCGAGTACTACGCGGGGCTCGCCACCGCCATCGAGGGGCAGCAGATTCCGTTGCGGCCGACCTCGTTCGTTTATACGCGGCGCGAACCGTTGGGCGTATGCGCGGGAATCGGCGCGTGGAATTACCCGATCCAGATTGCGTGCTGGAAATCCGCGCCCGCACTCGCGGCGGGCAACGCGATGATTTTCAAGCCGAGCGAAATCACGCCGCTGTCGGCGTTAAAGCTCGCCGAGATCTACACCGAAGCCGGCCTGCCGCCTGGCGTCTTCAACGTCGTGCAAGGCGATGGCCGCGTAGGCGCGATGCTCGCCGCGCATCCGGACATCGAGAAGATTTCGTTTACCGGCGGTGTGGAGACCGGCAAGAAAGTGATGTCGCTCGCCGGCGCTTCGTCGCTGAAAGAAGTGACGATGGAACTCGGCGGCAAGTCGCCCTTGCTCGTGTTCGACGACGCCAACCTCGAACGCGCCGCCGACATCGCGATGAGCGCCAACTTCTTCAGCTCGGGCCAGGTCTGCACCAACGGCACGCGCGTGTTCGTGCAACGCAGCGTGATGGCACGCTTCGAAGCGCTCGTGCTGGAACGGGTGAAGCGCATTCGCGTCGGCGCGCCGAACGACGCGCGCACCAACTTCGGCCCGCTGGTCAGCGGCGCGCAATTGCAGAAGGTGCTGGGCTACATTGAAAGCGGCGTGCAGGAAGGCGCGCGCCTGATCGCGGGCGGCAAGCGTCTTACCGACGGTCATTTCGCCAACGGTCAATACGTCGAGCCCACGGTGTTCGCCGACTGTCGTGACGAGATGCGTATCGTGCGCGAGGAAATCTTCGGGCCCGTGATGAGCCTGCTCGTTTTCGACGCCGAAGACGAAGCCGTCAGCCGCGCGAACCACACCGCGTACGGACTCGCCGCGGGCGTCGTGACCGAAAACCTGGCGCGCGCGCATCGCGTGATTCATCGGCTCGAAGCCGGTATCTGCTGGATCAACACGTGGGGGGAGTCGCCCGCCGAAATGCCGGTGGGCGGCTATAAACAGTCGGGCGTCGGCCGCGAAAACGGCCTCACCACGCTCGAACACTACACGCGCATCAAGTCCGTGCAGGTCGAACTCGGCCCCTATCAACCGGTATTCTGACGAGGAGAAACGCGATGGCTTCGAACGAATACGACTACATTGTCGTCGGTGCAGGTTCGGCGGGCAACGTGCTCGCGTCGCGCCTCACTGAAGACGCGGACGTGAGCGTGCTGCTACTCGAAGCAGGCGGTCCCGATTACCGCTTCGACTTCCGCACGCAAATGCCGGCCGCGCTCGCTTATCCGCTGCAAGGCCGCCGTTATAACTGGGCCTACGAAACGGACCCCGAGCCGCATATGAATAACCGCCGCATGGAATGCGGTCGCGGCAAAGGGCTCGGCGGTTCGTCGCTGATCAACGGCATGTGCTATATCCGCGGCAATGCGCTCGATTACGACGGCTGGGCCACGCGCGCGGGTCTGGAAAACTGGACCTATCTGGATTGCCTGCCGTATTTCCGCAAGGCCGAAACGCGCGACGTGGGCGCGAATCCGTATCACGGCGGCGACGGCCCCGTGCATGTCACGACCAGCAAGCCCGGCAACAATCCGCTGTTCGCCGCGATGGTCGAAGCCGGTGTACAGGCCGGCTTTCCGCGTACCGACGACCTGAACGGCTACCAGCAGGAAGGCTTCGGCCCGATGGACCGCACCGTCACCGCGAATGGCCGGCGTTCGAGCACGGCGCGCGGCTATCTGGATCGCGCGAAAACGCGGCCGAATCTGACCATCGTCACGCATGCGGTGACCGATCGCGTGCTGTTCTCCGGCAAACGGGCGGTCGGCGTTACGTATCTGCATCACGGCAAGGCGGTGAACGCGCAGGCGCGCCGCGAAGTGCTGGTGTGCAGCGGCGCGATTGCCTCCCCGCAACTGTTGCAGCGCTCCGGCGTGGGTCGCTCGACGTGGCTGCGCGAACTCGACGTGCCGCTCGTGCACGATCTGCCCGGCGTCGGCGAAAACCTGCAGGACCATCTGGAGATGTATATCCAGTACGAGTGCAAGGAACCGGTGTCGCTTTACCCCGCGTTGCAATGGTGGAACCAGCCCGGCATCGGCCTCGAATGGATGCTGAACGGCACGGGTATCGGCGCGAGCAACCAGTTCGAAGCGGGCGGCTTCATCCGCACACGCGACGACGATTTGTGGCCGAACATCCAGTATCACTTCCTGCCGGTCGCGATCAATTACAACGGCTCGAACGCGATCAGGATGCACGGCTTTCAGGCCCACGTCGGCTCGATGCGTTCGCCGAGCCGCGGCCGCGTGAAGCTCGCTTCGCGCGATCCGAACGTGCATCCGAGCATCCTGTTCAACTACATGGCCGATCCGCTCGACTGGCGCGAATTCCGCGACGGCATTCGCATTACGCGCGAAATCATGCGGCAACCGGCGCTCGACCGTTATCGCGGCCGTGAGTTGAACCCCGGCGCCGAGCTGAGCACCGACGAACAGCTCGACGCCTTCGTGCGCATGCGTGCGGAGACGGCGTTCCATCCGTCGTGCTCGTGCAAGATGGGCTATGACGACATGGCGGTCGTAGACAATGAGGGGCGCGTCCATGGCATGGAAGCGCTGCGCGTGGTCGACGCGTCGATCATGCCGCTCATCACGACTGGCAATCTGAACGCGCCGACCATCATGCTCGCGGAAAAAATCGCGGACCGGATTCGCGGACGGACAGCGTTGGCGCGCGTCGAAACGCCCTACTTCGTCGCGAACGGCACGCCGTCGAGAAAACGTGAGGCCACAGCGGCGGTGTGAACGCCGCCGTTGTGGCTTCGCTCACGTCGATCAAAGGCCCAACTGCGCGATGAACTGATTGGTAAAGCCCAGCGTGCCCGCCTGGCCATAACTATTGCAGGTGGGCGACGCGTAGCCCGGCGCGCAGTCGTTGTCGCGATCGAACGACCAGAAATGCACGCCGGCCAGGCCGTTCTGCGTCGCGAACGAGGAGACGGTCGCGACGTCGGCGGTGGTGAAGACCTCGTCTTGCGTATCGTTGCCGCCTATCATCGGCGTGAGTTCGATCTGGCTATACGGCACGCCGTAATAGCCATGCAGATTGATCGCCGCCTGCACCGCCGATTGCCCCATATCGCACGAACCGCTACTGCCCACCACGCAATTGCCGGGAATGGAACTGCCATAGTCCATGGTCATCAGGTTGATCGTGTAATTCGTCAAGCCGGCGGATTGAATGGCGTTCATGACCATCTCGCCCGTGCCGCCCAGGCTTTGCGGCGAATTACCGCCCAATGTCGCGATCGTAAAGCTGAAACGCAAGTTGGGATAAGTTCTCTGCGCAACGATCACGCGCTGGATCAGGTTGTTAATGTCGTCCTGACTTTGGCCCGCTTCAATATCGAAATCGACACCGAGCATATTGGCCGAGTAATAGGTCTGGATAAATTTGCTAAAGCCGGCGTCCGAGCCGCAGGTGAACGAGCCTGCCGCGCCGCCGGTGGACACGATATAGCTCTTGCCCGCATTGACGGCCGCCTGAACGTTCGCCCCCGCCACCTGCGAAGGCGTCAGCCCCGCCCAGTTTTCGCTCCCGCATTCGCCGGTGGCGAACGCCCAGGTCAGCGTATTGAGCTTGCCCGGCATCACACTCAGAATGGGTTGTAACGACCCCGTCACGTTGGTGGAAATCACATTCGTGTTCCAGTTCATATTGATCGTGAGATCTTTGTAGGGACTGAAAATAAATCCCTTCGCCACAACGGCGGCATGGGACATTTTCTTTTGACTGACACCGACCGGATCTGAAGCACCTCCACCACACGCTGCGATCACGGCGCATAAAAGACCGGCCGCAATGCCTTTTATCATGTTGGCTTTCAAAGTTTTCTCCTGAGTGAGAATCAATTTTGGCCATTTTCACTAACGGGTCGCTCTATCCGCCCGGCATGCTGAATAACCAGAAATGGCACACAGGCAGCTTAGTAATTCCCTCGGGGAAAACACCTGCTCAGATAGGGAGGTAAAGACGGGTGATTCGAAACCGGAGTGGACCAGTCCGTAATCGGCGTGCGCTCCTCGCCCACAAGATTTTCTTTACCCTCACGCAACATATCGTCGATTGTCAGCCAACCGTAAATATCGGATAGTGCGGCCTGGCCGATATTCAAGGAAACAACGCAAATGAAACTCCGCCCCCTCACCCCAATCGCGACGATCGCATTCGTCGCCCTGTGCGCCACCGCCGCCACGCACGCGGCCGACAACAACAACAACAATGCCTCGCAAGCCAACATTCAACACACGGTCGACGCCGCCATTCAACCGCTCATGGCCAAAGACGGCGTACACGGCATGGCGGTCGGCGTGATCGTGGCGGGTCAGCCCTACGTGTTCAATTACGGCGTGGCGTCGACGGAAACCGGCAAGCCAGTCACGCAAGACACCCTGTTCGAAATCGGCTCCGTCAGCAAGACCTTCACGGCGACGCTGGCGTCGTACGCGCAGGTCAGCGGCAAGCTATCGCTGTCGGACAAGACGAGCCACTACTTGCCGTCGCTGCAAGGCAGTCCGTTCGGCAACGTGCGTCTCGTCAATCTGGGCACGCATACGCCCGGCGTGCTGCCGCTGCAGGTGCCCGACGAGATCCAGAACGACGAGCAGTTTCTGGGCTACCTCAAAGCATGGAAACCGGGTTGCGCGCCAGGCACTTGCCGGACGTATTCGAATCCCGGCATCGGCACGCTCGGTCTGATCACGGCCAAAAGCATGGGCGAAGCGTTCACGCCGCTAATGCAACAGCGCCTGTTCCCCGCGCTCGGCCTGAAGAACAGCTATATCGACGTGCCGGCCGCCCGCATGCCGGACTACGCGCAAGGCTACAAGAAAGACGGCGCGCCGATCCGCGTCGCGCCCGGCGTGTTATCCGCCGAGGCGTACGGCGTCAAGACGACGGCAACCGACATGACGCGCTTCCTGCAAGCGAACATGAATCTGGTGCAGATCGACGGCGCCTGGCAACGCGCGATCACGGCGACGCATACGGGTTACTTCACGGCGGGCGTGATGACGCAGGACCTGATCTGGGAGCAGTACGCGACTCCGGTGGCGTTGAAGACCCTGCTCGAAGGCAACTCGACGGCGATGACGATGAAAGCGACCCCCGTCACCGCAATCAAGCCGCCGTTAGCGCCGCAGCAGGATGTCTGGATCAACAAGACCGGCTCGACGAACGGCTTCGGCGCGTATGTGGCGTTTATCCCCGGCAAGCAGCTCGGCATCGTGATGCTCGCGAACAAGAACGTGCCGATCGACGATCGCGTCACTGTCGCGCATCGGATTCTGACGGCACTCGCCGCCAGCGGCGCACGTTGATCAAAAGGGGAATCGCCATGAACCGCGTGTTTCGCTTCGCGTCGATCGTGACGGCGGCAATGACACTGAGCGCACCGCTGCAATCAGCCAAGGCAGCCGGCACGCCACCGCCCACCAAAGACACCATCGTCCTGCAACGCGTCCCCGTGTCAGGGACCAACCGCGAGATGGGCATGGGCATCGCCGAATTTCCGCCGAATGCAGCTAAAGCGCGGCACAAAGCGACCGGCCCGGAGGTCGCGTATGTGCTCGAAGGGGAAGTCACCGTGCAGGTGGACGGCCAGCCCGATCGGATCGTGCATGCCGGCGAGAGCTACCGGATGCCGGCGAACGTCGTCCACGTCACGAAGGCCGGCCCGGCAGGCGCAAAAGTGCTGGCCACGTGGGCGTGGATTCCGGGCAAGCCGTTCAACGTGGCCGCACCGAACTGAGCGGTCGCCACGCGACGAAAGTTGGCTTAAAAGCCGCCTTCCCCCTGCATGACCGCGACGAGCGCACGCAGCCACTTGCCCGCATAACTCTCCCGCCCGCCATCCAGCGACGCGCTTCCCGTCAACTCGCGCGTCAGCATCCTGCCGCTATCGCAGTCGCCGATCCGCACTCGCCAGGTCGCCTGCAACGGCACCAGTTGATGCGTCTTCGCGTCCTGCTCGGCGGGAATCGGGCCGCCATACTGGCTCGCGACCGAAGGCTCGTCGAGCACGCCGATATTCACTTTGTCGACGGCCTGCACGCGGCAATGCACCGGCCGCATTTCCGCGAGCGTCGCGACGAACACCGCCGGCTCGCCGGTCCGCACGCGGCCCACGTCGTTCTCGCCGACAAACGCGTCGCCCTTGATACCGCCGGGCCCAATCACGTCGTATAGCCGCTCGCCGCGCGGCAGCCACGTGCCGGCCGCGAGCGCGTCGCCCGGCACATCGAGCGTGCCGGCGAACGGCGCGCGAATCGTCAACTGTTCGATTTCCGCCTGCAAGCCCGCGATCGTCTGACGCGCCGCGTCCCAGCGCCGCGTCAGCGCGACGCCCTGCTCGCGCAGACGATCGTCGAACGCCTGCTGTTCGACCTGCCAGCGCAGCAAGGCTTCATCGGCCTGGGCGGCTTTGAGCTTGTACTCGAGATCCGGCGACACGATGGTCGCGAGCACCTCGCCCGCGTGCACCGTCTGACCGTCCTGGGCGGGCGGCGGCGTCGCCGCCACATAACCCGCCGCGACCGTGTACAAGCCTTGCGCATGCTGCGGCCCGAACACTGCCGGCGCATTCACGCCCGCGTGCCACGGCAACACCAGAAAGCCGATCAGCAACGCACCGAGCAACGCGCTGCGCCGGGTCTGCCACCGCCAGCGCAATTGCGCGCGACGCTCCCAGCACGCGAGCGTTTCGCGCCACATCGGCCGCACGATAAACCAGCCGAACTCGATGCAAAACAGCATCAGCCCCAGTACCTTGAAAAACGCGTGATACACGACCAGCGCGATCGAGAAAAACACCGCGAGCCGGTAAAACCACGTCGCAAACGCAAAGCCCACCAGAAACCGCCGCCGCGACGGCGAGCACGGTTCCGGCTGCGGCTCGTCGAAACCGAACAGCCACTCGCGCAGCCACCAGCGGCCGAGCGCGAACGCGCGGTCGTGCAGGTTCGGCATGTTGAGCCAGTCCGACAGCAGAAAATAGCCGTCGAAGCGCATGAACGGACTCGCGTTGATCGCCAGCGTGCCGATCCACGTGGTGGTGGCGAGCAGAAACGCCCCGGCGCGCAGCGGGCCGTCGGGCAGCAGACTCCACGCGAGCGTTGCCACGGCGGCGAGCGCGAGTTCGCTCAGCATGCCGGCCGCGCCGATCCGCAGACGGCTCGCGCGGCTTGGCACTTTCCACGCTTCGGTGGTATCCGTGTACAGCACCGGCAACATCACGAGAAAGGCCACGCCCATGGTCGGCACGCGGCAGCCGTAACGCTGCGCGGTGAACGCATGCGCGAATTCGTGCAGCACCTTCGCACAGCCGATCGCGATGCCGACCGCGACGAGCCCTTGCAGATCCGCGTACGAGTGGAACGTATGCAGGAATTCGTCCCAGCGGCGCGACACGAGGAACAGCCCGAGCACCGCGCAGGCGGCGATCATCATCCAGAACACCGGGCGAAACGCGAACGACGCATAGCGCGCGGTGCGCCGCAGAAACGCCATGGGATGCCACAGCGGAATGCGGATCATCAGGTAGTGCTTGAGCAGCCACATCGCCTGGCCGAGCCGCCCTGCTTCGGCGCGGGCGGCGAGCCGGTCGGCGTCGGCAGCGGTGCACGCGACCAGCAGGTTCTGCTGATGGAGCATGCGCACGAGCGCTTCCATGTCGTCGATCGTGACGGTCAGCGTCGTGTCGCGATTCACACTGGCGACGATCGCGCTGGCGTCGTCGAGCGGCCAGCGCGACAGCAGCTCGAAGGCCGGCCAGCCGAGCTGGAAGAAACGGTTCGCAGCGGGGTCGTGCAGCATCCAGGTCGGCGCGCCTTCCGACGAGGGCGCGCCGACGCTGAGCGTCAGTTCCTGGCGAAGTTGCGGCAGCCGGCTCATGTTGCGATTCCACTCAAACGGGCGGAGCACATGGCGTTACCAGCCCAGCCACTGACGCGCCAGCGTCAACGGACGACGCAGCACGTAGTAGAACAACGGCACCCAGTTGCCATGAATCCGCGCGGTGCCCATCGCGCCGAGCGGCGGCCGCGCCGTGGCGTCGCTAAAGGTCGCGCGGATGCGGTATGCGAGCACGCCGTCGGGCGTCGGCTCGGCGCGATACGCGACCGAGTCGATGCGCGCTTCGTAAGTGGCGAGCGGCGAGCTCTTCGGATACAGCGTGATCGTTGCGCCGGCTTTCACGTCGACGTTATCGGCAACCGGCACATACGCGCTCAGTTCGACATGCGCCGGGTCCGCCAGCAACAGGATCTTTTCGCCGACGGCGACGGCCTTGCCGGTCCATTCGTTCGGATCGGAGAACACCGCGACGCCCGCGCGCGCCGCGCTGACCCGCACGCGCGCGAGTTGCTGCGCCGTGTAGTCGAGCTGCACGGCGCTCTGGTCGAGCTTACCTTTGCGTTCGGCCATGTCGAGGCGGTTGCGGTCGTCGGTCACGGCGAGCTGCGCGGTCTGCCGATACTCTTCCTGCGCGGTATCGAAGTCCTTGCGCGCCAGCGCATAGCGCGACTGCAGCGTCGTGGCGTCGAGACCGAGCAGCGGCGTGCCGGCTGCGACCGGCTGGTTCGGCTGCACGTACAAACGGTCGATCACGCCGTCGAGCGGCGCGCGCACCACGAACGGATCTTTCGGCGTGACTTCGGCCGGCGCGAGGACCGTCAGCCGCACGGGAATCAGACACGCAATCGCCAACCCGATCAATACGCGACGCTGCTGCCGCCCCGGCTTCAAAATCACGCGCGCCCGTTCGAACCACGAAGGCCGCGGCCCGAACGCCGCGAAGGCATGCGCCCAGACCTGCGCGAGCTCGCCGAGCAACGCGCAATCCACCGCGGTCCAGGCGGCGTCGCGTGCGAACACCACGCCGCCGAGCGACCGGCCGCTGCGATCGGCCAGCGGCAGCCAGAGACCATGCTCGGGCCACCACGCCTGCCAGTCCTGCACGACGTGCGCGGCTGAAGGATCGACGGCGAGATCCGCCGCGGTGAAGGCACGCGCGCGCTCCGCGGGCGCTGCCACGGTCGCGTCGGCGGCACTCGGTGCAGCGGTTTCAGGCGCGCGCGCCAGCACCCGGCACAGCGCACCGAGCCACTGCACGTAAGGCGCATTCGGATCGCTCTCCGGCAAACCGGATACCGCCGCCACAGTGCCGGGCGCGGTGCCGCGCCACCAGGCGGCTTGCCGGTACGGCAGCAGCGACAGCGTTTCGTTGACCACGGTGAAGCCGAGGGTCGCTTCGGTCTGCGCGTCGCGCGCGCGGGCCGCGAGTTGCCACAGCATGGCCAGTTGCTGCGGGTCGATTCGCACGTTATTCGCGTGGTTCCCGGGCGACGGCCCACCGGGCGCCGGATGCATGGCGGTCATCGGCTGGCGAAGGTAGCCCAGCCGCTCATGCCGGGCAGCAACTCGGGCACGTTGCCGGCCAGTGCGGCCGTCACGTCGACGGTCTGCGTCACCGGATCGACGCGCGCGCCGATGCGGGCGACCTGCGCCGGATAGGTCTTGCCGACCTCGTCGACCTGCACGCTGAGCGCATGGCCGGGCTTCAGCCAGACGAGCCACTTCGACGGCACGATCATTTTCAGTTCGAGACGGCTGGTGTCGACGATCGTCAGCAGCGGCTTGCCCGGTTCCGCGAACTGCTGCGGCGCGGCCGAGCGCTTCGAGACGCGGCCGTCGAACGGCGCGGTGATCACGCATTTGCGCACGGTCGCCTGCATGTAGGCGACCTCGGCGTTGCTCGCCTTCAGTTTGGCGGCCGCCTGCTGCACTTCGAGCTCACCGACCGAATGCAGTTGCGCGAGCCGCTGATCCACATTCAGCAGATCGCTGGCGGCGCCGGCTTCGGCCTGCGCCTTGCGCAATTGCGCCGTGTACAGCGAACAATCGAGCGACACCAGCGTCTGACCGGTGCGGAACGCGTCACCGTCACGCAACGGCAGCGTCGCGATCTTGGCGGCGATTTCGCTCGACAGATCCACCTGATCGCGCGACACGAGCTGGATGCGGATCTTGCCCGCGTCGCCGGACGCATCGGTTTGCGCCGACGCCGGCTGCGGCGCGAGCGCCGGGGCTTGCACGGAAACCGGCTTGACCGCCGGCTTCGCGACAGGTTTTACGTCCGGCTGGGCGCCAGGCTGCGCGCTCCAGACCGGTTGTGCGGACAACATGACTGCGACTGCACACCACGCCGCACACTGCGAAAACTTCATTGCGTCTTGACTCCACCTGTTGCGGGACCGGTTGCCTGGATAGTGGCCGGTGCGCTGGTCTGTGCGCCCGTCTGTGCGTTGGCTTGCAGGTTGACCGGCGCAACGGGTTGCGCGGCGGCCGGCGTGCTGGCTGCCGGCGTCTTGACCGGCGCGCTTGCCGGATTGACGGCCACGCCGCCCGCCGCACCCACCGGAACAGCGCTGGTGGCGATGCCATGGCCGAGCGCGACCCAGCGCTGCTGTTCCTGATTGATCGACTGCTGCAACGACGCCAGATCGTGACCCTTGACGGTATCCGGCACCGGATCGAGCCCGAGCGTGGCGAGCAGTTGCCCGTACGCGTTTTCCAGTTCGCCGTAGCTCTGATAGAGACGCAGCTCGGACATCATCGCGCCGGTCGCCGCGCGAATTTCTTCGAGCTTGCCCTGCGCGTTCGCCTGAGTCGCGTTATGCGTGTGTTCGAGAATCTGCTGATCGACGTCGTTCATCTGCTTGAGCAGATCGAACTGGCGACGTTTCGCGCTCAGCTCGCTGGTGGCCACGTGCACTTGCGTCAGCACCGCCATGCTCAGCGCGAGACGCTGCGTCTTCGCCACTTCGAGCTGCGCGTCGGCCATGCCCTTGATGTTCTTCACGTTGATCAGGTTCAGCAGGTTCCAGCTCACGCTGATACCCGCCGCGCGCCACGCGTTGTAGACGAGGAAGCTGTTGCTGTCGTAATGCGTGCCCAGGCTGAACTCGATGCCGGGCAGCATCTTCGCCATCGCCTTATGGGTTTCGTTGACGCTGATCCGTTCGTTGTAGCTCGCCTCGACCAGTTCCGGACGACGCTCCAGCGCGGTTTCTTCCATGCGGTCCATCGGCATGTCGAACGTCGGCACCGCGAAGCCTTCCGGCGGCGCGAGCGTGTAGTCCTTGCCCGGCTCGAGATTCATCAGCGCGGCCAGACGCGGCTTGGCTTCTTCGAGCTGATCGCGGATCTCTTCGAGCTGACGCATCAGATCGAGCAGCGCGTGCTGGTAGTTCAGCGTATCGAGCGGCGCACGCAGGTTTTCGCGCTGCGCCTGGCGCGAATCGTTCAACGCACCGCGTGCCTGATCGAGCAGCGGTCCGATACGATCGCGCAGACGTTGCGCGCCGGTCGCCTGCCAGTACGCTTCGCGCACCTGTTGCATCATCAACTGCACGACTTTACGGCGGCGTTGTTCGAGCACCAGAACGTGGTCCGCCTGCTCTTTCGCTTCGTAGTAGCTGACGCCGAAGTCCAGCAGATTCCACGAGAACGACAGATCCGCGGTGCGGTCGTTCTTGTCGGTCGAATACGACGGCGCGAGCGATTGCTCATTGGTGAACACGTTGGTCGACGACGACGCGAGTTCATGATTGCGCGTCGTATAACCGGCCTGCGCGGTGAGCTTGGGCAGCAGATCGAAATTCGACAGATCGAGCTGCTTCTGCGCGAGCGCCTCTTCCATCATCTTCAGCCGATGATCGAGGTTGTAGCGGATCGCGCGCGCCATGGCTTCGTCTAGCGTGATCGGGCCGCTGACGGCCTGCTGTTGCGCGAACATCGACGTGCGGTCGGTTTGCGCGGTCTGCGTGCGTTCGGCTTCGGTGAACGGCGTGGGTTTGATTGCGCAGCCCGACAGCCAGATCACGGCGAGCGACAGTGCCAGCAAGGCGGGACGCGGTGCACGCACCGCTACGGACGAGGAGTTCAATTCAGCGGCTCTCTTTATAAAGATGACGGGATTCGGAAAACGGCGGACGCTCATGCGTGACCTCGCGAGGCAGTCTCGGGCGCGACGGTGGTGGCAGCAGCGTTGACCGGACGGGCCACGTGCAGCGTCGCATGGGCGCGCACGAACTGTTCGGCGAGCGAGGGTTTGGCCAGCGGCGGGCTATTGAACGGCAGCGCCGCGTGCGGTGTCGTGGCTGGGGTGGCCCGGGTGGCATTCGGCGCGACGGCGGGCGGATGCGCCGCGCCGTGCGATGTGTCGTGTCCGGCATGCCCTGACTGCGTGGAGCGGCTCGCACCGCCGAATTCGATCGCCACGTCGCGGCGTGTCTGATGACCTTGAGCGTCGTGCGCGATGATCGCGATCTGCAGGCCGCGCTGATTCGCCGGCACTTTGCCGCTCAGCGTGCCGCGCACCGGGTCGTAATGCAGCCAGTTCGGCAGCGGACGGCCGTCGGCGAGACGCAGTTCGACATGCGCGTCGGCGCCGACCGGCAAACCTTCGCTCGAACCGAGCATGACCGGCAGCGATACGACGAACGCCTGATCCGGCGCGACGTTCAGATGCATGGCGAGTGCGGGCAGATCGAGCGACAGCGGCGCGCTGGTCGGCGCGGGCGTCGTGTCGATCGGGCCGACCGAGGTGTCGCTGAGCGAACCGTGATGGTTCGAACCGCCGACACTGCCGCTATTCGCGTAGCTACTCGTGCCGATTTCGTCGGCGCTGAAGGTGGCCGTGTGGATGGCCGGGATCGAGCCGACTTCCGGTGCTTCGGCGAACGCGTCGAGCACGATCAGCGGGTTCGAAATGCTGTCGGTCAGGTTGCGCGGGAACGTGATGACGATGTCGGGCGCGGACGTGGACGGCGCATTCGGCGTGTTCGACTGCGTCGCGGACGACGCCGCGCCCGCACCGTTGCCACGCGGCGGCAGCGTGACCTGGTTCGCCGGCATCGGCTGTGTCGACTGCGTCGGCTGGGTCACCGTCACCGGCGCCGCCGCAATGTTCACGGTCCGCGTGGACGGCACGCTGCTCTTCTGGCCGTCGTTGACGGAGAAGCTGATCGTCCGGCTGCTCGCGACGGTTTCGCTTGCGCTGTCCACGTAGGTGACGGCAGCGAGCGCCGCCTGCCATTGCGCGAAGGTTGCGCTGTGGCCCGCCGAATTCAGCGTCAGCACACCCGTCGTTGCGTCGTAGCTGCCGACGATATTGCCGGTCGCCGCGCTGCCCGTGAACGCGAGCACGTCGCGGTCGGCGTGGAAGCCACCGCTGATCGACACCGTGGCCGATGCCAGCGTCGCGCTGCTGTCCGCATCGGTCACGCTGATCTGCGACGCGATCGTGACCGGCTGCGCGTTCGGTCCGCTGTTGAAGGTCAGTGGACTCGTGTCGCCGTTGGTGACCAGAGGTGTCTGATCCGTCGCGGTCACGGTGATCGCTTTCGTGCCGACCGCGCTGTCCTTCTGGCCATCGTTGACGGTGAAGCTGACGGTGCGTTGGGCGCTGTCGGGCAGCAACGCCGTGTCGATGTAGGTCACCGCGCGCAGCGCCGCCTGCCATTGCGCGACCGTGGCCGACTGGCCCGCCGACGTCAGCGTCAGCACGCCGGTCGTGGCGTCGAACGAAGCGGTGATGTTGCCGAACGTCGTGGCGTTGCCGTTCGTGAATGACAACACGTCCTCGCCGGCATGGAAACCCGTCGTGATCGAGACAGTCGCCGACGCGAGCGTCGCATTGTCGCGGTCCGACACGCTCAGGCCGCTGTCCACCGTGACCGGCGTCGACGTGGCGTTGTCGCCCGACACGAACGCCGTGTTACCGCTAGACGTCGTGGTCACCGGCGTCTGGTCGACGTCGGCGACGGTCACGCCCTTCGTGCCCGCGGCGCTGTCCTTGGTGCCGTCGTTGACCGTGAAGCTGATCGTGCGCGTGGTGTTGTCCGGCGTGACCGCCGTGTCGGTGTACGTCACCGAACGCAGCGCGGACTGCCATTGCGCGAGCGTGGCGGCGGCGCCGGTCGAACTGAGTGTCAGCGTGCCGTGCACCGCGTCGTAGCTGGCGGTGATGTTGCCCATCGTCGCGCCGTCGTTCGTGAACGCGAGCACGTCTTCTCCGCTATGGAAACCCGTGCCGATCTGCACCGTCGCCGACGCCAGCGTCGTGTTATCGAGGTCCGACACCGTCACGCCGTTGTCGATGACGACCGGCGTCGACGCGACGTTGTCGCCCGCGACGAAGGCGCTGCTGCCGACGGAGGTCGTCAGGATCGGCGTCTGGTCGGCGGCGGTCACGTCGACGTTGCGCGCGTAGACGGCGCTGGGATTCGTGCCGTCGTTCACCGTAAAGTCAATCGTGCGCGTCGCGCCGCTCGGCGTGACCGCCGTGTCCACGTAGGTCACCGAGCGCAGCGCGGACTGCCATTGCGCGAGCGTGGCGGTGGCGCCGGTCGAACTGAGCGTCAGCGTGCCGTGCACGGCGTCGTAGCTTATGACGGTGATGTTGCCCATCGTCGCGCCGTCGTTGGTGAAGCCAAGCACGTCCTCGCCCGCATGGAAACCCGCGCCGATCTGCACTGTCGCCGAGCCCAGCGTCGTGTTGTCGAGATCGGACACCGTGATGCCGTTGTCGATGACGACCGGCGTCGACGGCCCGTTGTCGCCTGACACGAACGTGGCCGACCCCGTACCCGTCGACCCGACAATCGGCGTCTGATCCGTATCCGCGACGGTGACGCTGCGCGTCAGTGCGGCGCTGTTCTTCGCGCCGTCGTTGACCGTGAAGCTGATCGTGCGCATGGTGTTGTCCGGCGTGACCGCCGTATCGGTGTACGTCACCGAACGCAACGCCGCCTGCCATTGCGCGAGCGTCGCGCTCGCGCTGGCCGAGCTCAGCGTCAGCGTGCCATGCACGGCGTCGTAGCTGGCGGTGATGTTGCCCATCGTCGCGCCGTCGTTGGTGAACGCCAGCACGTCTTCGCCGGCGTTGAAGCCCGCGCCGATCTGGAACGTCGCCGAGGCCAGCGTGCCGTTGTCGCGATCGGATACCGTGATGCCGGTGTCGATCGCGACCGGCGTCGAGGTGGCGTTGTCACCGGCCACGAACGAGGCCGAACCGGTGCTGGCGGTGGCGAGTATCGGCGTCTGGTCGGTGTCCGCGACCGTGACGGTGCGTATCAGCGTGGTGCTGTTTTGCGTGCCGTCGGTAATCTGGAAGCTGATCGAACGCGACGCCGTATCGGGCGTCACCGCCGTGTCGGTAAACGTCACGGCGCGCATGGCGGCAGCCCATTGCCCGTCGGTCGCGGTGCCGCTGGACGAGGTCAGCGTCAGCACGCCGGTCGCCGCGTTGAAGTTGCCGAAGATATCGCCCATCGTCGCGCCGTCGTTGACGAACAGCAGCACGTCCTGGTCGGACTGATAGTTGCCGGTGATCGACACCATCGCCGACACGATCGGATTGCCGAGCGGGTCGAGCACGCTGAGCCCGCCGTCCACCACGATCGGCACGCCGGCCACGTTGTCGCCCGCGGTGAAGGTGACGCTGCCCGTGCTGGTGGTCGACAGTTGCGGCGCGGAGCTGATCACATCGACGTTGTACGTCAGCGTGTTGCTGTCCTTGACGCCGTCCGATGTGACCACGGACAGCGCGCGCGTGCCGAGCGGTACGCCCGGCGCCGCCGAAAACTGCACGTTGTCGATGATCGCCTGCCAGTTCGAGAGGGTCATCGCGCCGGTGCGGGTGATCGTCAAGGTCCCGGCCGCGGCGTCGAACGTGATGTTGAAGTTGAAGCCCATCGTCGCCGCGTTGTAATTCAGGCTCAACTGGTCGCCGCTCTGGAAACCGGAGCTGAACTGGATCGTCGCCGACGCCATGGTCGTGCTGTCGCTGTCGGTCAGCGTGATGCCGCTGTCGATGTTGTGCGCGGCCGCGCCCGGCAGATAGTCGAAATTGCCGCTCGACGCGCTCAACACCGGGCTTTGGTCGACGCCCGTGACCGACACGGTCTTGCTGCCCGCCAGACTGTCTTTGGCGCCGTCGTTGACGGAGAAACTGATCGTGCGGTTCGCGGTGTTCGGGGTGATCGCCGTATCGGTGTACGTCACCGCGCGCAAGGCCGCCTGCCACTGCGCGAGCGTCGCGGTGCCGCTCGACGAACTCAGTTGCATCGTGCCGGTGAGCGCGTTGTACGTCCCGGAGATGTCGCCGAACAGCGTCGCGTTGGTGTTGCTGAATGCAAGCACGTCCTCGCCGCTGTGCAGGTTGCCGGTGATCGACACCGTCGCGTGCGCCAGCGTCGAATTGTCGAGGTCCGAAATCGTCACGCCGCTATCGATCGCGACCGGCGTCGAGGTGACATTGTCGGCTTCGACGAACGCGGTGCTGCCGCCCGTGGTGGTGAGAAGCGGCGTCTGATCCGTATCCGTCACGGTCACCGTGCGGGTTGCGATCGGGCTGCTGTTGGCGCCGTCGTTGACGGTAAACGAAATCGTACGGGTCGCATTGTTCGGCGTGACCGCGAGGTCGTCGTACGCAACCGCGCGCAACGCGGCCTGCCACTGCGCCAGCGTCGCGTGCGACGCCGAGCTCAGCGTCAGGAGGCCGTTCGATGCGTTGTACGAGCCGGCAATGTCGCCGGTCGCCCCGCTGGGCGTGAAGATCAGCAGGTCCTCGCTCGAATTGAAGTTGCTGGTGATTTGCACTGTCGCAGAAACGAGCGTCGTGCTGCTGCTGTCGGCCAAGGTCAGACCGCTGTCGACCGCGACCGGCGTCGACGCGATGTTGTCGCCCGCGACGAAGGCGGCGGAGCCGGAATCGGTCGTCAGGACCGGCACCGCGGTCACGGTCACCGTGCGCGAGACCACCGCGCTGGACTCAGTCCCGTCGTTCACCGTGAAAGACACGGTGCGCGCGCCCGCGGGCACGCCCGGCGCGCTGGAGAACGTGACGTTATCGAGTTCGGACATCCATTGCGCGACGCTGATGTTGCCGCTGGTGGCGGTCAACGTCAGGATGCCATGGGTCGCGTCGTATGAACTGGTCACAAAGCTGTCGCTGCTCAACGCCAGCGTGTCGCCTACGTGGAAGCCCGCGCCGATGGACACGGTCGCCGACGCGAGCGTCGAATTGTCGAGGTCGCTGATCGTGATGCCGTTGTCGATGATCGTCGCGGCGGAGCCCGCCGTGTACGCGCTGTTGCTGCCCGACAGCGTGACGATCGGCGTCTGGTCGGTATCCTGCACGGCCACCGTGCGGGTTGCGACCGGGCTGTTGTTGGCGCCGTCGTTGACGATGAACGAGATCGTGCGGGTCGCATTGTTCGGCGTGACCGCGAGGTCGTCGTACGCAACCGCGCGCAACGCGGCCTGCCATTGCGCCAGCGTCGCGTGCGACGCCGAGGTCAGCGTCAGGAGGCCGTTCGATGCGTTGTACGAGCCGGCAATGTCGCCGGTCGCCCCGCTGGGCGTGAAGATCAGCAGGTCTTCGCTCGAATTGAAGTTGCTGGTGATTTGCACTGTCGCCGAAACGAGCGTCGTACTGCTGCCGTCGGACACCGTGAGCGCGCTGTCGACCGTGAGCGGGGTCGACGCGGTGTTGTCGCCCGCGACGAAGGCGGCCGAACCGGAATCGGTCGTGACGACCGGCGCGACGACCACGTTCACGGTGCGCGTCACCGCGTTGCTCAGTTTGGTTCCGTCGTTGACGACATACGAGAGCGTGCGCGCGCCGGCCGTCGCATTGGCGGCGCTGGAGAACTGGATCTTGTCGAGTTCGGTGTTCCATTGCGCGTCGCTGACGCTGCCGCTCGCCGTCAGCGTCAATATATGGTTGGTGCTGTCATAGGAGCCGGTCACGAAGCTATCGTTGACGAACACCAGCGTATCGCCCGTTTGCACACCGTTGGTGATCGTTATCTGGGCCTGCGTCAGCGTCGGGTTCGAGTCGCGGTCCGTCACGCTGACGCCGCTGTCGACGACCACGCCCGGCGCGCCCGCCACATACGAGGTGCTGCCGCCCGACAGCGTGACGATCGGCGTGTTGTCGGTCGCGGTTACCGTGACCGTGCGCGTCGCGATCGGGCCGCTATTCGAGCCGTCGTTGGCGGTGAAGCTGATGGTGCGCATCGGCGTGGCGGGCGACGCGGCGGTGTCGGTATACGTGATCGAGCGCAAGGCCGCCTGCCATTGCGCCAGCGACGCGTGCGACGCCGACGTCAAGGTCAGAAGGCCGGTCGACGCGTTGTACGAGCCGCTGATGTCGCCCATCGTAGCCGGGTTGTTGACGTACAGCAGGCTGTCCTGACCCTGCTGGAAATTGGTGGTGATCTGCACGCTGACCGACGCGAGCGTGCCCGCGCCGCCGTTTTCCGCCACCGTGATGCCGCTGTCCACCGTGACCGGCGTCGACGTCGCGTTGTCGGCCGACACGAACGAGGCCGAACCGGAGTCCGTCGTGACGATCGGCACCGGGCTCACGTTGAGCGTTTTGGTGGCCGACGCGCTGGTTTTCGTCCCGTCGTTGATCGAGAAGCTGATGGTGCGCGCGCCGCTCGTGGTGCCGGCGCCGGACGAGAACGTGACGGCGTCGAGCGCCGCCTGCCATTGCGCGTCGGTGGCCGAGCCGTTCAGCGTCAGTGTCGTACCCGCAAACAACCCTGTGATATTGCCGTAGAGGGTCGTATTGGTGTTGCTGAACGCCAGCGTGTCGCCCGTGCCGGCGTTGCCGATCGTCACCGTCGCGAGTGACTGGTGCGTGGTGTCGCTGTCGGTAACGGTCACACCGCTGTCGATCGTGGCGGCGGTAGCGCCGGCCACATAGGTCGTCGCGCCGCCGGAGGTGTGGACGATCGGCGTCTGGTCGGTGTCCGCGACCGTGAGGGTGCGGGTCGCCGTCGCCACGGCGTTGTTGTTGTCGGTGATCGAGAAGCTGATCGTGCGGGTCGCGGTGTTCGGCGTGATCTGGGTATTGGTAAACGTGATCGATTCGAGCGCAGTCTGCCATTGCGCGATCGTCGCGGTGCCGCCTGTCGAAGACAGCGTCAGCACGTTGCCGCTGAACACCGCGGAGATGTTGCCCGTCGAGCCGCTGGGCGTAAACAGAAGCTCGTCGCCGGTCTGGACGTTACTGATGGTGATCGTGGCCGATTTCGCGCCGGTACTCGTGGTGTCGGTCAGCGTCAGATGGCTGTCCACGACAACCGGCGTCGAGGCCGTGTTGTCGCCGGCGGTGAACGCCGCGCTACCGGTGGAGGCGGTCAGCGACGGCCCCACGTCCGCGTAGACGAGGTGCCCGAAATCGGCGAACAGGTTGCCACCGGAGATCGTAATGCTTTGGGCATCCGCAAACGAGGCATGCCCGGTCAGCGTCACGGTGGTGGCCGTGAAGTTACCGTCCGACGGGATCGACACGCCGTCGGCCGTATTGCTGTCGGCGTAGACCGTGACGGCGTTATCGGCAAGAACGTCCAGGTCGATGCTCTGAAAATTGAACGGCGTATTGCCCACCCGTGTAACGACGATCGAGGTCACGCCGGGCACGGAGTCCTGATTGAACTGCAACGCGTTGTCGGAGCTGTTTTCGTCGGCGAGCGCCTGCAGGAACGAATCCGTTGTGACGATCGTACGAATCGCGATCGGGTTGCCGTTCACGTCCTTGAACGTGTAGATCAGGCCATCGAGCGTAAACGACGTCACATCCCCGCCCGTGTCGAAGCCGGTCGCGGAGGTGTAGTTTTCGATGTTGGTGGCCAGCACGTGGTCGTAAGCCTGCTCCACCGCCGCCGATAACAGCACCGGCGTATGCACGTTGCCGACGTCGTATTCGAGCGTCCAGTTGCCGCCCACGGCGCTCGAGCCGGTCAGATCGGTCGAGGCCGCGACGTTCAGATGCGTGATTGCCGCGATCTGCTGCACCAGCGCCTGGCCGTCGGCGTGTTCGGCAACGTCGCAGCCGTAGATCAGGAAATCGCCGCCCGGGGCCATGGCGGCGCCGATCGCCGTGAGATCGGCGCTGTAATCCGACAGATCGGCGCTATTGAGCCACGCAGCGCCGGCTTGAATCTCGCCGTCGGAGCCATGCGAAATCAGATGGATCGACTGGATGCCCTGGTGCGTTTGCAGATACTGCGCGATCTGCGCGAAGCCATCGGTGTTGGCGTTCAGCACGACGTACTGGGTGCCGGCCGGCAGGCCTGCGATCAGCGACTGGTAGTCGACCACGCTCGGGTCGATGAACACGACCGCATGCGCAGCCGCAGCCGCGGTCGGATCGATCACCGCGGCGCTCAGGGCGGCGTCGGTCTGGACGGCTTTCTGGGTGGCAACGGTGCTGCTGGTCTGGGTGGTTTTCTGCGGGTCCGCGGTGCCGGCCTGGTTGGCCGGCTTGCTGTTTTGCGCCGGGGCATTGGCGCCCGACTTGCCGTGCCGCACGTCGTGTTCGGCGATCGTCTTCGGCGCGGCATGCACGGTCGCCTCGGTCGACGCGGCAGCGCCCGCATGCGTTTGCGCTTCGGCGCCGTGGTGCTGCGGAGCGACCGCCGCCACCGACGCGTCATAGACCACCCGCGGTTCGAGCGCCATCAGAAACGGCGCCGGCGTCGCGGCGACACGAGCGGGTTTGCCGCGCAGGTCGAGGCGGGCATCGCCGCTGTCGCGCGCGCTGCGCATGTCATCGAAACGTTTGATGAGTTGCTGGATGATCTTCATGACACGCGCTCCACCGGGCCGCCGCTGCGCCCTTTTGTTGACCGGTTGCTGATTACCGGCTGCTGCTGCGGCCGCCACATTGCCGCCGGTTGGGGCGTCGAGGTGGCGGCCGCGATTACGACTGCTCTTTCGTGTTGCTGCCTGTGGCTTTGGCTACTCGCCGCCCGCCGCCCGGCTTATCCGCGCGTCGGGAAAATGCCCTGCAACGCGATGCAGAAGTTCAGACCGAGATACGGATTGCGCAACGGCACCGGCAAACCGGAGCCGGCCACGCCGATCGGCACCGTTGTCTGCGGAAACGGCACGGTGACGTTGAACGGCTTGAGCGACGTGTCCGGCGCGGCGGGGTTGTACATCGTGGCGGCCCGTCCGCCTGCGACGACTTCGCCGAGCACCGTGGTGGGCCCAGGCGCTTCCACACCGCCCGTCGCCGCCGTCGAAGCCGGAACGCTGACCGCAGCCGTCAGCGTCGCAGCCGGCAGCACGGCCGGGTGCGTATGCGTCGGCAACTGCGCGGAGGTCATCGTGAACTGTTCCAGCCCGGAGGACTGGCCGGTTACGATCTGCGTCAGCCCGGCGCCTTGGCCGGTGCCCACCGGCGAGCGGCTGGCCAGATTCGGCAGACCGAACGTCGAGGTGCCGGTGCCGCCGTACAGGGTGCCCAGCAGCGAAAACAACGCCTGGTTCTGCGACAGCGGCAGGAGTTGGCCCTGACACAGCGCCCAGCCATACGGCGCGAAGTCGAAAGCCACCATACGGATTTCGCCGAGATACGGATCGCTCATGAAAATCTCCTTGAGGTACGACGGGTAGAACGCCGGGGCGTTAGCACGATCGCCGGCGTCATTGCGGGGACTCGGCCGGCTGTTGGAGCGCCGGTTTGGGAACGTGCACAACGATGCACAGGCACGCCAGGCCTTCCACCGAGGGACGCGCCGGCGTGGCGAACAGGTCCCACGCGCGGCCGTCGGGCGCGCTGACACGGTAGACATCCTGGGGAAGTTGAACGCCGGGCGGCAGATCGAAGCGCGCCTGATAACAGTCGTAGCCGTCGTCCATCGGCACGCCGGCCGGCGCGCTGTTCAAGCGCGCTTCGACCGCGTAGCCCTGCGGCGACGTCAACGTGAAGAGACTGCCGAGCGACTCAGTCAACTCGGCATGAGTAGGAATTGCAGACACTCGCCCCCCGGCAGTGAGTTTGTCGCACACCGTGGCTCAAGATAATTGCCGGTCGCTTTTTACCGATTGAGCCAGTGTGCCGATGTGTATTACGCGCGCAGGTTTTCAAACACCGTTGCGATGCGCCGAAACGGCCCGATGCATGATTAACGGCATATTTCAAACCGGACTTGAATATTCTTGTTATACGGGGTGCTATATGCGCCCCGCATTTAAAACTTCATTCGGCGATACTGGACTGCAAGCCCGGTAGCGGTTCAACGATCGAACCGAATGGCGCGGCTTCTCGCCTGAGCGATTCGTAAATGCCATTTTCTCCGCATTTTACGAAGTCCATCCGGCGGTAAAGCGATTGCACCCGGTTGTTCATCTCGACGTACAGATTGACGACCAGACCGGCCTGCGCCGCCCGCCCGACCAAGGCCTGCATCAGCCGCGTACCGATGCCGGCGCCGCGAAAGTTCGGCAGCAAGGCAATGTCGATCACGCTCAATCCGCGCCCGCGCTTCCAGTCGTGATACAGACGGCCCACCGGTATGTCACCGGACATCACGACGTCGAAACGGCCGGCCGGATAATGGCGCCGGTAATAGCTATCCTGCATATCGAACTGTTGCGCGAGCAACGCGTCGATCTCCGTGACGCTTAATCCCGAGGCGGCGAATTCGTCGAACCGCGTGCTGAAGAAAACGGCCTTCAGAAATTCACGGTCGGCATTCGTCGACGCTCGCAACGACACCGCGGCGGGTTGCTCCGCTGCGGCCGTCGCGCCTGAAATCGGCGTCCCTTTCATGCTGATCGAAGCTCTTACAAGAAATTATGAGATGCGTATGGGACCGGATCGTAGCCGGTTGTTAATGCACCCGCAATCAAATATTAAGGAAAAGCTGACGAGGGATTTCCCTGATTGCGGTTGAGGTCTGTTAATCAACGCGAATCGATTTCGGCTCACCTGGAACGGGAGAATGAAAATTTGATGAACTGGCTTTTTGATTAAACGCTTGCCTGAATTGTAATAATTAGAAATTTTGCACGATCGTGTTTTTTGAGGGTGAGCGGTTTATTATTTTTTATTTTGTGATAGCGGTTTGCGTTTGGCGTTTTGGTTTTAGAAACGGCAAGCCCCACTTCCATCTCGCGTGCCGACTCGCTCGATGCAGTGGGGCTTAACTAAAAAGACGTTCGGTGCCGGGCAACGCCGAGGCCGGCGGTCAGAAACCTACTCCCGAATCGGACGCAACCCCAACTCGCCATCGGCCTGAACGGCATCCTGAACCAGCGTCTCCAGCACGAGCCCTCGCGTCTCGATCCCCAGGACCCACACCGCGACAGCCGCCACGACAAAACACAAAGCCCCCAGCGAAAACACCCCGCCCTGCCCAAAAACCGGCAACACGACGCCCACCACATAAGGTCCGATCAACGACCCCACCCGCCCAATCGCGGAAGCAAACCCCGACCCGGTCGCCCTCGCGCCGGTGCCGTAAAGCTCCGGCGTATAGGTATAGAGCACGGCCCACATCGCGAACAGAAAGAACTGCATCGCCAGGCCGGCACAGATCAGCAGCGCCGGCGTTTGCGCATGCAACGCGGTCTGCCCGTACACGTACGCCATCACCGCGCTCCCAGCGAGCGACGCGATACAGGTGGGCTTACGTCCCCATCGCTCGACCAGCCAGGCCGCGCAGATAAACCCGGGAATGCCGCCGAGCGAAATCAACACCGTGTACAGCACCGACTTCGTCACGGCAAAGCCTGCCTGCTGCATCAACGCGCCCAGCCACGACGTGAGCCCATAGAAGCCGAGCAACGCAAAAAACCACAACGTCCACACCATGATCGTGCGACGCCGGTAGGCCAGGCTCCAGATCTCGCGAAACGCGCCCGTCCCTTTCACAGCGGCCGGCTCGGTGTGCATCGCCGGCGCACGCAGTTGAGTCAGGCCGGTCGCTTTCATCACCTTCGCTTCGACTTCAGCCAGCACCTGGTCGGCTTCGGCCAGACGCCCCCGATGCTCGAGCCAACGCGGTGACTCCGGCACCACGCGCCGCACGATCAGCACGAACACCGCGGGAATCGCGAGCAACGCAAACTCCGTGCGCCAACCGAATGCGGGCAACACGAAATACGACACCACGCCCGCCGTGATAAACCCGAGCGGCCAGAACCCGTCCATCAACGCGATCAGCCTGCCGCGCGACGCGGCCGGCACGAACTCCGACAGCAAAGTCTGCGCGATCGGAAACTCCATGCCCATGCCGATACCCAGCAGCACGCGATAGAAAATCAACGCCTCGACGCTCTGCGCCGTCGAACACAAATACGACGCCAGGCCCCACAACACCATGCTCCATTGAAACACCGGCCGCCGGCCGAACCGATCCGCGAGCAGGCCCGCCACCGCCGCGCCGATCACCATGCCGAAGAAGCTCGCGCTCGCCACTAACCCGGCCGTCGCGGTCGACAGATGAAACTCCGCCTTGATCGAGCCGAGCACGAACGTCATCGTGCCGAGATCGATCGAATCGAAAAAGAACGCAGCGGCGATGATGAGGAAAATGGTCCGGTGATAACCGGAAAACGGCAATCGTTCGAGTCGGGCGGCGGCGCTCGCGCGCGGCTGGAAAGCGGTGGACATGTCATCCCCTCGTTGATGCGGCGGTTGCCGCGTGAGTACTCCGATCAGGTTTTCAGTAGACGTGGACATAAATCGGCCACATAGAAGAAAACCGTCATCGGGATGGAACGGGGGCGTCGTTCCGGGCTGCGCTCGCGTGCTAGGGACGCAGGCGCGCACGCGCGGCGCCGGCAATGCGCGCGAGCGTGTCCGCGCTCAGGCGCGCGGCGATTCTTTCGACGTATTGATGATGACGCGCCTCCAGCGGCGCGCCGAGTTGCTGCGCGAGCAGATAGCGGATCAGCGCGATGCGCCGATGCCGCAGCACGATGCTCTGATCGAGCAGTGCGAGTGCGGCATCGGCATCGTGCTCATGGCAGGCGCGCTCGGTGAGGCGCGCGGTGGCTAAACGCGTGGACGTCATGTCGGACTGGCGCCGTCAACATGGCGGGCGGTTCGTGCCGACACCGCTCGCCATGGAATGCAACTGCGCGGCACATCGCGCATGCCGTGCACGGTCGCCATGCCGCGCGTTACGACATCAGCGGCTCGGCCGCGTCGAGGATCATCTTGACGAAGTAATCGGCGAAACTGCGACGCACCACGATATCGAAGCTGTTCGCGCCGGTCGGCACGAGCGTCATCGACGCCTTGAAATAGTGGCTCTGCGCGCACTGCCCTTCGCCGAACAGCTTGGGATGCAGATCGAGCGGACAGCCGCGCGCCAGCACCTCACGCGTGCGCGTGCCGCTAATTTCAAGCACCGTATAGCCGCTGCCGATATCCACCACCGCGGCAAACACGCCCGCGAACGCGGCGCCTAGTTTCGCCTGCAACGGCGCGCTGCGGGTCGCATCGTGCGCGGTGGCCGAGCGCACCAGCCATTCGTCCGGACCGAGCCACAGCAGGTCGTAACCATTGCCGCGCGCAATCGTGTTGGCCTTTTCCGGCGGACGGCAGCCGAGCACGGTTTCCATCGCCTGCATGAACGCCGCGTCGCGCGTATCGCCACGCACGTTCACCAGTTCCAGAAACGGCCGTTCGCTCAATCTGAACGCCGCGTTGGCCGTCGCCAGATGCTTCTTCAGCAACGCATCCGTGCCGACCAGCGGCGACTCCTGCCATACGCCGGTTTGCTTGCCGACCGCGCGATCCACGACCGAGCCCGTGCCTCGAGTTTCATTCCACATGTTGACGTGCTCCTTCGCTGTCGTAGAACACCGAGCTGGTGATCTTCGCTGCCATCTGTTTGCCGCTCGCAAGCGGAATCGTGACCGTTTCGCCGATCTTGTCGAGACCGCCCTTGACGACCGCCATCGCAATCGACCGCTTCAGGATCGGGCTGTAATAGCTCGACGTGACGTGACCGAGCATCGGCGCGGTGTCGCCCTGAAACGGCCCGGCGATGATCTGCGAACCTTCGGGTATCACGAACGACGGATCGTCCGGCAACAGCCCGACCAGTTGCTTGCGCCCCGCCTTCGCGGTGTCCGAACGCGTCAGCGAGCGCTTGCCGAGAAAGTCTTTCGACTTCGCGACCAGCCCGCCCATGCCGACGTCATACGGTGTCATCGAGCCGTCCGTATCCTGACCGACGATGATGTAGCCCTTCTCCGCGCGCAATACGTGCATGGTTTCGGTGCCGTACGGCGTGATGTCATATTCGGCGCCCGCCGCCATCAACGCTTCCCACACCGCGCGCCCGACGTTCGCGGGCACGTTCACTTCATAGGCGAGCTCGCCCGAGAAGCTGATGCGCATGACCCGCGACGCCGCACCGGCCACCGTACCTTCGCGATAGCTCATGAACGGGAACGCCGCGTTCGCGAAGTCGATGTCCTCGCACACTTTCTGCAGCACCTTGCGGCTATTCGGACCGACCACGGCGAACGTGGCCCAGTGATCCGTGACCGACGCGAGCCGCACGCGCATGTCCGGCCACTCCGTTTGCAGCCAGCGTTCGAGCCACGTCAGCACGCGCGCGGCGCCACCGGTCGTGGTCGTCATCATGTAGTGCTGGTCGGCGAGGCGCACCGTCACGCCGTCGTCGAAAATCATGCCGTTTTCGTCGAGCATCAGGCCGTAACGGCACTTGCCGACTTCCAGCTTGCTCCACGGATTGGTGTAGACCCAGTTCAGCAGCTTCGCCGAATCGGGGCCCTGAATGTCGATCTTGCCGAGCGTCGACGCGTCGAGTATGCCGACGCTCGTACGCACCGCGAGCGATTCGCGCGCCACTGCGGCGTGCATGTCCTCGCCCCCCTTCGGGAAATACCACGGACGCTTCCAGTTGCCGACGTCCTCGAAGGCCGCGCCGTTTTCCACATGCCATTCGTGCACCGCGGTCTTGCGCACCGGATCGAGAAACTCGCCCAGCTCGCGGCCGGCGAACGTGCCGAACGTGACCGGCGTGTAGTTCGGGCGGAACGTGGTCGTGCCGGTCTCGGGAATGGTCTTGCCGAGCGCCTGCGCGAGAATCGCCATACCGTTGATGTTGCCGAGCTTGCCCTGGTCCGTGCCGAAACCCATCGCGGTATAACGCTTCACATGTTCGACCGATTCGAAGCCTTCGCGCGCCGCCAGAAAAATATCCGCAGCCGACACGTCGTTCTGGAAATCGACGAACTGCTTCGGCCCACGCGTTGCCAGCTCACGACCGCCGACCAGCCACAGCGGTTGCATCTTCGCCTCGGTGATTTCGGCCACCTGCACCGGATTCGGCCGCGTCACGATGAAGCCGGCCGCGCGCGCCGCCTCAATGCCGGCATCCATTGCAAAGCGGATGCCCTGGCCCAGCGTGAAATCGCCCGCGCAAGCGCCGACGCTGGTCTCCGGTTGCATCGCCTTGCCGGGCACGAAACAGGCCTTGTCGTCATGCCAGTGCGCCTTGCCGCCCGATTGCGCGAACAGGTGCAACACGGGGCTCCAGCCGCCCGACATGGCCAGCAGATCGCACGGCAAGTCACTCTGTTTAGCGCCGATCTGGCCTTTCGCGTACGACACCAGCTCGACCGACGCCACCCGCAGTTTGCCGTGCGCCGCCGTGATCGCGACGCCGTTCAATACTTTCACGCCGTAGCGCCGTGCGAGCGCCGGCAACGTGCCCTTCGACTCGCTCGCGCGCGGATCGACCACCGTCACTTGCGCGCCGGCCGCTTTCAGGTCGAGCGCGCATTGATAGCCGTCGTCGTTGTTCGTGAACACCACCGCGTTGCGGCCCGGCAGCACCGCGTAACGATGCAGATAGGTCGACACCGCCGACGCCAGCATCACGCCCGGCAGATCGTTATTGCCGAACACGATCGGCCGTTCGTGCGCGCCGGTCGCGAGAATCACGCGCTTCGCGCGGATCTTCCACATCAGTTCGCGCGTGCCTTTGCGTTGCGTCACCGGCAAATGCTCGGTGAGCCGCTGCGTCACCGTGATGAGGTTGTGGTCCTGATAGCCGAAGGCGGTGCTGCGGCACAGAATCTTAACATCGGGCATCTGCCGCAGTTCGTCTTCGATCTTATGCACCCATTGCAGCGCGGGTTTGCCGTCGATCTCCGCGCGGCACGACAGCAGCGAGCCGCCGAGCTCCGGCTGATCGTCGATCAACGTCACGCGCGCGCCGGACAACGCCGCCGCATGCGCCGCCGCGAGCCCGGTCGGGCCGCCGCCCACCACCAGCACGTCGCAATGCGCAAAGCACTTGTCGTAGCGGTCCGCGTCGTTGTGTTCGGGCGCCTTGCCGAGACCGGCGGCGTCGCGAATCACTTCTTCGTACTTCGGCCAGAACTTGCGCGGCCACATGAAGGTTTTGTAGTAGAAACCCGCCGGAATGAAACGCGCGAACTTCTGATTGACCGCCATGCGGTCTTTTTCGATGCTCGGTTTCGCGTTGACGCTGCTGGCAACGAGCCCCTGATACAACTCGATTTCGGTGGCGCGCGCGTTCGGCACCGTATAGGCGCCGGTTTCCAGTTGCACGACCGCGTTCGGCTCTTCCACACCCGCCGTCACGATGCCGCGCGGCCGATGGTATTTCCAGCTACGCGCAACGAAGTGCACGCCGTTCGCGAGCAGCGCCGAGGCCAGCGTGTCGCCCTGATAGCCCTGATACTGGCGGCCGTTGAACGTGAACGTCAGCGGCATGGCGCGATTGATTCTCCCGCCGTTGGGGAGTCGGTCTGTCTGGCTCATTGCGTCTTACCCTCTTGTACCTGGCTTTGTGCCTGGCCTTCGTTGCCGTCCATCGCGAGCAGCGGACGCTCGAACGTGTCGTAGCCCTGCATCTCGTAGCTCACCGTGTCGCGTTGCGCCATGAACCAGCGGCGACATCCTTGCGCATGCATCCATTGCTCGCGATGCACTCCGCGCGGGTTCTTGCGCATGAACAGATAGTCGCCCCATTCTTTATCGGTGAGTTTTTCGGTGTCGAGCGGACGGGCGATATCCGCCTCGCCGCCGCAGGAAAATTCGGTTTCGGCGCGCGGCCCGCACCATGGGCATTCGATCAGTAGCATCTGATTCTCTCCAAAGTCGGTTAATGGGCGACGGCGGCGGCGCCGTGCTCGTCGATCAGATGGCCGGTGTAAAAACGCTCCAGCGAGAACGGCGCATTCAACGGATGCGGCTCGTCGCGCGCGATGGTGTGCGCATACGCCCAGCCCGAACCCGGCGTCGCCTTGAAGCCACCCGTGCCCCAGCCGCAATTGAAGTAAAGGCCCTTCACGTCGGTCTTGCTGATGATTGGGCACGCGTCCGGCGACACATCCACGATGCCGCCCCACTGGCGATTCATCCGCACCCGCGAGAACACCGGGAACATTTCGACGATCGCTTCGAGCGTGCCTTCGATAATCTGGAAACTGCCGCGCTGGCCGAACCCGGTGTATTGATCGACGCCCGCGCCGATCACCAGATCGCCCTTGTCGGACTGGCTGATATACGCATGCACCGCGTTCGACATCACCACCGTGTTCACCACCGGCTTGATCGGCTCGGACACCAGCGCCTGCAACGGGTGGCTTTCCAGCGGCAGGCGTATGCCGGCCATATCCGCGAGCGTCGACGTATTGCCCGCCGCCACCACGGCGACTTTCTTCGCCTTGATAAAACCCTTGGTGGTGTCCACGCCGATCACCTGGCTGCCGTCGCGGCGAATGCCTGTCACCTGACAGTTCTGCACGATATCGACGCCGGCCTGATCCGCGCCGCGCGCGAAGCCCCACGCGACCGCATCGTGACGCGCCACGCCGCCGCGACGCTGGATCGACGCACCGAGCACCGGATAGCGGCTATTCAGATTGATGGTCGGCTCGATTTCCTTGATCTGCGCCGGCGTGAGGAATTCGGCGTCCACGCCGTTCAGCCGGTTGGCATTCACACGACGTTCCGTGTCGCGCACGTCCTGCAACGTGTGCGCGAGATTCATCACGCCGCGCTGGCTGAACATCACGTTGTAGTTGAGATCTTGCGAGAGCCCTTCCCACAGTTTCATCGCCTTTTCGTAGAGCGCGGCGGATTCATCCCACAGGTAGTTGGAACGCACGATCGTCGTATTGCGCGCCGTATTGCCGCCGCCGATCCAGCCTTTTTCCAGCACGGCGATATTGCGCACGCCGTGTTCTTTCGCGAGGTAATAGGCCGTGGCGAGACCATGCCCGCCGCCGCCGACGATCACCACGTCGTACTCGCGTTTGGGCTCGGGGCTCTTCCACTGGCGCTCCCAGTTCTCGTGATACGACATCCCGTTGCGCAAGAGGCTGAATATCGAATAGCGGCTCATCGTTAATCCTTGTGGGTACGGTCTTTCAATGCGTGTTCAACATTCGATGACGTTCACGGCCAGGCCGCCGCGCGACGTCTCCTTGTATTTGGTCTTCATGTCCGCGCCGGTTTCGCGCATGGTCTTGATTACGTTGTCGAGCGACACGTAGTGCTGGCCGTCGCCTTTCATTGCCATACGCGCCGCGTTGAGCGCCTTGATCGCGCCCATCGCGTTACGTTCGATGCACGGAATCTGCACGAGGCCGCCGACCGGATCGCAAGTCATGCCCAGGTTGTGTTCCATGCCGATTTCGGCGGCGTTTTCGACCTGCGTGGGCGTGCCGCCCATCACGGCGGCGAGCGCCGCGGCGGCCATCGAACAGGCCACGCCCACCTCGCCCTGGCAGCCCACTTCGGCGCCGGAGATCGAGGCAGTTTCCTTGTAGATGATGCCGATCGCGGCCGCCGTCAGCAGGAAGTCGACGATGCCGGCGTCGTTCGATGCGTGCATGAACTTCACGTAGTAGTGCAGCACTGCGGGAATCACGCCGGCCGCGCCGTTGGTCGGCGCCGTGACGACCCGCCCGCCCGCTGCGTTTTCCTCGTTGACGGCCATCGCGTACAGATTGACCCAGTCGAGCATGGAAAGAGGATCGCGCAACGATTCTTCCGAATGCGAACGCAGTTGCGCGCACAGGTCGGCCGCGCGGCGCTTTACGTGCATCGGACCGGGCAACTCGCCGCGCACCTTGCAGCCGCGTTCGACGCAGGCCGACATGGTGCGCCAGATCGCCAGCAGGCCTTCGCGTACTTCGTGTTCGGGGCGCGACGCGCATTCGTTGCGCAGCGTGATCTGGGCGATCGACAGGCCGGTTTCGCGGCACACGCGCATCAGGTCGTCGCCGGTGCGGAACGGATGCGGGACCTCCGCGCCGACGCGCAGGCCGTTGACGCGATCGCCTTCGCGATTCACCACGAAGCCGCCGCCGATCGAGTAATACTCTTTCTCGACGAGCAGTTGCGCGTTTTCGTCGAAGGCCTGGAAGCGCATGCCGTTCGGATGCACGATGCCTGAGCCTGGCGCGCCCGGCATCAGCTTGCGGAAGAAGCCGAGGTGGTCGCGTTCGTCGAATTTGATGGGGTGTTTGCCGAGTAGCGTGAGCTGTTTGGTTTCACGGATGGTCTTCAGGCGCGGTTCGATCAGGTCCGGGTCGATCAGGTCGGGGAGATTGCCTTCCAGGCCTAGCAGGACCGCTTTGTCCGTGCCGTGGCCTTTGCCGGTCGCGCCGAGGGAACCGAATAGTTCGATCTTGATGCTGCGCACGAAGGTCAGCAGGTTGGCGTCTTCGATGTGGGAGGCGAAGCGGCAGGCGGCGATCATCGGGCCCACGGTGTGGGAGCTGGATGGGCCTATGCCGACCTTGAACAGATCGAAGACGCTGACGTTCATTTTCGGGGGCCTTGTTTCGCTTTATGCGGTTGGGTTTGGGGTTGGTGTATTGCAACTCACGTGGGTTTTGGTCGATAGAATAAAAACGCCATTGGCGTGGGATGGGGTCGTCAGGGGGCGCGGCCTGATGCGGCGCTGGGCGGGTTTTTTATGGTTTTGGGCGGGTTTGGGATGGTTGGTGGTGGTGGTTTTTTGTTTTGTTGGCCTTTCCTTGATGCGGTAGTGGTCTATTAGCGTTGCCCCTGTGCGGGGCGGCACCTACTTCTCTTTGCCGCGGCAAAGAGAAGTAGGCAAGAGAAAGCCGCTCACACCGCTAATTCTGAAGTGGGTCCCCCGCACAGTCGCGGTAGTGGCTCATCTGGAATCTGTGTTCTCGCACATTCCGCGCTCGTGACAAAGGCGTCATTCTTCCGGCGGCGCTGCGCGCGCCGTGGCGGTCGTTCAAGCACGGCCCCTGCTAAGCGGGGCCCTCGCGCAGCGGCGGCAGTGGTGCATCTGGAATCTGTGTTCTCGCGCATTCCGCGCTTGTGACAAAGGCGTCATTCTTCCCGCGGCGCTGCGCGCGCCGTGGCGGTTGTTCATCAAAACATCGGGGCTGTGCGCGCCCGCGGCGGGTCCTCGCCGGGACATGGGGGCTTTGTGGGCAACGCCGAAATCAGCATCACATTTTGGCGCGTCGCCGAGGCGGAGCCGACGGCTCTCGCTGCGCGGAGGAACACCACTGATTCGGCGTTGGACCCTTCCGACGAGCACGCAGCGCAAGCCGGGAGGAATGACGGCCTTGTCACGAGCGCGGAATGCGCGAGAACACAGATTCCAGATGAGCCACTACCGCAACTGCGCGGGAGCCCCGCTTAGCAGGGGCCGTGCTTGAACGACCGCCACGGCGCGCGCAGCGCCGCCGGAAGAATGACGCCTTTGTCACGAGCGCGGAATGTGCGAGAACACAGATTCCAGATGAGCCACTACCGCGACTGTGCGGGGGACCCACTTCAGAATTAGCGGTGTGAGCGGCTTTCTCTTGCCTACTTCTCTTTGCCGCGGCAAAGAGAAGTAGGTGCCGCCCCGCACAGGGGCAACGCTAATAGACCACTACCGCATCAAGGAAAGGCCAACACCAAAGCACAAAACACCCCCAAAACCACAGCATAAACAAAAACCTCCAGGTGCTATGCTAGCCCCACCAAGCAACCCCAAAAGCTGCACGCATGCACCCACTCCACAGCGCCGACACCCCGCCCAAACAACGCATCCGTTTCGGCATCATCCTCCTCCCGAACTTCACGCTGACGGCGTTCTCCGGCTTTGTCGACTTACTACGCCTGTCCGCCGACGAAGGCGACTTCAGCAAGCCGGTCCGTTGCTCATGGAGCGTGATAGGCGAAACGCTCGCCCCCGTGCGAGCAAGCTGCGGCATCCAGATCACCCCATGGGAAACCTTCGACAACGCCGAGCCCTTCGACTACGTCGTCGTAGTAGGTGGCCTGCTGCATTCCGGCCCGGCAGCCAACGATGCAACCCTCGCCTTCATCCGCCGCGCCGCCGCGACCGACGCAACCTTAGTCGGCATGTGCACCGGCGTCTTCTCGCTAATGCGCGCAGGCGTGCTGGAAGGTCACCGCATCTGCGTGAGCTGGTTTCACTATTGGGATTTCATCGAACGCTTTCCGTCGGTCAATGAAGAAGCGCTAGTGGCCGATCGTCTCTTCGTGATCGACCGCAGACGCATTACCTGCTCCGGTGGCCGCGCCTCGATCGACGTCGCCGCCGCGATCCTGCTGCGTCACTTCGAAACCGCCACGGTGCAAAAAGCGCTGCGCATCCTGCTGGTCGACGACATGCAGAAAGGCAATGCGCCGCAGCCGCATCCGCCAGGCCTCGCTCCCGCCGCACATCCGAAAGTGAAGCGCGCAATTCTGCTGATGGAACAGCACGTAGGCCGCTCTTTATCGCTCGATGAACTGGCCGGCAAGCTCGATCTCTCGCCGCGTCAACTCGAGCGGCTCTTCAAAGCGCAAACCGGCAAGGCACCGCAGGCCTACGCGAAGCAGGTGCGTTTGCGCACCGCTGCCTGGCTGCTGACAAGCTCGGATAAAACCGTCGCCGATATCGCGTCGAGTTGCGGCTTCTCCGATGCATCGCATCTGGGCCGCGAATTCCGCAAGCAATTCGGTTTACCGCCGATGATGTACCGCGAGCAACGCGGCACGGCCGCGGAAGTGGACGACGGCGCCGGTTACGACGAAACGTTCCCGGGCCGCGCTCAGGCGATCTGAAGGCGGCAATCTGGGCACTGCGCCTTGACGCAGCGCGTTGGACTGAAACAATCCAGGGCACTCAGTCCAACGCACTGGTTCACGACATTTGAACCGCGCTCCCGCGCCGCCCACGGCAACGCGAAAGCCCTCCGATCAAACTCACTGCCCCGCTACATAAGCCTTCACCGCCGGCAGTCCATCCTTCCCATCGAACGTCTTCACCCCCGCGAGCCACTTATCCAGCACCGCCGGGTTCGCCTTCAACCAATCTTTCGCGGCCTTGTTCGGGTCGGTCTTGTTCATGATCGGCAGCATCACGTGGTTCTCGATATCGGTCGTGAAGTGCAGATTCGACACCAGCTTCGCGACGTTCGGGCAACGCGCCGAGTAATCGTTCGGCACCACCGTCAGCACGCGCGCCTCGCCGTAGTTCGGGCCGAACACGTCGTCGCCGCCAGACAGATAATCGATCTTCATCTGCACGTTCATCGGATGCGGTTCCCAGCCGAGGAACACGATCGGCTTCTTCTCGCGAACCGCGCGGTTCACCTCGACCAGCATGCCCGCCTCGCTCGACTCCACCAGTTTGAATTTACCGAGCCCGTACTGATTGCTGTCGATCATTTTCTTGATCAACGCATTGCCGTCATTGCCCGGCTCGATCCCGTAGATCTTGCCGTCGAGCTTGTCGTAGTTCTTTGCGATGTCGCTGAAGTTCTTGATACCGGCCTGGTACGCGTAATCCGGCACCGCCAGCGTATATTTCGCGCCGGTCAGGTTCGGCGTGGGCAGCACCGTGAGTTGGCCGGCCTTCCTGAACGGGTCGATCATCGGGTCCATGGTCGGCGACCAGTAGCCGAGGAACACGTCGATCTGTTTGCTCTTCACGCCGGCGAACGTGATCGGCACCGAGGCGATCGTCTTGGTCGGCTTGTAGCCGAGTCCTTCGAGCACCGTCGACGCCAGCCCGGTGGTGGCCGCGATATCGGTCCAGCCCACGTCGGCGAATCGCACGTCGCGACAGGTGGCGGGATCCGCAGCGAACACAGACGACACAGACAGCGCGCACAACGACGCAGCCCACAAACGTTTCATGGCATTCCCTCAGAGTAGTTGATGCTCGACTGGTTTTATTAAACGGATTCTGTCAGTGAGACTTTTTTAAGCCGACTATTCACGCCGACGCTTTACGCCGACCATTTACGCCGACAAGCGCCGCTCGACACTCGGCGCATGCCCGAACTGGGCGCGATACGCCTTGCTGAAATGGCACGGCGAATGAAACCCGCACACCGTGGTGACACGTCCAATCGACGCATCCGTATTACGCAGCAACTCACGCGCGCGACGCAGGCGCAGTGTCAGGTAGTAATGCGTGGGCGACACGCTCAGGAACATCTTGAACATCCGCTGCAAATGACGTTGCGAGAGATGCACGAGCCGCGCGAGTTCATCGAGCGAGAGCGGCTCTTCGATGTTCGCTTCCATCAGCCGCACCACTTCGATCAATTCCGCGCGCGAAAAGCCGACCCGCGCGTCGACGGGAATGTGCTGATAGTCGGTCGAGCCACGAATCCGCTCGACGATAAACTGCTCGGACACTTGCGCCGCCACCGCGTGGCCCAGCCGCATGCCGACGAGGTTCAGCATCAGATCGAGCGGCGCGGTGCCGCCGGTGCAGGTCATCCGGTCGCGGTCAATCACGAACAGTTCGTCGGCGAAACGCACGTGCGGGTAACGCTTGTTCAGCGGCGACATGTCCTCCCAATGCACGGTGGCGCGATAACCGTCGAGCAGTCCCGCCGCCAGCAGCGCATACGGTCCGGTGCAGATGCCGCCGAGCGGAATACCTTTGGCAGCCACGTCGCGCAGTAACGCGATCACCGTCTCGTCCACGTAATCGCGCACGTGCCAGCCGGCGCACACGAACAGCACATCCGGCAGGCCGGCTTCGGCCAGCGTCGTGGTGGGCTTCACCGTAATGCCGTTGCTGGCGCGCGCCGGTTCGCCGTCCGGCGTGATCACCGACCAGCGGTAGTGCTCCGCTCGGCCGACGTAATTGGCCATGCGCAGCACCTCGACCGCGCTGGTGAACGCGATCATCGAAAAGTTCGGCAGCGTCAGAAAGCCGACGTGCGCCAGCCCGGACAACGGCGAATCGGCCGGGGCGTCAACCGGTGTGATCGCGTCGCGCTTCATCGGCGGCTCAGCCGTGTTGCGCCGCCGGCTCGCGGCGCACTTTCATGAGACCGCGCAAGCCCGACAGCAGCGGAGCGCGCGCCATGCCCGGTGCACGGCCGAAGCTTTCGGTAATACGGTCCAGAATGATCGCGAGCATCACCACGGAAAGTCCACTTTCGAAACCGAGCCCGATGTCGAGCCGTTGAATACTCGCCAGCACGTCGTTGCCGAGCCCGCCCGCGCCCACCATCGACGCGATGATCACCATGGAGAGCGCCATCATGATGGTCTGGTTCACGCCGGTCATGATCGACGGCAGCGCGTTCGGAAACTGCACCTTGTAGAGCAGTTGCCACGGCGTGCAGCCGAACGCCTGCCCTGCTTCGACGATTTCGCGGTTCACGTGCTTGATGCCGAGCGACGTGAGTCGCACCGCCGGCGGCATCGCGAAGATCACGGTGGAGATGATGCCCGGCACGCGACCCAGGCCGAACAGCATCGCGGCCGGAATCAGGTAGACGAACGCCGGCATGGTCTGCATCAGATCGAGCACCGGGCGCACGATCGTCTCGACCGTGCGGCTCTTCGCCGTCCAGATGCCGAGCGGTATGCCGAGCAGCAGGCTGATCAGGGTCGACGACAGGGTGAGGCCGAGCGTGATCACCATCTGATCCCAGAAGCCGGTGCTGTAGATCAGCAACAGCGCCAGCAGCGTGAACGTCGCGAAACGCCAGCCCACGCGCCACAACCCGATGCCCACGAAAAACGCCATCAGCGCCCACATCGGCACGGCCTGCAGGCCATGTTCAACCAGCGCGGCAAAGCTCTCGATCACCTTGCCGATGGAATCAAAAGTTGCCGCGTCGTGGTCGAGCAGGTAGTGGACGCCGTGATCGACCCAGGCGCCAAGTGGAATGACTTCAGACATGGGAACCTCGATGACGCGTGAGAACGTTCAGCACGTTCGTCTTGTTGACCGAACCGCAGTAGGAGCCGTCCGCTTCGACGACCGGCAGCGGCGCGCGGCTCGCCACCACGCGTTCGACCACGTCGTCGAGCGGCGTGGTGCGGCGGATGCATTCGATGTGATTGAGTTGCGGCGACGCGCTGCCCATCGCATCGCGGCACACGAAGCCGCGAAACTTGCGCTCGCCGTCGAGCACGAACGCGTAGTCGGCGCTGCCGTTCAGCGTCGCGGCCACGCTCGACGCGTCGATCGGCTGCGAGTGCTGCATCAGCGGCACGGCGTCGGTCTGCATCAGGTCGCCGGCGGTCAGATAGCGGCTGGTGTCGATGCCTTCGAAGAACGCCCGCACGTAGTCGTCGGCCGGGTTGGTGATGATTTCCTGCGGCGTGCCGACCTGCACGACCTTGCCGCCTTCCATGATCGCGATGCGCGTGCCGATGCGCATCGCCTCTTCCAGATCGTGCGAGACGAACAGGATGGTGCGCTGCTGCTCGCGCTGCAGATCGAGCAGTACGTTCTGCATTTCCTTGCGCTTGAGCGGATCGAGCGCGGAGAACGCCTCGTCCATGATCATCAGCGACGGGTTGACCGCCAGCGCGCGCGCCAGACCCACGCGCTGCTGCATGCCGCCGGACAGTTGCGCGGGCAACTTCTCCGCGAACGGCGCGAGGCCGACCTGCTCCAGCACGGTCATGGCGCGCTGTTCGCGCTCCTTGCGGCTCACGCCCGCCACTTCGAGGCCGAACGCCGCATTGGACAGCACGGTGCGCTGCGGCATCAGCGCGAAGGACTGGAACACCATGCTCATGTCCTTGCGGCGCAGCGCCGTCAATTCGGCGCGCGGCACGGCGGCCACGTCGCGGCCGTCGATCAGCACCTTGCCGGCGCTCGGTTCGACGAGCCGGTTGATCAGGCGGATCAGCGTCGACTTGCCGGAGCCGGACAGGCCCATCAGCACGAAGATCTCGCCTTCCTTGACCTCGAACGACACGTTATGAACACCGACGATCTGACCGGTTTGCGCGAACACGTCCTCTTTCGTCGCGCCGCCGGCCAGCATGTTGAGTGCCTGTTTCGGGTTGGTGCCGAACACCTTGCACAGCCCTTCGACCACGACCTTGGGGGAATTCATTGAACGCTCTCCTCTCCTGTTGCTGCGGTGGCGGACGTGCGTCCGCGCTGTGCATACATAGTTGCCAGAAAAAAGTACGCGTTGCCGACTATTTGCGACAGGCACATGTGGAAATACGACACCTGTGTCGCACGGGAGTCGGCGGCGGATGGCCGGAGGCTTGCTGGATAAGGGTTTGACGGGAGTCGGGAGGGATGAGGCAGCGTGTCGCGCCAGAGCAAGTGGCGACGAATTACGCGAAAAAAACGCAGCGCTGAGCCGGCACGGCCGGGTTGCGGCGGTGCAACAAGCGTGCCGCAAGACGGCGATTGCGGCCGCGGCGGCGCGTAAGGAAAACGCGAAATATCAGGAATGCACGGACGACCCCGCATGCAGCAGCCGGCCGCCTCGCGCGAATTGAACGATCACTGCGGCGCGTGCGCCGCCCGAAACCCGCGCCTTCCCACCATCAACGCAAGCAACGCCGACACCGCGAGACTCGCCGCCACCACATACAAGCCCGCCGCATAACCACCCGTCACGCTTTTCAACCAGCCGATCGCGAACGGCCCGACAAAGCCGCCCAGATTCCCGATCGAGTTGATCATCGCGATACCGGCGGCCGCGCCCGCACCGGACAGAAACGTGCTCGGCATCGCCCACAACGGCGCCTTCGCCGCGCTGATCCCGACATTCACGAGCACCAGCGCCAGCACGACCGCCACCGCCGTATCCGCGACGCCGGCCCACGCCAGCCCGATGGCCGCCACCACGCACGGAATCACCACGTGCCACGTGCGCTCGCCGCGCCGGTCGGAATGCCGCGCCCACCAGACCATGCCGAGCACGGCCAGCACACTCGGAATCGCGTTCAACGCCCCCGTACCCAGCGCACTGAACCCAAACTGGCGGATGATCAACGGCGCCCACAAACCAAGCGTGTACAACCCGGCCGACGTGCCGAAATAAATCATCGCCATGATCCACACACGGCCGTCGCGCAATGCGGCGAGCGCACCCGCCGCGTGGCCGGCCTGCGATTCGCGGCCCATGCGCTCATCGCGCAGCGTGGCGATGAGCCAGGCTTTTTCATCGTCGGCGAGCCAGGTGGCTTTGTCCGGCGAATCGGTGAGCGCTTTCAGCACCACGAAGCCGAGCACGACCGCGGGAATCGCTTCGATGATGAACAGCCACTGCCAGTCCCTCAGGCCCAGCAACGCGGGCATCTGCATGATCGCGCCGGAAATCGGCGAACCGATCGCCGTCGACAACGGCGCGGCCGCCATGAACGCGGCCGCGGCCACCGCACGCTGGCGGGCCGGAAACCACTGGCTCAGATAGAGAATGATGCCGGGAAAGAAACCGGCTTCGGCGACGCCGAGCAGAAAGCGCAGCGTATAGAACGAAGTCGGGCCGCTCACGAACGCCGACGCCGCCGACACCAGCCCCCACGTCACCATCACACGGGCAATCCACAACCGTGCGCCGACCTTGTTCAGAATCAGATTCGACGGCACTTCGCACAGAAAGTAGCCGAGAAAGAAGATGCCGCCGCCGAGGCCGAACATGGTCGGTGTGAGGCCGAGGTCGTGGTTCATCGTGATCGCCGCAAAGCCGACGTTCACGCGGTCGAGAAAGCTCACAAAGTACAGCAGCATCACGAAAGGCAAAATGCGCCAGGTGAGCTTGCGAACCACACGGGCTTGCAATTCGGTGTTCATGTCTCTGTCTCCGCTCTATCTCTGCAGGGTGCAGCGAGATCGCCCGTGACGGGGTGCGCCCGGGCGTTATGTTCTCGTCTTGCGCGCTCGGAGCGCGCGATGCTTCGGGTGCTTCGGGTGCCTCATGTGCTTCGGGTGCTTCATGTGCCTCAGGTGCTGTGGATGCCGCCGGTGTTTCAGGCCGCTTTAGCGTCGGTGGCCGCCGTTCCACCTGCCGCTTCCGACGCCAGCAACGCACACACCGCATCCGTCACCTGCGCCGTGGTCGCGCTGCCGCCCAGGTCGCCGGTATGCAGCGACGGATCCGCCGTGATGCGTTCGATCGCGGCCATCAGCTGGCGCGCGGCGGCGTCTTCGCCGAGATGCTCGAGCATCATCACCGCCGACCAGAACGTGCCGACCGGATTGGCGAGCCCTTTGCCCATGATGTCGAACGCGGAGCCGTGAATCGGCTCGAACATCGACGGATAACGCCGCTCGGGATCGAGATTGGCCGTCGGCGCAATGCCGAGGCTGCCGGCCAGCGCGGCGGCGAGATCGCTCAGAATGTCCGCTTGCAGATTGGTCGCGACGATCGTGTCGAGCGTGGCGGGCCGGTTGACCATGCGCGCGGTGGCCGCGTCGACCAGTTCCTTGTCCCAGCGCACGTCGGGAAACTCCTGCGAGATCTGCAACGCGATCTCGTCCCACATGACCATGGCGTGACGCTGCGCATTGCTCTTGGTGATCACCGTCAGCAGCTTGCGCGGCCGCGACTGCGCGAGTTTGAACGCGAACCGCAGAATCCGTTCGACGCCGGCACGCGTCATCATCGAAACATCGGTCGCGACTTCGATCGGATGCCCCTGATGCGCGCGGCCACCGACGCCCGCGTACTCGCCTTCCGAATTCTCGCGGACGATCACCCAGTCGAGATCCTGCGGCGCGCAGCGTTTCAACGGCCCGTCGATGCCGGGCAGGATCCGCGTCGGACGCACGTTCGCGTATTGATCGAAGCCCTGGCAGATCTTCAGGCGCAAACCCCACAGCGTGATGTGATCGGGAATGTGCGGATCGCCCGCCGAACCGAACAGGATCGCGTCCTTGTCGCGCAGCGCGTCGAGCCCGTCGGCCGGCATCATCACGCCATGCTCGCGGTAGTAGTCGCCGCCCCAGTCGAAACTCTCGAACGCGAAGCCGAACGTGTCGCTGCGCGCGGCTATCGCTTCGAGCACGCGCTGTCCCGCAGGTACGACTTCCTTGCCGATGCCGTCGCCGGGAATGGTTGCGATGCGATAGGTTTTCATGGGCGTCTCCGTGTCCGTCTGTTGTGAAGGTATGAGTGGCATCGTAGATCGGCAACGGTCCTTGCAAACGCTGCTAGACTCAAAGCATCCTTAACTTCAGGTTAACAATGGGCCGCTGCGTATGACCGCCTCGATACAACCCGACGACCTCGCCTTCTTCTCCACGCTGGCCGCCAGCGGCAGCCTGACCGCGGCGGCGCGCGAACTCGGCCTGAGTACGGCGGCCGTCAGCAAGCATCTGGCGCAGATGGAAACGCGCGCGGGCGTCTCGCTGGTGAACCGCACCACGCGGCGCATGAGCCTCACGCCCGAAGGCGAGCTGTACCTGACCCGCGCGCGCCGCATTCTCAGCGAAATGGACGATCTCGCGCAGTTGCTCGGCGGCTCGCAGGCGGCGCCCAAAGGCCTGCTGCGCGTGAACGCGACACTCGGTTTCGGCCGCAGCCATGTCGCGCCGCTGATCTCCCGTTTCGTGCGGCGCTTTCCGCAAGTGGACGTGCAGTTGCAACTCTCGGTCGACCCGCCGCCCATCAGCGAAGACGCGTTCGACGTCTGCGTGCGTTTCGGCGAACCACCCGACGCGCGCGTGATTGCGCGCAAGGTGGCGCGCAATCGTCGCCTGCTGTGCGCGTCGCCCGCGTATCTGGCCGAGCGGCGCGCGCCGCGCAGCCCGGCCGAATTGGCGCAGCACAACTGCATCGGCATCCGTCAGGGCGACGACGGCTACGGCTTATGGCGGCTCACTAGCGGACGCGGCGCGACGGAGAAAACCGAAACGGTGCGAGTGCGCGGCAACCTCACCACCAACGACGGCGAAATCGCCGTGAAGTGGGCGCTCGACGGCCAGGGCATCCTGATGCGCGCGGAGTGGGATATCGCGGACTATCTCGCCGACGGCCGACTCGTTCACGTGCTGCCCGACTACCGCACGCCCGGCGCGGATATCTACGCGGTGTACCCGCAGCAGTTGCAGATGACGGCGCGCGTCAAGGCGTTCGTCGACATGCTGGTCGAGACGCTCGGGGCGCGCGAGGCGAAGTGAACGGCTTCCGCGCGGAGCCAGCCACAGTTCTGCAATGCAGAACTTCCAGAACACTCGTACGTGCGCTGATTCAAACTGGGTAAATTCGCTTAAACCATTATTCACAAAGTGTTACAAGGAAAATCAAGCGCTCCCTACGCGCCAGGTGTTTTCCCTATTTAGGCCTGCATTGCAGTCCAACCAGCAATTTCCCTCGTTGACACAGTGCGAACGGTCGTGCGAAATTGCGCCTGCATCCTGCACGGAAACACGTAGTCGGTGAGCCCCCCGCCACGCCGGCCCGCACGACGGAGCCAGCGCCACGACGTCAGGCAAGCTCACCCGCAGCGCTTACCAGCCACGCCGATATTTCGCATCCCTGATCAGCCTGCGAGGGCTCGCTGTCGCCTGTTGAAAACGCTTCGCGCCGCAGATCGCCTGCACTTTGCAACACAAGCATTACTTCGCCAGTTCACTCGATTCCAAAAACCAGGGAGACACGAAGCATGCCGGCAAGCCATCGCAATCGAGTTGGAGTCATTCTCGGATTCATGAGTGCATGTGCGCTGGGTTCGATCCAGTGCGCGCATGCGCAGAGCAGCGTCACGTTGTACGGCATCGTCGACGGTTCACTGATGTACACCAGCAAAACGCTCAACGCGGCGACCGGCCAAAGCGCCGGTCATCAGTATTCGTTCACCGACAGCGGCCTGTCCGGTTCGCGCTTCGGCATGCGCGGCACGGAAGATCTGGGCGGCAACACCCGCGCGATTTTCGAAATCGAAAGCGGTATCAGCGTCGCGAACGGCTCGCTCAACAATTCGAACGGCAACGAGTTCGGCCGCCAGGCGTGGGTTGGCGTGGACGGCGGCTTCGGCACGATCAAGGCCGGCCTGCAGTTCTCGCCGTTCTTTCTCGCGGTGTACGACTTCGACCCGCGACAGATGTCGTATTTCGGCAGCGGCCTGGTGACGTATCTGAACAACGTGTACGTGACCGGCTTGTTCAATCCGAATGCGGTGTCGTACACGTCGCCGGAAATTGCCGGTTTGCAGGCCAGCGCGATGATGGCGTTGGGCGGCGCCGCCGGCGACTTCCAGGCGGGCCGGCAGTACTCGGCGAGTCTGCGCTATCACCTCGGCTCGCTCGCCGTCGACGCCGCGTTGTATAGCGGCAATGCGGGCGGCAGCGCCGCGTCGATCGCGATTCCCAGCGTGGTCGAGTTCAACGGCCGCGCGCTCGGCGCGAGTTACACGTTCAACAATCTGATCGTCAAGGCGTCGTACGTGCAGTACAAGGTCGCCGGCTCGTTCAACGATCGCGTGTATTCGGGCGGCGCCAGTTATCACATCACGCCGGCGCTCAATATCGACGCCGGCGTGTACGTCACGCGCGACGCCAACAGCTCATCGAACAATTCGATCCTGGCCTCGACCGGGCTTGAATATTCGTTATCCAAAGCGACCGCGGTGTACGGCCAGGTCGGCTTCGTCACCAATCACGGCGCGATGCACACCGGCATTTCCGTCAACAACGCGTTGAACGAAGCGACGGGCACCACGGCCGGCGTGAACGTGGGCATCCGCCATATGTTCTAGCGTCGACAGCACGACAAGGAGCGGGTGCGCGGACAACAATGGTCGGAGGGTTCAAGCGTGGATATGTTTCTGCAGCAGGTCCTCAACGGGCTGACGCTCGGCGGCATTTATAGCCTCGTCGCACTCGGTCTCACGCTGGTGTACGGCATTCTCGCGGTGCCGAATTTCGCGCACGGCGCGTTCTACATGGTGGGCGCGTTCGTGTCGTTCTATCTGATGAGCCGGTTCGGCCTGAACTACTGGCTCGCCATGCTCGGCGCCGGCCTCGCGACCGCGGCGCTCGCGATCCTCGCCGAGCGGCTGGTGTTCCACCCGCTGCGGCGATCCTCCGAATTGCATCCGATGATCGCCGCCATCGGCTTGATGCTGTTTCTCGAAGCGGGTGCGCAGGCGCTCTGGGGTGCGGATTTTCATCGTATGGCCACGCCCTACGCGGGCATCGTCGACCTGGGCGGCGTCAGCGCGCCGCTGCAACGGCTGCTGATTATCGGCGCGGCGTTCGCGCTGGTGGTGCTGCTGCAACTCTTCCTCAGATACACGGTGATCGGCTCGAGCATCATCGCGATGGCGCAGGATCGCGACGGCGCGTCGCTGATGGGCATCGACGCCAACAAGGTCACCATGCTGACCTTCGGCATTTCCGGCTTGCTGGCCGCGGTCGCCGCCACGCTCTACGCGCCGATCAACCTCGTCTACCCGGCCATGGGCCAACTGGTGATCCTGAAGGCCTTCGTGATCATCATTCTCGGCGGCATGGGCAGCGTGCCGGGCGCGATCGTCGGCGGGCTGATCATCGGCATGGCGGAGAGCTTCGGCGCCTTCTATATCTCGACCGACTACAAGGACATCATCGCTTTCGTGCTGCTGGTGGTGATTCTGTCGGTTCGCCCTCAAGGGCTCTTCGCCAGGGAGCTGCGCGCATCATGAAACGATTCGACGGCAAGCTCGGGTGGACGCTGCTGTTCGCGCTCGGCCTGGTGTTTCCATTTCTCGCCAGCAACGATTACCTGCTCACCGTGATGTCCACCGCGTACATCTTCGCGCTGGCCACGGTCGGGCTGAATCTGATCACCGGCTATACCGGGCAGTTCAATCTCGCGCACGGCAGTTTCATGGCGGTGGGCGCGTACACGGTCGGCATTCTGACGGTCGATCACCAGGTGCCGTTCTGGCTCGCGTTCGTTGCATCGGGTGTCGTGACGGGCGGGCTCGGCGTGCTGGTGGGACTCGTGTCGCTGCGATTGCGCGGCCACTATTTCTCGATCTTCACGCTGTGCGTCGGCTACATCATGTTTCTCGTCATCGAGAAGTGGGACAGCGTTACGCATGGTGTGGGCGACATTATCGGCATTCCGGCGCCGTCGGGTTTCGGCCTCGTGTCGTTTGAAAATCCGCGTGCGCTCTACTACCTCGTGTTCGCGTTTCTGGTGCTCGGCGTGTGGCTGATGCATCGCATCGTCAATTCGCTGCTCGGCCGCACATTCATGGCGATCCGTAATAGCGACGGCCTCGCGCAGTCGCTCGGTATCAACCTGATGCGCAACAAGGTGCTGGCCTTCGTGCTGTCGGTGGTCTATGCCGGCTTCGCGGGCGGTCTGTATGCGGGCTCGGTGCGCTTTCTCGGACCGGACCTGGCCGGCGTCGACCAGACCTTCGACATGACCATGTACATGCTGGTGGGCGGCATCGGCACGCTCGCCGGTCCGCTGCTCGGCGCGCTCGCCATTCCGTGGCTCACGCAGTACCTGCAATTTCTGCAGGAATATCGCTTCGTGGTGTTCGGCCCGATCCTGATCCTGCTGGTGATCTTTCTGCCCAACGGGTTCGTCGGTTTATATCAGGCGATGCGAGCGCGGCGCGCGGCGCCTTCGCAGGGCACGCGCTCGCGGCGTCAATCGCAGCCCGCGCGAGGTGATCGCCATGCTTGAAATCGACGCGCTCAGCAAACGCTTCGGCGGCCTCGTCGCGGTCGACAACATCAGCACGCACCTCGAAGCCGGCAAGATCAACGCGATCATCGGACCGAACGGCGCGGGCAAGACCACCTTCTTCAACCTGATCAGCGGCACGCATCTGCCGAGCTCGGGCCGCATTCTTTTCAAGGGCGAGGACGTGACGAAGCTCGGCGCCGACCGCATGGCGCGCCTGGGCGTGGCGCGCACGTTCCAGTCCACCGCGCTGTTCGATCGGGCCAGCGTGCTCGACAACCTGATCGTCGGCCATCGCTTGCGCACCCGCTCCGGACTCTGGGACGTGCTCACGCAGTCGAAGCGGCTGAAGCGCGAAGAACGCCTCTGCCGCGACAAGGCGCGCGAGGCGCTCGACTTCGTCGGCTTATCCACGCTGGCCGACCAGCTCGCCGGCGGCATCTCGCAGGAAGAACGCAAACGCGCGGCCATCGCACTCGCGCTCGCCACCGAACCGAGCCTGATGCTGCTCGACGAACCCGCAGGCGGCGTCAATCCCGAAGAGACCGAAGGCCTGGCCGACCTGATCCGCAAACTGGTCAAACACGGCGTGACGGTGTGCCTCGTCGAACACAAGATGAACATGATCATGAAGCTCGCGGATCGCATCATGGTGCTGAACTACGGCAAGAAAATCGCCGAAGGCACGCCCGCCGAGATTCGCTCGAACCCGGCTGTGATCGATGCTTACCTGGGGAGCGAGCATGCTGAAGTTTGACAACGTCGCGCTCGACTACGGCAGCTTCCGCGCGCTGGACGGCATCACGCTGCACGCGGACGACGGCGAACTCGTGGTGCTGCTCGGCGCCAACGGCGCGGGCAAAAGTTCGATCTTTCTCGCGACCAGCGGATTGCGCCGTGCCGCGAGCGGCAGCCTGCGCTTCGGCCAGCGCGAGCTGTTCGGCATGACGCCCGCGCAGATCGTGCGCACCGGCGTGATTCAGTGCCCCGAAGGCCGCAAGCTGTTCCCCGGCATGTCGGTGCTGAAGAACCTCACGCTCGGCGCGTACGTGCATCGCGGCGACAAGGCCGGCAACCAGCGCAATCTAGACCAGGTGTTCGCGTTGTTCCCGCTGCTCGCCGAACGCAAGGACCACGCGGCCGGCGCGCTGTCCGGCGGTCAGCAGCAGATGGTCGCGATCGGCCGCGCGATGATGGCGCGGCCCAAGGTGCTGCTGCTCGACGAACCGTCGCTCGGTCTCGCGCCGCTGGTGGTCAGGCAGGTATTCGACGTGATCCAGCAGATCAACCGCGCGGGCACCACCGTGCTGCTCGCCGAACAGAACGCGTTCGCCGCGCTGAAGATCGCGCACCGCGCGTATGTGATCGAGAACGGGCGCATCGTGCTCGAAGGCGATCCGGCGAGTCTGATGAACAACGAAGCGATCCGGCGCGCGTACGTCGGCGGCTGAATCCGCGATTTTCAACGATTCGAGGCATGGCCTCGCGCTGCGCGAGCGTCGCCCGTTTCGCCACTACCAGGGAGACACGCATGACGATCAAACGCATTGGCGGCCAGGCCGGCCGGGCCGTGACCGCAGCGGCGGCCATGACGGCGCTGGCGCTGCTGGGCGCCGCGCCCGCCGTCGCGCAACAGGTGGTGCACATCGGCTACTCGGGCCCGTTGAGCGGCGGCGCCGCCAAGTACGGCCAGGAAGTGCTCGACGGCATGCAGATGGCCGCCGCCGACGTCAACCAGGCCGGCATCGAGGTCGCGGGCAAGCAGATCAAATTCGAGGTCGTGCCGCTCGACGACAAATACAACCCCAGCGAAACCGCGATCAACGCAAAACGTCTCGCGCAGGAACAGCAGGCGGCGGTCGTGCTCGTGCCGCATTCCGGCGGCGGCTTTGCGGTGCAGACCAGCAACGAACAGCAGAAGCTGCTGTTGCTCTCCTACACCAGCGTGCCGCAGATCAGCGAACGCGGCAACAAGCTCACCGTGCGGATTCCGCCGGCCTTCACGTCGTATCTGAACGCCTTCATCAAGTATGAAATGGCGACCTACGGCAAGAAGGTCGCGCTCGCCGCCACCGATACCGACTACGGCAAGGTCTGGGTCGCCGCATTCAAACCGGCGTGGGAAGCGGCGGGCGGCACGATCGTCGCGGACAACGCCATGTCGTATAACCGCGCGACCGATTTCTACAGCGGCGTGAGCCGCGTGCTCGCGGCGAAACCGGATGTGATGTTTATCGGCGGCCCGTCCGAACCGACCGGACTCGTCGCGCAGCAGGCGCGCGAATTGGGCTTCAAGGGCGGCTTCATCGTGATGGACCAGGCCAAGCTCGACGAAGTGGCCAAAGTGGCCGGTGGCTATGCGGCGCTGAATGGCGCAATCGGCGTATTGCCGCTGGCGGACGACAACACGCCGAACGCGAAGGCGTTCGTCGAGCGTTTCCGCAAGAGTCACGGTGGACGCGATCCGAGCCAGGAAGTGTCGCTGAACTACACCGCGGTGTATGCGACAGCGCTGGCGATGAAACTGGCCGGCAGCGTCAGCGACGCCACGGCGATCCGCAACCAGTTCGACCGCGCGGTGAAGGCACTGCCGCCGCAGAACAATCCGCAAAGCGTGACCGGGGTCGACGATCACGGCGGTTTCGTGATCGGCAATCCGCTGGCGGCGGTGGTTCAGGGTGGACAGTTGAAGTCGGCGGCATTAAGCACGCTGACGGCGGCGAAATAGTGAAGCGCTGAGGCTGGGCCAAAGGAAAGGCGCCGTTTGAAGTTCATTCAGACGGCGCCTTTTTCTTGCGGATTGCTTTAAGCACGTCTTGATTCGAGAAACCGGCGTGCGTCACGCCGGCTCCGCTCATCAGCTCATCAGCCCTTCAACGCGTCGATAATCTGCTCGCGCACCTGCGGCCGCTCGGCAAACGGATCGGTCGGATTGCGCGGCGTGACGATATCGTCCGCGCGGGTTTTCACCGCGGCGAGCGCCTGCGGATGCGAGAAAATATAAAACTGTTCGGCGCGGATCGCGTCGAACACCATCGTCGCGACCTCTTCCGCGCTCACCTTGCCCGAACTCACCGCCTTCTCGCTCAGCGCTCGCGCCACGCGCTGCGAGAGTGTCGCCGGCGCGTCGTTCTCAAGTTCCGACGGACGGTTGCGCTGCGCTTTCGCGATCCCCGTTGGCACGAAATACGGACACAACACCGAGCACGCCACCTGCTGCGTGACCAGCGACAAATCCTGATACAGCGATTCCGTCAGCGACACCACTGCATGCTTGGACGTGTTGTACGGTCCCATCAGCGGCGGATTGAGCATGCCGGCCATCGACGCCGTATTGACGATATGCCCGCGATACGCCGGGTCGCGTTTTGCGGCGTCCAGCATCAGCGGCGTGAACGCGCGCACGCCGTGAATCACGCCCCACAGATTGACGCCTAGCAGCCACTGCCAGTCGCGTTCGGTGTTTTCCCACACGAGCCCGCCGCTGCCGCCCACGCCCGCGTTGTTGAACACGAGATGCACGCTGCCGAACGTGGCAAGCGTGTCGCGCGCCAGCGCATCGATCTCGTCGCCCTTCGCGACGTCGACCCGACGCGCAATGGCTTGCGCGCCGGCCGCTTCGACTTCGGCTAAGGTTTCGTCGAGCGCGTCCTGCTGCACGTCGGCCAGCACAAGCCGCATGCCGAGTTTCGTGCCGAGCCGCGCGAACTCCCGGCCGAAGCCCGAACCCGCGCCTGTGATCACCGCGACCTTGTCTGAGAAATTGTCCATGCGTTTGTCCCGTGGTTGCTGCTGCAAGCTTCAGTATGGGTTCGGCTATGCCGACGTGTTTCCCTCGTGCGCGGCGGGATAAAACCGCTCGCGCAATTCGCGCTTCAACACCTTGCCGATCGGACTGCGCGGCAAACTGTCGACGAACGTCAGCGCGGACAGCCGCTGCATCTTGCCGACCCGCGCGTTGACCCATGCGAGCAACGTGTCGGCGTCGATCTCTGCAAGCGGACGGCGCACCACGAACGCGACCGGCGTCTCGCCCCATTGCTCCGATTGCGCACCGACCACGGCCACATCCGCGACGTCCGGATGCTCGCGCACTTCTGCCTCCAGATCGCTCGGATACACGTTGAAGCCACCCGAGATGATCATGTCTTTCTTGCGATCGAGCAGCGTCAGAAACCCCTCAGCGTCGAAGCGGCCCATGTCGCCGGTACGGATAAAGCGCTTGCCGCTCGGGTCGTACCATTCCGCCTCGGCGGTCTTCTCGGGTTGGCGGTAATAGCCGGTCATCATTGCCGGCGAATGGCCGACGATTTCACCAACCTCGCCCACCGCGACTTCGTGCCCCAGTTCGTCGATCAGGCGGACGTCGTGGCCCTCCACCGGCTGGCCGACCGTGTGCAGCCTGGATGGGTAAACGTCGGCCTCCAGCTGGCACGAGCCGCCGCCTTCGGTCATGCCGTAGTACTCGGTGAGGCGGCCGGGCCAGCGACGCACCACGTCCGCCTTGATGCTGGCCGCGAACGGCGCGCTGGTGCAGAACTTCGCCTGGAAGCTGGAGAGGTCGTAGCGGTCGAATTCCGGATGCGCCATCAGCCGCTGATACTGCACCGGTACCAGCATCGTGTGCGTGACGCGGTGTTGCTGCGCGAGTTCCAGATAACGCGTGGCCTCGAATTTCGGCATCAACACGACCGTGCCGCCGAAGGTCAGCGTCGGCATGAAGCTCACCAGCGTGGTGTTCGAATACAGCGGTGTGGAGATCAGCGTCGTGGCGTCCGGGCCATAGCCGCGCTGAATCGTGCGTGCCGCGTAGGCCCAACGCATGCCGTGCGACTGCACGATGCCTTTCGGCGTGCCCGTGGTGCCGGACGAATAGATGATGTTGAACGGCCACGCGGGGTCGATGGTCACGGCGGCGGGCGCGGCGCCTTGCGGCGCGAGCCACGTATCGAGAGCGATGCTGCCCATGTGCGAATCCAGCGCGATCGGCGTGGCGCTGATTTGCGCGGCGACCGGTTCGAGCAGGCGCTTCACGTCGGCATCGAGAAACAGCAGCCGCGCGCCGGCATTGCCGATCATGCTGACCAGGCTGGCGGCGCTCGACGACGGCGCGAGCGGCGCCACCGCGGCCCCGGCGCGCAAACCGCCGAGAAACGCCACCACGTAATCCACCGAGGCGCCCGCGCATAACGCAATCGCATCGCGAGGCCGAATGCCGTCGCGCTGCAACGCGGCGGCAAAACGATCGACGCGCGCGTCGAGCGCGGCGTAGCTCAGCACTTCGCCATCGCAGATCAAGGCGGCGTGGTCGCCGCGCTCGCCGGCAAAGCGACGCAGCATATCCGTAATGCAGACGAACGGTTCATCCAGTAACGCATCAAGCCATGTCATCGCGATGCGCCTCCGTTGCTATTGCCGTTACCGCCACCACTACGCGCCGCCGTGCGCGCCGCGTCTTCCTCCTGCAATTTGCGCCACAGAATCTTGCCGCTGCCCGATTTCGGCAACGACGTCACGAACTCGACGATCCGCGGCGCCTTGTACGGCGCCATCTGCTCATGCGACCAGTCGATAATCTCCTGCTCGGTGATCGTGCCCGCATGCGCTTCGTCGGGGACCACCAGCGCCTTCACCGTCTCGCCGCGCTTCTCGTCTTTCACGCCGATCACGCACACTTCGTGAATCGCCGGATGCCGGTACATCAGCGCTTCCACCTCCGCCGGCCACACCTTGTAGCCGGACGCGTTGATCATCCGCTTCAGACGGTCGGTCATGAAGAAATAACCGTCTTCGTCGATATGACCCAGGTCGCCGGTGCGCAGAAAGCGCTTGCCGTCGAGTTCGACAAACGCTTCTTCGGTCGCCTTCGGATTGCGCCAATAGCCTTGCATGACTTGCGGCGCATTCACGACGATCTCGCCGGTTTCGCCTTGCGGCAACTCCTGCAGCGAGGCCGGATCGATCACGCGCGAATCCACGTCGAACACCGGAATGCCGAGACACTGCGCTTTCGGTCGATGCGGCGGATTGATGTGCGTGCCGGCAATCGTCTCGGTCATACCGTAGCCTTCGACGTAATCGAGCCCGGTCAGCGCCTTGAGTTTCTTCGCGATCGCGTCGGGCATGGCCGCGCCGCCGCCGCGCGCGCCGCTCAGGCTCGACAGATCGTAGTCGCCGAGTTTCGGGTTCGACAGAAAGTCGACCATCATCGTGGAGATCGACTGCCACGCGGTCACGCGATAGCGCTGCATGCATTGCACGGCGGTTTCGCGATCCCAGCGCGGCATCAGCACAATGGTCGCGCCGGAATAAATCGCGGCGTTCATGCCGCCCTGCATGCCGGTCACGTGAAACAGCGGCAACACCGACAGATGCACGCCATCCGACGGCGCCGCGAACCACACGCAACCGCCCAGCAGCGTGCTCATCACGCTGCGATGCGTGTGCATGCAACCCTTCGGCTTGCCTGTCGTACCGGACGTGTACGGCATCACGCACAGATCGTCGGCGCGGCTCGTGAGCGGTCCGGGCGTATGACGTCGATCGAGTACTTCCTGCCACGGCGTGACGCCAGGAATCGTGAACGCCTTGCGCGGCGCCGCGACGAATTCCGGCACGGCAATCGGCGACGGCCGCTTCAGATAATCGCTATACGTCGCGACGATTGCGTGCTCGATGCCCTGTCCCGGCCCGCTGCCGATCAACGGCTCGACATTCGGAAACAGACACTGCGGCGCGATGATGGTGGTCGCCCCGCTGTCCTCGACGTAATGCGCCAGTTCGACGCCCAGGTTCATCGGGTTGACCGGCACCACGACGGCATTCGCCCGCAGAATGCCGTAATACGCGACGATCCATTGCGGACTGTTCTGCATATACAGCAACACGCGATCGCCCGCCTTGACGTGGCATTCGTGCTGCAGAAAACCCGCGACCCGTTCGGCCTCGTCCTTGAACTCGGCGAACGTGATCGGGGTGTCGTAGAAAATGATGAACGGCTTGTCGGGAAAGCGCGCCGCCGAGACCTCGGCGTTGTAGAACAGATTGGTTTCCGGCAGCGTCAGATGCAACGGCACTTGCGGCGGCCAATGCGGATGATGAAGTTGATTCATGACCTCTCCTGTCGACCCGCCGCTCAAACGATGATAGACCCACCATCCACCGCGAAATACTGGCCGGTAATATGACGCGACGCTTCGCTCGCGAGAAACACAATCGGGCCCTTGAGATCTTCATCGCCGCCCAGACGCTGCAACGGCGTGCGCGAGACGATCGTGTCTTCGAGCTGATCGAGCAATCCCGCCGACATCTTCGACGGGAAAAACCCCGGGCAGATCGCGTTGACGTTGATGTTGTACTTGCCCCATTCCGCCGCGAGCGCCCGCGTGAAATTGATCGCCGCCGCCTTCGACGTGTTGTACGCAATCGTATTCATGCCGGGCGGCGAACCCTTCAATCCAGCCACCGAAGCGATATTGACGATCTTGCCCGCCCGCCGCGGAATCATGCTGCGCTTGCCGACTTCACGCGCGAGGAAAAACGGCGCGTTGACATTCAGGTTCATCACCTTGTGCCACGCTTCGTCGGGATAGTCTTCGGCGGGTGCGCCCCACGTGGCGCCCGCGTTGTTCACCAGAATATCGATGCGGCCATGCACCCCCAGCACTTCATCGACCAACCCAGGAATACCCTCGAAACGCTGCAGATCGTTGACCACCGTTTGCACCTCGATACTACGGCTTTGCAGATGGGTTTTCGCTTCGGCCAACTCATCCGCCTTACGCGCGGTGATGGCCACACGGCAGCCCATTTCGCCGAGCGCTTCGGCCATTTGCAAGCCGAGTCCACGCGAGCCGCCGGTGATCAGTGCAACCTTGGCGTCCAGTTGAAACAGGTCTTTCACAGACATCCTATGCTCCTCCATTTGTTCTGCAATGCAGATTGGAATTCCAGTTTTTTTCAACCATCATACGTGCCGGAATTCGGCCTGTAAATAAAAGCACGCCCATTCACTTTTGTTATAGACTGGCATGCGTCGTTGATCGGTGGGTGATCGGGACTTACCCGAATACCGCGCTTTTCCATTGCGCTGTGCAGCTACATTGCGATGTGTTTTTCGCACACCCTGTCTAGCTGTTCTGCATAGCGGCTTATCTTCGAACAGGTCTTCTTTCATGCAAGATGCGCTGATCATTAATTCGCGAGATCTGGAGTTCCAGTTGTTCGAGGTGCTCGAGGCGGAGACGCTCACACGTCGCGCGCGGCACGCGGACCACAGCCGCGAAACCTTCCATGCAGCGCTCGATACCGCGCACGCGGTCGCCGCCGAAAAGTTCGCCACGCACAACCGCCTGTCCGACGAACACGAACCACAATTCGACGGTGAGCGGGTCACCCTGCCGGCCGAAGTGAAAGAGGCGCTGGACGCATTGCGCGCCACCGGTTTTCTCGCCGCGGGTAAAGACTACGAATGGGGCGGCATGCAATTGCCGTCGGTGATTTCGTTTGCCTGTCTGTCGCTCTTCAAGAGCGCCAACATCGCCACCGCGTCTTACGCGATGCTGACCACGGCGAATGCGAATGTCATCGAGCGTTTCGGCAGCGCGGCGCAAAAGCGCAAGTACTTGCAGGCGCTATTCGAAGGCCGCGCGTTCGGCACCATGGCGCTCACCGAACCGCAAGCCGGTTCGAGCCTGTCCGATCTCGTCACCAGCGCCACGCTCAACGCAGACGGCACTTACTCGATTCGCGGCAACAAGATATTCATTTCAGGCGGCGACCACGAGTTGAGCGAGAACATCGTGCACCTCGTGCTCGCGCGGATTCCCGGCGGGCCGCCGGGCGTCAAAGGTATTTCGCTCTTCACGGTGCCGAAGTACCACGTCAATGAAGACGGCAGCCGCGGCGCGCGCAACGACGTCGCGCTCGCGGGGCTGATTCACAAGATGGGGTGGCGCGGCACGACGTCGACCATGCTGTCGTTCGGTGAGCATGGCGAGTGCATCGGCGAGCTGGTCGGCGAACCGCATCAGGGTCTCGCCTGCATGTTCCACATGATGAACGAGGCGCGCATCGGCGTCGGGCTTGGCGCGGTGATGCTCGGCTATCGCGGCTATCTGGCGTCGCTCGACTATGCGCGCGAACGGCCGCAAGGACGTCGCCCGGACAACAAGAACCCGCTCGATCCGCAACTGCCGCTGATCGAACATGCGGACGTGCGCCGCATGCTGCTAGCGCAAAAAGCCTATGTGGAAGGCGCGTATGCATTGTGTCTGTACGCGGCGCGTCTGGTCGACGAACAGAACACTGGTGAGAGCGATATCGCGCGCGCCGAAGCAGGCCTGCTGCTCGATCTGCTGACGCCGGTGGTGAAATCCTGGCCGTCGCAATGGTGTCTCGAAGCGAATAGCCTCGCGATCCAGATTCACGGCGGCTACGGTTATACGCGTGAATATCCAGTCGAGCAGTTCTATCGCGACAACCGGCTGAACATGATTCACGAAGGCACGCACGGCATTCAGGCAATCGATCTGCTGGGCCGCAAAGTGGTGATGAAACAGGGTGCCGCGCTCAAGCAACTGGAACGCGAGATTCAACGCACGCTAGACGCCGCGCACGCTCATGCGCCGCTGCAAGCGCATGCGGACGCGCTGAGCCAGGCATGGCGCGAATTGACCGACACCGTGGAGGCGTTGCTGCCCACGCTCGCCCACGAAAGCGAACGCGCGCTCGCCAATGCGAATGCTTTTCTCGAAGCATTCGGTCATATCGTGCTGGCGTGGACGTGGTTGCGGCAGGCGATCGTTGCAAGCGCCGCGCTACCGAAGGTGAGCAACACGGCTGACAGGGATTTCTATCGCGGCAAGCTGCACGCGTGCCAATGGTTCTTCCGGTGGGAATTGCCGCGTGTCTCGCTGATGCTGACCACGTTGCGTGGTCTGGACGACACCACGCTTAGCATGGCGCCGCAGTGGTTTTGATGTAGCGGTTTGTTCGGAGCCCTGCCGCTCAATGCGACAGCGCCGTTTCCAGTTGCGTCACCACGTCGATCAGGCGCGGCCGCACTTCTTCGAGCAGAAACTCTTTCGAGAGCTTGAACGACGGGCCGCCCACATTGATCGCCATGATGGGCAGCTCGCCGCCCGGCTGGAATGCGCGCGCAATGCCGTTCACATCCTTCTGCCAGTCGCCGAACGAAGTCGTCACACCGAGCGCGCTGTAATCGTCGAGCGCTTTCTCAATGCCACGGCGGGTTTTGGGCCAGGCAACGTGATCAAGTTCGCGCACCTGCTCCATGAAGCTGAGACGATCATGCTCGGGAATCGCCGCGAGCCATGCTCGCCCGATCGCCGAGGTGGCGACCGGAATGCGCGAGCCGACTTCGAGCGTCAACGTAAGTGCGACCGAGCCGCGGCAGTTCTCCACGTAGATCATCGAGAGCCGGTCGCGCGTGCCCAACGACACCGTCGCGCCGGAGATGTCGGCCAGTTCCTGCATGACCGGCCTCGCGATCTTGCGCACGTCGAGGCGCGCCAGCATCGCGCTGCCCAACGCCAGAGAAGCCGTACCGAGCCGGTATTTACCGCTCTCTTTCAGATGAATCAGATAACCGAGCAAGGTAAGCGTATGGGTCAGCCGCGAGACCGTGGACTTCGGCAACCGGCAACGCAGCGCCAGCTCCTGATTGCTCAGCGACTTGTCGCCCGAACGAAAACATGCGAGCACTTCGAGTCCGCGCGCGAGTGCTGTGACGAAGTGCCGGTCGTCCTTATGCGCTTCGTGCGCGGTGCGGCTGGCGAGCAGCGCAGGCGCGCCGGTGGAGGCAGCCGACGCGGGCGCCGGATCGGCGACATCGGGACTGTCGGCAGGACGATCGGCCGGGCTGTGATGGGTTTTGCTCAAAACGAAACGCGCTCCCGCGAAACGGCTGTATTTGAAGGACACACCGCGCCCAGGGATCGTCGGTGATCCGGGTCGCGGAATTATAGTCTGAAACTTTGCGCGCTCTGAACGGCCACCCTGGCGCCTCGAAAGCATCGACGCGCACGCATCGAAACACACCACACCGAGGCCAGTTTTTCCAGCATGAGCGCGTTGGCTGGAGTATTGTTTAAGCGCGCCGGGAGCGCCGCAGCCTCACTCTTCTACAAGACAGGGTGCTCCTCGTGGGCAGAAAAGTGCTCGCAAGCGCGTGGTTTTTTGCATGCAACGAAGCGACATCAACTTTTCGAGGATGGAGAAAACGTGAAAACAGTCAATCTTTTGAAGGCGCTCGGCATTGCATTGTGTGTGGCGACGGCGTCCAGCGCCTACGCCCAGGCGAGCGATGCGATGGCGTCCGGCGATATGGGCATGGCAGCACCGAGTGCAAAATCCATGAAGAAGACGGACCGCACGTTGGGCCTGCAAGTGCGCAAAGCATTGGCGAAAGCCCAGGGCTTCGACGTGTCGAACGTGTTTGTCCGGGCTCGCGGCGGTGCGGTAACGTTGACTGGATCGGTGCCTGACGGCGCACAGATTCCGCAAGCGGAAGAAGTCGCGAAGGGGGTGGCCGGCGTGAAGTCGGTGAACAACAAGATCACCATCGGCACCCAAGGCGGTGGCGGCGGTTAAACGCCAGGCGCTATCCGACGTACTTAACGTCGAACCAGGCCGACGAGGTAGCGGCACACCTCGTCGCCCGCATTGAAGAATTCGCATTCGGCCGGCGCGCCGAGTTGCAGACAATCCCCCGCTTCGAGCCGGTAAATCTGCCGGCCTTCCCGAAACGTCAACACCCCTTGCGTGACCCAGATCTGCTGATGCTGAAACACGAACGCATCCGACGGATATGGGACTTTCACGCCCACGGGCAATTCGATCTCCAGTAGTTCGAGCACGCCGCCGGTGGGCGGCGAAATGCGCCGCCGGATATAGCCCGTTTCAGGGTCCTGCCAGACCGCTTGCTGCGCGTGGCGTGCGAGCCGTTCGCCGGTCTGCTCGGCGAGCGCGAGCAAGGTCGACAAGGTCAAGCCGAACGCGCCCGACAAACGCCCGAGCACCGTCGCGGTGGGACTCGCCTCGCCGCGCTCGATCTTGCTGATCATCGCCTTCGAAACGCCGGAGCGCTCCGCCAGTTCGCTCAACGACCAGTTACGCGCCTCGCGCTCGGTCTTCACGCGCGACGAGATCGCCTGGGTCAGATCGACAGCAACGGATTCGGACATGGCAGCGGAGAGTTCGACAAAGTGAGCACCGGCGAATTATATCGACGTGTTTTGCAGCGCTACGGCATGGGCTTGCAACCGGGCTGGACGGGCTGCGTCGGCCGCACGCATTGACCCGCGTCGACCCGATTAAAGCCCGAAATCAATGTCTTGCATAGTGATTTTTCGTCCACTATATTAAACGAACCGCTGGCGCCAGCGTCCCAGTCCCCGAACCGGAAGACACCATGCCGAAGGAAATCGTACTCAACGCGTTCGACATGAACTGCGTCGGTCACATCCAGCAAGGCCTGTGGACGCATCCGCGCGATCAGTCCACCCGCTATCGGGACTTGCAGTACTGGACCGACTACGCCCGCACGCTGGAAGCCGGCCTGTTCGACGGCATCTTTTTCGCGGACGTGGCGGGCGTCTACGACGTCTATGGCGGCAATCCCGACGCGGCGATTCGCGGCGCGGTCCAGGTGCCGGTCAACGATCCGACGCTGCTGATCCCGGCCATGGCGGCAGTCACGCAGCATCTGTCGTTCGGCGTCACGTCGAACCTCTCGGTCGAGCAGCCGTATCTGTTCGCGCGCCGCATGTCGACGCTCGATCATCTGACGCGCGGCCGGGTCGGCTGGAACATCGTCACGGGTTATCTCGACAGCGCATCCCGCGCGATCGGCCTCACCGGCCAGATGGCGCACGACGACCGCTACGACCTCGCGGACGAATATATGGAACTGGTCTACAAACTGTGGGAATGCAGTTGGGAAGACGATGCGGTGCTGTGCGACCGGGAGCAGCGCCTCTATGCGGACGCGTCGAAAGTGCATGTGATCCATCATCACGGCAAGCAGTATCGGGTCGATGCGATGCATCTGAGCGAACCGTCGCCGCAGCGCACGCCGGTGCTGTATCAGGCGGGTTCCTCCACACGCGGCAAGCAGTTCGCCGCGGCACACGCGGAATGCGTGTTCGTCAACGGTCAGGCGAAGCCCGCGGTCAAAACGATCGTCGACGACATTCGCGCGCATGCCGTGGCTGCCGGCCGTCGCGCGGACGATATCAAGGTGCTGCTCGGCCAAACCATCATAACGGGCCGCACGGATCGCGACGCGCAGGACAAATACGCGGAGTATCAGCGTTACGTCAGTTCGGAGGCGGCGCTCGTGCATGCGGCCGCGTCGCTCGGTATCGATTTCGCGCGCTACGACCTCGACGAACCGATCGAGACCGGCAAGAGCCAGGCGATCGTCTCGAACATCGAGGCGATGACGCGCGCCGCCGGGCCGCAATGGACCAAACGCAAACTGCTCGAACAGATGGTGCTGGGCAGCCGCCAGGCGCCGCTCGTCGGCTCGGCAGAACGGATCGCCGACGAACTGATCGCGTGGACCGATGAAACCGGCGTGGATGGCTTCAATCTGTCGCGCACGGTCGCGCCGGAATGCTTCGAGGATTTCATCGAACTGGTCGTGCCGGTGTTGCAGGAGCGAGGGGCGTATAAGCGCGCGTATCGCGACGGCACGTTGCGTGACAAGCTGTTCGGTCACGCGCGCTTGCCCGCCACGCACACGGCGGCACGTTTTCGCTCGCCGGACTGGGCGGCCGCGCAGCCCCTCGCCGACGGAGGCGCTCATGATTGACAAGCTCAGCTTCCGCGACGCGATGGCCGGACTCGGCGCGGCAGTCAACATCGTGACCAGCGACGGCGCGGCGGGTCGCGCCGGCTGCACCGCGTCGGCGGTCTGCGGCGTGACGGACGAGCCGCCCACGCTGCTAGTCTGCATCAATCGAAGCAGCCGCAATAACGCGGCGTTTCGCGCCAACGGCCAGCTTTGCGTCAACGTGCTGAGCGCCGAACAGCAGGCGCTCGCGGCGCATTTCGCCAGCAGCGCGCTGCAGGTCGACGAACGCTTCGCCGCCGCGCAATGGAACACGCTGACGACCGGCGCGCCGGCGCTGGATGGCGCGCTCGCGTCGCTGGACTGCGAGATCGAATCGGTAACGGAGATCGGTACGCACACCGTATTCTTTTGCGCGGTGAAGGCCGTGCAAACGCAGGGCGCCGGCGATGCGCTGATCTACTACGGCCGCCGTTACCATCGGGTCGGCGCGCGCTCCGTTCATGCGGCGCATGCCGCTGAACCGGCGGCATGAACGAAGTTCCACGAAAGCGCCACGAACCACCGCTCAAGATCACACCACCCAGCAGCCCACGACCCGCATGAACAACGCTCCGGCCACCCCGTCCCCGCCGCTCGCCGCGATGGCGGGAAAAACGCGTTCGCTGGTGATCCTGCTGCTCTGCCAGGTCGGCGCGATGAGCGTGTGGTTTTCGTCGTCGGCGGTCGTGGCGATCGTCAAACAGGCGCAGGGACTCTCCGCATTGCAAGCCACCTTGCTGACCAGCGCGGTGCAGGCCGGATTCGTCGCGGGCACGGTGACGAGCGCGCTGCTGTCGCTCGCCGACCGCTTCGATCCGCGACGACTCTTCATGGCTAGCGCGCTGACGGCCGGCGGGGTCACGGCGTCGCTCGCGTTCATCGCGCCGGCGAGTCCGCTCGCGATCCTGTTGCGCTTTATCACCGGCATCTGCATGGCGGGGGTTTATCCGGTCGGCATGCGGCTCGCGGCCACCTGGGCCAAAGGCGATCTCGGCCTGCTGATCGGGCTGCTGGTCGGCGCCCTCACCTTCGGCTCGGCGAGCCCCCATCTGCTGGCGGCGCTCGGCGGCTCGAACTGGCGCGCGATCTACGGCATCTCGGCCGGCTGCGCTTTGCTGGCCGGCGTGGCGATCCTGCTGTGCGGCGTCGGGCCGGGCATGGCGCGCGCGGTCCGCATCGACTGGACGGCGCTCGCCGCCGCGTGGCGCAACCCGGCGCTGCGGCTCGCGAATCTCGGCTATCTCGGTCACATGTGGGAGCTTTATGCGATGTGGGCCTGGCTCGCCGTATTCCTGCAGACGAGCTTCGCCGCGGCCGGCATGCCGCAGCCGCGCGTGGCCGCCGAATGGCTGACCTTCGGCGCGGTCGCGGCCGGCGCGCTCGGCGCGTGGCTCGGCGGCGTGCTGGCGGATCGCCTCGGCCGCACCACGCTGACGGTCGGCGCCATGGCGATGAGCGGCGCCTGCGCCGCGCTGATGGGCTGGCTGCCCGGCGCGCCGGTGTGGCTGATCGCGACGGTCGCGCTGTGTTGGGGGGTGTCGGTGATCGCCGATTCGGCGCAGTTTTCGGCGAGCATCGCGGAGCTGGCGGAACCGGCGTCGATCGGCACGCTGCTGACCGCGCAAACCTGCGCGGGTTTTCTGCTGACGCTCGTCAGCATCCATCTGGTGCCGGACGTGGTTGCGCTGGCCGGCTGGCGTGGCGCTTTCAGCATGCTGGCGATCGGCCCGCTGCTCGGCTGTGTCGCGATGCTGCGCCTGCGGAGATTGCCGGACGCGAGGCGGCTCGCGGGCGGGCGGCGTTGAAGCAACGTTGAGCGGCCAGTTGAGCACGCAAGCAACCGGCAATCGACTGAAGAAAAGTTAGCGATCCTAGCTTCCAAACGGACGCACCTGGTCGCTTCGATTCCGCCTAAAACCCGCGCTAATCCGCATCAATCTTCATACCAGCCCCGACGTCATGGTTCATATTTCTTCATGACCAACTCGCGATCAGCCGATAAAATGCGCGCTTGCCTGAAAGACCACAGTCCGGCCTGACCGCGCAAACCCTTTCGCAGTCCTTTCACCCCACTCTATTCGTCGCATGAAAAGCAGCATCATGAGCCTGGCGGTCAACCGCCGCCACCGTCTTGCTGCGTTCGCGGTTTCCGGATTGATTCTGGGCACGGTGCTCGCGGTGCTGCCGGTCGCGCGTCTGCCCGCCACGACGATCGCACCGTTCCTGCCGCTCTTCACGATGGCCGTCATCGCGACGGAAGGCCTCACGGCCTACCTGCTGTGGACGCAATTCATGATCACGCGGGCCGCCTTTCTGGCGGCGCTCGCCGGCGCTTACGTGTACACGGCCGTCACCGTCGCCGTGCAGTTGCTGGCGTTTCCGGGCGTGTTCTCGGCCACCGGCCTGCTCGGCGCGAGTCCGCAAAGCGCGGTGTGGATCTGGGCGTTCTGGCACGGCGGCTCGCCGCTGCTGGTAGTGATCGCGCTGTGGGTGAGGCGGCGTTTTCCCACGCCGCTGGTCGCGCCGGGCGCCGCGGCACGGGCGGGCGGCGTGCTATGCGGCGGGCCGCTGCTGCTGTCGATGCTGGTCTGCTACGTCGCGATCCGCCACGCGGACGCGCTGCCGGCGCTGGTCAGCGAAGAGACGTATACGAGGCTGCCGCATAGCCCGTCCGGGATCGGCATCGCACTCATCAGTGCGGCGGCGCTGCTTTGCCTCATTGCATCGACACGCTTGCGCACCCTGCTCGACCTGTGGCTCGGCGTCGCGATGCTCGCCGGTCTCGGCGATATCGTCGTGACGCTGGCGGCGAACTCGCGCTTCAGCATCGGCTGGTACGTTGCGCGGGTCGCGTCGGTGCTGGCGTCGAGCACCGTGCTCGGCGTGCTGATCTGGGAAATCAGCCACCTGTACCGCGAATTGCACACCGCCAACGCGCGGCTGAGCGAATTCGCCGCGCGCGACGGCCTCACCGGCCTGTACAACCGCCGCTACTTCGACGAGCGCTATCCGGAAGCACTGGCGCGCGCGCAAGCGTCCGCGTATCCGCTTTCGCTGATGATGGTGGACATCGATCATTTCAAACGTTTCAACGACACCCTGGGCCACCTGCACGGCGACGACACGCTAAACGCCGTGGCCGCCGTCTTGCAGTCGAGCCTGCGGCGCAGCGGCGATTTCATCGCGCGTTACGGCGGGGAGGAATTCGTCGTGGTGTTGCCGGATTGCGGCGCGCAGATGGCCAGTCAACTGGCCGAACGATTGCGCGTAGCGGTCGTGCAGCGCGGCGTGGCGGCGCCGTTTACGCCGGCCGGCCGGGTGACGGTGTCGGTGGGGATCGCCACCACGCGCAACAGTGAGCTGGCGGCGCCGGACGGGCTGCTCGCGCAGGCCGACGCGGCGCTTTATCGTGCGAAGGAAGCCGGGCGGAATCGCGTGGCGGCTTGAGGTCTCACTCAACCCACCCAGTGTCCCGGGACCCATTGCCAGTGATTGCCTTCCCAGCGGTAGTGGCCCTTCACCCAGTGATAGCCCGGCGCCGGCGCGGCCGGGACGACTTCGACGAGCGGCGCGGGCTGCGCCGGCCGGGCCGGTTCCACCACGCAAGCTGACAGGACCACGGCACAAAGACCCGCAATCGAAACGGCGCGTACAGACGATCTGATTTTCATTTTTCCTCTCCTGAGTGTTTTTTAGGTGAACCGGTTTTCCGCTTCTACTTCTACTTCTGCTTCTACTTCCTGTTTCTGCTTACTGCTTCTTCTACGCCCGCAAAACCCCCGTCAGCGGCCGCGCGGTTGAACCGAACAACGCGCAAGCCGTGCGCTGCGGATCGAGCCCAAGACTTTCACCTGCCGTCCCGGCAATCACCGCGTCCAGCGACGTGGTCGGTTTCAGGTCGCGCGCTTCATAAAGCGCGTGCGGCGCGAGGCCGGGCCAATCCGAAATCACCCGTCCGCCCGCCACCGACCCGCCCAGCACCATCGCCACCGATCCCGTGCCGTGGTCCGTGCCACCCGTGCCGTTGGCGGCGGCGGTCCGTCCGAACTCCGTCGCCACCAGCACCGTGGTTTTGCTCCACAACGGCCCCATGCCGTCGCGCAACGACGCGAGCATCGTGTCGAGCGCTTTCAACTGATTGGCGAGACGCGGGTTCTGCGCGCTGTGCGTGTCCCAGCCGCCGGTTTCGATCATCGCGATACGCGGACCGTCGTCGCGCGACAGAAAACCCGCGGCGAGCTTGCCGAGGCTGGCCGGGTCCTGACGCGCGCCGGCGTCGCCCGCGAGGCCGCGTGCCGCCATCGCCGAATCCCACAGCGGACGTAACTGCGCGTCCTGGTCGTACAGTTGCGCGACGCGCGTGAGCAGATCGTCGGGCGCTTGCGGCAACGCCGACGGCGCGTACGACGTCACCTGCGCCGCGCCGCGCAGCGCCATCGGCACGGTCGGCGCGAAGGCGATCGCGTTTTCGCGCGTGGCGGGCAACTGGGCGACGAGCCGGTTCAGCCAGCCGTCCTTCATCTGATACGGCGCGGTGCCGCCGGTCTCCAGCACGTTCTGGCCGTCGAAATGCGAGCGGTCGCGATACGGCGACGCCACCGCGTGCACGAACAGCGCCTGGCGATTCGCATACATCGACGCGGTTTGCGCGAGCGCCGGATGCAACGCGAACGTGCCGTCGAGCTTCGCCGCGTTCGACGTATCGATCGCCAGCGCGCCGCGCAGATTCGCATAAGCGGGATCGGCGTACGGCACGACGATGTTCAACCCGTCGGCCGCGCCGCGCTGGATCACGAAAACGAAACGGCGATCGGTGGCGACACTCGCGAACACGATCTGCGGCGATACGAGCATCGCGCCGGCGCCCGCAGCGGCAACGCTCAGAAATTTACGGCGTGACAACATGGCATTCATCTCCGTTGAAAATCCGGCGACACCAGCAACAGCGCGATCGCCGTCGAGGCACTCTCGGCCCGCGACACCGCCGTCGCGGTCGGCTCGCTGAGCGAACCGGCCGTCAAGGTCTGACCGAGCGAGCGGGCATCGAGCCGGTCGCCCACCCGCGACGCGAAACGCTGCGCCATTTCCACCCGGCGCACCAGCGCGTCGGGCGCGGCCCAACTCGCGGCGATATCGTCGTAACCGGCGGGCGAGCCAGGCCGCCAGACCGGCTGGCCGAGTTGCGTGAGAATCGGCGCGGTCTGCAGCTTGCCGAGGTCCTGCCAGCCGAGCCCGCGCATCGACGAAATGGTCCACTCCCACGGCGTCTTGAACTTCACGGCCGTGGGCGACCACGCTTCGTGACTGTCGATAAGCGCCCGATAGACCGTCGGCAGATCGCCGCCGCTGCGCTCGAACGCGCTGGCAAGCCGCTCCGTCACGCCGGGCGGCGGATTGTCGGCCACGAAATGTCGCGCCAGCTTGCCGCCGATATGCTGCGCGGTGGCCGGTGCCGCGCCGAGGTCGTGCAGGATCGCGAGCGCCTGCTGTTCGCCGGGCTGGTCGTAGCGGCGACCCATGATGGTTCGCGAGCCCGGCTCGTGCAGCGCGGCGCGAAACACGAACGTGCCGGGCGCGGCGTCGGGCTGCGCGCCGAAGCGTCGCGCGTTGCCGCCGGCGCCTTTGCCGCTGCCGGCGGCGAGACTCCAGCCGGTCAGCGCGCGAGCGAATTCGGTGACGTCGTCCTGGCTATAACCGCTGCGCACGCCGAGCGTGTGCAGCTCCATGATTTCGCGCGCGAGATTTTCGTTCAGCCCACGTTTGCGCTCCGGATTGCGTTGCTCGGCGCGCAGCGCGGCCATGCTGTCCGGTCCGACCGAACGCGTCTGATCGAGAAACAACTGCATGGCCGGATGACGTTCGACCGCGACCAGCATGTCCTCGAAACGGCCGAGCACGTGCGGGCGAATCGCTTCGGCTTCGAACGAACCGGCCAGCGCGGCGACGCCGGGCTTTTCGGTGGAGACGGCAAAGTGATTGGCCCAGAAATGCACCAACCGCTCGACGAACGGCGTCTGCGTGGTCAACGCACTTTCCACCCGCGCATTCACCGATGAGCGGTACAGGTCGAGTATTTCGCCGCGAATGGCTTTCCGTTCGGCTTGTTTGGCGGTTTGAGCGGCGTCTTGCGGTGGGTTGGTTGCGTCGGTCTGCGCCGCCGTTTGCGCATTCTGCTGGAGCCTGGCTTGCGCGCCGGGTCGCGGTGCGGGCTGCGCATTTGCCTGATTTGGCGTCTGATTTGGCGTCTGATTCCCCGCCGCATCGGCGGCCGGATTCTGGCGGTTCTGCTGATTGAGCTCCATGCGCTCCTGCAGCAACTCGGTGGACAGCGCCACCGAGTTCGGCTGGCTCGCCCACGCGGCCGGCCGCGGCTGGTACTGCTCCAGTTGCGCGAGCAACCAGCCCTTCGGGTCGGCGGGCGGCGTGTCGTCGGCCCGCGCGCCCAGGCCGAAGCGATTCAGTGCAATCGCGGCGGCATTCAGGTTCGGTGAGTTGGCCATACCATCCTCTTCGGCGTTCGATAGGGTTTAAACGGCCCGCGCGTGAAAATCCGTCGCGTGTGACGCCGTTTTAATTCGCCGACGATCCGCTCGAAGTCGGGTTCGGCGGGTTCTGCGAGTTGGCCTGGTTCGGCTGATCGGGCGGCTTCTTCTTCGGCGCCGGCGCGGTTTCGCGCCATTGACCGCGCACCTTCAGGCTGTCGGCGAACTCGACGCGCTCCTCGGGCGACAGCGTCGCCGCGAAATCCGCCACGCTGCCTTCCACGTTCGCGCGCAGATTGCTGTCGGCGGCGCGCGTGCGGGCGAGCGCCGCGTCCAGCGCCGCGCGATCGAACTGCGGCGCGGCCAGCAGGCGCAACACTTCACGACGCCCTTCCTTACCCTCGCGGGCAAAGTCGCGCCCGTCGCGGCGCGCCTGCTTCAAGCCGGCGATAAAGGCCTGCTGCCGCTCGGCGGACAACGGCTCGGCGGCGAAGCGCAGCGCGCGCTGCTGCGCCGTCACCGCCGCCGTCGCGCGATGCGCCGCGAGCCACTGATACGCGCCGCCCACGATCGCGCCGAACAGAAACACATTGACCACCAGCGACGCCGCCAGCACGAATTTCAATGACCGGCCGTTCATTCGCCGCTCCAATCGGCGGAGGTCCCACCGAAGCTCGAAGTTAAATAAGAAGACTCATGCACCGGCGGCACCGATTCGGTCAGCACGAAGAACGACACGGCGAACGCGCCGGCCGCGCCGCCCAGCAGGCCGACGCCCGCCACCGCCGCGCCCGACCACCACCAGCGTCGTGGCGCGGCCGGCTGGCGCACCGGCGCGCTGCGGATCACCCGCTCGCGCAGCGCCGCGCCCGGCGGCTCGACCTTGTCGGCGGCGAGCCACGCATCGAGGCCGGCGGCCTCGGTCAGCAACGCGTCGGCTTCGGCGCGGTGCAACGTGGCCCACGCCTGCGCCGCCGCGCGCTCCGTTTGCGGCCAGCGGCGCGCATCGGCGCCATAGGCCTCGACGATCTGATGAAATCTTTCGGGCGTCATGATGTGTCCTTGCTAAGGCCGCTGCCGGCCAGTTGAGCGCGCAGATTGCGGCGCGCGCGTGCCAGCAGGCTTTCCAACGCATCGACGGTGATACCCATCAGGGCGGCAGCGTCGATGTTCGACATTTCCTGGTAGTAGTTGAGCACCAGCGCCTCGCGTTGCCGCGCCGGCAGCGCGGCGAGCGCGGTGCGCACCCGCTCGTCCTGAGCGCGCGCTTCCAGTTGCGCATCGGGCAGCGCGGCGGGATCGGCCTCGTCCGGCAGCTCGTCGTACGGATCTTCGCGCCGGCCGCGCAAACGGTCGTAGCAAAGATTGAGCGCGACGCGATGGACCCAGGTGTCGAATTTCGCTTCGCCTTCGCGCCAGCGCGACGCCTGCTTCCAGATCCGCACGAACACCTCCTGGGCCACGTCTTCCGCCTCCATGCGATCGCCCAGCATGCGTGTGGCGAGCGCGAGCAGGCGCGGCAATTTACGCGCGACGAGCGAACGCACGGCGGCCGGATCTTGCCGGCCGACCTGTTCAAGCAGTTCCGCGTCGGGATCGCGTTCGCTCAAGGCGTGACGCTCCCCGCGGCGAGCCGGCTGCGTCGCGCGGATCGCGTTGGCCCCGGCGGCCCGGGCCGTCGCGGCCGGGGTTGCGCCGGCCACGCGGATCGCGTCGTCGGACGAAGGTCGTTCACTTGCCGCCACTCCTTCTGATGCTGCTCACGTTGGCTTCACCTTCTCACCTCGGGTTGGGCGCGCAGCGGTTTGCAAGCCGCGCGCGGATAACGAAATCGCGGGGCGTTCACTGCGTACTGCTGTGCCTGCCGACGATTGCATCGCCCCGATCAATATACGACGACTGCCGGACGATAAACCGCCGGCCGCGCCGGGTAGACCACACAGCCGGCGAGCGTCGTCGCCAGCAGAATTATCACGAGCGTTTTCATGGCAAGTTGCCTGGTTCAATCATGCAAAGCGTTCAGGCGCGCCGAAGCCCTCATAGCGTGGGTTGCCACGGCGCACACGGGGATCATGCCCAATGGCCTTCGACCCAGCGCCAGTTCGGACCGCGCTGCACCCAATGGCCCGGCACCCAGTGATAACCGACGCGCACCGGTTGCCAATGGCCCCGCACCCACACGTAGCGGCCATGGTCCCAACGCCAGCGGCCCTGATCCCACACATAGCCGTTACGCGGCGCCGGCATTACTTCGACGCGCGGCGGCGGGGGCGCCATCGGCGCGACGATCACGGCTTGCGCGAAGGCCGGTGCGGCCGTCAACGTGGCGGCACAGGTCAACGTGGCGAGAATCACCGAGCTCAGCAGGCGGACCGGTTTGGTCGATGTCATGTTGGTTTCTCCCTAAGAGGCGAAGTCAGAAGCGGCTTCGTTTCTGGTTGAACGCGGCAGCGGGAAAAATCCGTCGCTTTGTTTGGCAGGAAGTTTGATGACGTGGAAGATGGGCTGACCGACTGTGTGATTCACGGGCCACTGTCGGCTCGATGACAGCAGGCGTTGTGCAAATGAAGGGTTATCGCCCACCCGTGAGGTATGCTTTCCCGCTTCCCCACCTCCTCTCTCTACACGCCCCGATGGCCGATTTCCCTTTCGACGCCGTACTCTTCGACTGCGACGGCGTGCTCGTCGACTCCGAACCGATTACTAACCGCGTGCTGTGCGAGATGCTCGGCGAGTTGGGCTGGCAGTTGAGCGTGGCGGAAACCATGCGCATTTTCGTCGGCAAGGCGGTTCGGGACGAAGCGGCGCTGATCGAAGCGCGTACCGGCGTCGCGATTACCCCTGAGTGGCTGATGCAGTTTCGCGCGCGGCGCAATGCGGCACTCGAGCGCGAACTGGTGGCGATTCCCGGCTCGGCGTCGGCGGTGCGGGCGCTGCATGCGGCGTTGAATGGACGCATCGCGGTGGCGTCCGGCGCGGATCGTATCAAGGTGGAGTTGCAGCTCGTCAAGGCGGGCATTCTCGACTGCTTCGAAGGACGCGTTTTCAGCGGTCACGAAACGCCGCGCAACAAGCCGTTTCCCGATGTTTACCTGGCCGCGGCCGCCGGATTGGGCGTAGACCCGAAGCGTTGCGCGGTGGTGGAAGATACGGTGACGGGCGCGACCGCGGGCGTCGCGGCCGGCGCCACCGTGTTCGGCTATTGCCCGCAGGAACTCGGCCATAGCAGCGTGACCGCGCTGCATGGCGTCGGCGCGGTGCAGGTGTTTCGCGACATGGCCGAACTGCCGGCGCTGCTTGCGGGATGGCGCGGGGCTTAACGGGGTTAAGAGCGGGGGTTAAGAGCAGGGGTTAAAAGCGAGCGTCAAGAGCGAGCGTTGAAGCGCACGTCAAAGTGGGCATCAATACGCATTCAATCGCCTGCCCGAACGCCTGCCCAAGCCTCTACTCATCTATTCAAACGCCGGATCGATCGGCACGCGGTATCCCACCGCCAGCCGGTTGGTCTCGTTCGCCATGCCGACCACGGCCAGCAGTTCGCCGAACATCTCGTCGGTCATACCGGCGCGACGCGCGGCGGCCGTATGGCTCGCCACGCAGTAGCCGCAGTTGTTCGTCACGCTCACCGCGACGTACAGCAATTCCTTGATCAGCGGATCGAGCGCACCCGGCGCCATCACGTCTTTCAAGCTGTCCCAGGTGCGCGCGAGCGTGGGCGGATGATGGGCGATGAACTTCCAGAAATTGTTGACGTCCTCGACCTGACGGGTCTGCTTGATGTCGTCGTACACGGCTTTGACTTCGGGCGATGCCGCGGCGTAATCGACGGCTTTAAGCTGGCTCATGCGTGCTCCTTTCTGGCTGACGGGTATCGGCGAAGCATGCGCGAGCGCGCATGCTTCCACTCATTGTGCACAGAATTGCGCCAGTACCAAACGGCAGCGCTCACTGCCCGGCGTCTTCCACGGGTGCGCGTGGATCACCATGCGCCCCGCCAGATCGCTCAGATGCACCGCTTCGCCGTCCGACGAACTCAACCGCGTGAGCCCTCAGTCGAGCGGGCGCAGCACCTGTCCGTTCGCGCTGTCTTCCATCTGCCAGCCCTCGATACGCAACTGCTCACGCAAACGATCCGCCTCGCTCCAGTTTTTCGCGGCACGCGCCTCGTCGCGTTGCGTGGCCAGCCGCGCGATCCCGGCGGGAATCGTCACCACGTCCTCGCGCCAGTCCGCGAGCCGCAGCCCGAGCACCGGGTCGAAGCAATCCACCGTCGCCCGTCGCGTGGCGGCCGGCAGATCGCTTCGCACCACGTCCCACAACACAGCGAGCGCGCGCGGCAGGTTCAGATCCTGATCGACCTCGGCGTTGAAACGCGCGACCGCTTCAGCGTCCGGCGCCCCACCCTCAGGCCATTGCCGATACGCCTTACGCAAGCGGTCCAACGCGGCTTGCGCGGCATCCAGCGCTTCCATGTTGAACCGCAAACTGCTGCGGTAGTGCGCGCCCAGGCACAGGTAGCGATAAGCCAGTGGATCGACGCCACGCTCGATCAAGGTCTGCAAGCGCACGAAGTCGCCACCCGACTTCGCCATCTTGCCCGCGTCGAGCATCAGGAAATGCCCATGCAGCCAGAAGTTGGCGAGCCGCGTGCCGTGGCGCGCCTGGGTCTGCGCGATTTCATTGCTGTGATGCACGGCGATATGATCTTCGCCGCCGCAATGAATATCGAACCACGGACCGAGATACTTTGCCGACATCGCCGAACACTCGATGTGCCAACCCGGAAAGCCGACGCCCCACGGACTTTCCCACTCCATCTGCCGCGTGCTGCCGGGCGGGCTGAACTTCCACAGCGCGAAGTCCGTCGCGCGCTGCTTGTCGCCCACGGCCACCCGCTTGCCGGCTTGCAGACCCGTTATGTCGAGCCGCGCGAGATAGCCGTAATCGTCCTGCCTGGCTGTGTCGAAGTAGATACCGTCCGCCGTGCGGTACGTGTAGCCGTGACGCTCGAGTTCGGCAATGAAGTCGATCTGCTCGGCGATATGATCGGTCGCGCGGCACCAGAGCGTCGGCTCCAGCAGGTTCAACGCGCGCCAGTCGTGCTGGAACGCCGCGGTGTAGCGTTCGGCAATGGCCCATGCCGTTTCGCCGGTGCGCCGGCTGCCCTTCTCCATCTTGTCCTCGCCGTCATCCGCGTCGGAGACCAGATGACCGACGTCGGTGATATTCACCACGTGCCGCACGGTGTAGCCGTTCTGCACCAACGCGCGGCGCAGCACGTCCTCGAACACATAGGTCCGCAGATTGCCGATATGCGCGTGGTCATACACGGTCGGGCCGCAGCAATACAGGCCGACGTGATCCGGTCGAAGCGGCGTGAACGGGCGCAACGTGCGCGACCAGGTGTCGTAGAGAGCGAGCGGCATAGGGGTTTCCTTCAGCGCTGAGCGATTGCATCAGCAAAATCAGCGGACCAAAAAACAAAAAGGCCACCGGTCGTGTGACGGGTGGCCTCAGGGATGCGGACGTGTACAGATCGACTCGCTAGACGCAAGCTCCCCTCGGCAGGCCGCGACAGCATGCGCGCAAAGCAGACGGAAGGGAAACGATAGAAGCGGTCATGGAGTCGATGCTAACGCGTTGTACCCGCACAGGTCAATCCTCGTGTCGAGTGTCGAGTATCAATCCTCAAGCCTTCGGCACGCGGCCGTAGGTGTCTTCGAAACGAACGATGTCGTCCTCGCCGAGATACGCACCCGACTGCACCTCGATCAGCTCGAGCGGAATCTTGCCCGGGTTCAGCAAACGGTGCGTGACGCCGAGCGGAATGTAGGTCGACTGATTCTCGGTCAGCACGATTTCCTTGTCGCCGTTCGTCACGAGCGCGGTGCCCTTCACGACGATCCAATGTTCCGCGCGATGATGATGCATCTGCAGACTCAGTTGCGCGCCCGGGCTCACCACAATGCGCTTGACCTGGAAGCGGTCGCCGCTGTCGATGCCTTCATACGAGCCCCACGGCCGCACCACGCGGCGGTGGGTGACGGACTCGTGACGGCCCATCGCGTTCAACTGCGCGACGATCTTCTTCACGTCTTGCGCCTGATCGCGATGCGCAACCAGCACCGCGTCGGCGGTCTCGACGATCACCACGTTGTCCAGACCGATCGCCGCCACCAGGCGGTGCTCGGCGCGAATGTACGAATTGCTGACGGCATCGGTCAGCACGTCGCCGAACAGCGCATTGCTCTGCGCGTCGCGCTCGGCAATGTCGGCCAGCGCGGTCCATGAGCCGATATCGTTCCAGCCGAGATCCGACACGGTCACCACGGCGGCGCGCCGGGTCTTTTCCATCACCGCGTTGTCGACCGAGATGTTCGGGCTTGCGGAGAAGGTCGCTTCGTCCAGACGCACGAAGTCGTTGTCATGCTGCGCGGCCTTCAGCGAAAGCTCGGCCTGCAACGCGATTTCCGGTTCGAAGCGGCGCAGCTCTTCCATGTAGGTGGAAGCCTTCAGCATGAACATGCCGCTGTTCCAGTAGTAACCGCCTTGCGCGATGAAACGCTGGGCCGTCTCGGCATCCGGCTTTTCGACGAACGAGTCGACCGCGAAAGCCGTCGTACCGTCGGCGAGACTCGCGCCCGTGCGAATGTAGCCGTAACCGGTATGCGGCTCGGTCGGCGTAATGCCGAACGTGACCAGGAAGCCGTCTTTGGCGATCTGCGCCGCGGCCGAGGCGGCCTTGACGAACGCAGCTTCACCGGCGATCACGTGATCGGACGGCAGCACGAGCAGCAGCGACTCGGGCGAATCGCGCAGCGCCAGCAACGCCGCGATCGCGATAGCCGGCGCCGTGTTGCGGCTGGCCGGTTCGAGCACGATCGCCGAGGCCGCCACGTTCACCTGACGCAACTGTTCGGCCACGAGAAAACGCTGGTCATTATTCGTGACGACGATCGGCGCGGCAATGTCCGCCACGCCGCGCAGGCGCATCACGGTCTGTTGAACCAGCGTGTTGTCGCCCGTCAGCTTCAAATACTGTTTCGGATAGCCGCCACGCGACATCGGCCACAACCGGGTGCCGCTTCCACCGCAAAGAATCACCGGATGAATCTGCATGCTCTTACCCTTCCTACGTATTTTTATTGAGGTGTGAAACCTTCGTCCCACAGCGCTAACGCCAGACAGACCTCTCAACCCGTCATGGCGCCGCCTGCGCTGCGGCTTATTGATTCCTGAATCCGCTGAACTGGGGGAGTCGAACCGCCCGCTCAGCCTCTGCCGACAAACTGCATCCGCACCGATTCGAGTTCGCGCGGCAGGCGCGGCGAAACCGGTGCACGGCGCGGCAACTCGATGAACCCGAGCCGCCGGTACAGAGCGTATGCACGCGTATTGCTGACCAGCACATCCAGCACAACCTGCCGGCCGCCGTCGCGTTCCAGCGAGCCGGCGTGCAGTGCGTCGGCGAACAGCCCGCTGAACAGCCCCGTGCCACGCACCTGTTCGTGCGTCGCGCAATGTGCGATCAGCGTCTGCGACGACTTCGGCGCGGGCAATTCGCTCTCCAGCGTAAGGCCGCGCAACAGCATGCGCACCGTGCGGCGGATGCCGAAAAACAGCAGCAGCATCAGCGCGACGTGCGGATCGTCGAGCCAGGTTCTGCGACCGTCGTGCACGGCCAGCACCGCGACCACCCGGGCGTTGCCGTCCACGGCCACGCGGTGACGCCGGTACGAAAAACGGCCCTGCTTCGAGCCGAACGCGAAGCCCAGAAAATCGATGCAGGTCGCAGCGGGTTCGCCCAGAAAGAAGCCGAACTCGCGCACGCCCGAAGCGAAGATCAGCGGCGCGCAGGCGTCGGCGTCGTCAGGCCGTGCGGGACGAAAACTCAGCGCGGCGGAGACGCGCTCGCGCGGTGGCATACCAAGGTCGGGACGGTCGGCTTGTACGGCGTGCATGGCGGAATGGCTTCTCTCTAGCGAGGCAGGCGCTTGAGCGCCGCGATGGTTCGGCTGATCTGCTCGGGCTCGTGCGTCGAGCAGATGAAAAACCGCAGACGTGCCGCCTTTTCTTCGACGGCCGGATAGAAAATCGGCTGCACGTTGATGCCGTCGGCGAACATCGCGTTGGCCCATTGCGCGGCTTTCAAGGTGCTGCCGGTGATGATCGGCACGACCGCGTAGCCCGCGCTCTTGCCGGTGTCGAGTCCTGCCGCGCGCGCTTCGTCGAGAAACTGCCGGCCGCGCGCGCGCAATTGCGCCACCCGCTCCGGTTCGGCAACGAGACGTTCCAGCGCGGCCAGTGAAGCCGCCGCGAGCGACGGCGCGAGACCCACGCTGTACAGAAAGCCCGGCGCCAGATGCCGCAAGATGTCGATCAACGCCTGCGAGCCGGCGATAAAACCGCCGCAACCCGCCAGCGTTTTGCTGAGCGTGCCCATCCAGATATCGACATCGCCGCTCGCCACGCCGCACTGTTCGCGCACGCCCAGGCCATGCTCGCCGAGCACGCCGAGCGAGTGCGCTTCGTCGACCATCAGGAACGCTGCATGGCGCCGCTTGATATCGACGAACTGCGCCAGATCGGGAATATCGCCGTCCATGCTGTACAGCCCTTCGATCGCGATCAGCACACGCCGGTAGTCGTGGCGCACGCGCGCGAGCAGCGCGTCGAGCGCCTGCCAGTCGTTGTGCGCGAAGCTCAGGCGTTTCGCACCGCTCAACTGCGCGCCCTGCACGATGCTGTTATGCGCGAGCGAATCGTGCACGATCAGATCGCCGGGTCCGAACAGCGAGCCGATCACCGTCACGTTGGTCGCGTGGCCGCTCACGAACACGACGCAATCGTCGACTTCATAGAACGATGCGAGCGCCGTTTCCAGTTCGCGCTGCACCGGCCGTTCGCCCGCCACCATCCGGCTCGCGGACGCCGAGGTGCCGTAACGGTCGATCGCTTCCTTGGCGCGTGCCGACACCCGCGAATCGCCGGCCAGGCCCAGGTAGTTGTAGTTCGCGTAGTTCAGATACTCGGCGCCGCCAATCCGCGTGGTCGCGCCCGCAATGCCGTCGTGCACGCGGAAGAACGGCGACTGCACCTGCAATTTTTCGCCCATCTGCCGCAAGATCTCGACCTGCTGATAACCGGGCATCGTCTCGAAGCTGCACATTGCGGCACGCGAGGCGTCCTGCACCGCGCGCGGGCCGACTGCGGCCAACGGCGCGCCCGGCGTCTGCGCTTCTTCGGAGACGCGTTCCAGTTGCCGCATCAACGCCTTCGCGGCGAGTTGCTGGCGGATGTTGTCGCCCAATCCCATAGTGTTCCGATAACCTCGTAACCAGCCACCCCGCACGCGGTGCGCTGGTAATGTTCAAGCCGTGAATTCGGCCCACTCCCACGCATCCGGCGTGGCGAGCAGTTCGGCAACCAGCCGGTAATTCATTTCGTGACTCGGCCGCAGCGCATTCACGCGACCGAGCAACGGCGCGCCGGCCATGGCCATATCGCCGACCAGATCGAGCACGCGGTGCCGCACGAATTCGTCGGGCACGCGCATGCCGCCCACTACGCGGTTGCCGACAATCGCGGCGGTGCACGACAAACGCGCGCCGCGCAGAATCGGCATGCCGCGCACGTAGCCGGCGAGAATCGCGGGAATCGCCCATTTGACGCGGCCATACGAACGCGACGGCGCGATCTGCTCGGCGAAACTCGCGGGCGTCAGCGCGCCGTCCCAGCGCAGTTCGCCGAAGCCCTTCAGGTCGTTGCGCACCGTCATTTCATAGTGAGTCGACGGTTCGATCGAGATGCTGCGTTCGTCGCGGGTGCCCGCGCCGTCGGCGATCCTCACTGGGCGCAGCACGCGAATGAAGCGCTTGGCGTGCGGCAAACCGATCCGGCCGCACGCGCGGATCGCGTCGATCCACGGCTGCGCGCTGCCGTCGAGAATGGGCACTTCTTCGGCATCCAGCTCGACCGTCGCGCGATCGATTTCGCAGGTCAGCAGCGACGCGAGCAGATGCTCGACGGTACGCACCCGCACACCGTCGCTCGATTCGAGCATCGTGCAGAGCGGCTGGCCGCGCCGCAACGTCGGACTCACCGGCAGTTCCGCGAGCGCGCGGCCGTCCTGCACGCGGCGGAACACAATGCCGCGCCGACTGTCGGCGTTGCCCGGCAGGATCCGCACGTTCACGCGACGGCCGGTATGCAGGCCGTGACCGCTCAACGTCAGCTCGCGGGCAAGCGTGCCTTCGCGGTCGCTCCAGCCGGCCGGCGCGCGCATCAGACGAGCTCCGTCGTGACACCGGACGGCGCGGACGTGGATGCGGACAACGCGCCGGCTTGCGCCGACATGGCATCCGCGACATCGGCCAGCGCATGCGCGCCGACGTCGAGCGCATGTTGCGCGGCGACCGCCGCCACCTGCGCCGCGACGCCGTTATCTGCCGTCTCGTCCTGAGTCTGGATCGACTCGACGATGCGTTGCGCGAGCGAATGCACGGTCGCGCCTTCGGCCATCGTCATGATCGAGAGCTTGACCTGGAAGCTCTCTTCCACCGCCATGCCCAACTCCATGCCCATCAGCGAATCCATGCCCATATCGAGGATCGAGCGGCCGGTTTCGATTTTTTCCGGCGACATATGCAGGATTCGCGCGATCTGCGCCTGCAAGGTTTCCTCGACCAGATGCAGCGCGTCCGCGAACGGCAGCCCGGCGATCTGATCGCGCATCTGCGCGCCGCCCTGGCGCGCCGGCTCGTGACTGCCGCGCGCGTGCAACTCGGTGTAACGGCGCGCGCGCGCCGCCGGCATGCCGAGCGACAGCGCCTGCCAGTCGAGCCGCACCACCGCTTCGCCCGCGTTGAGGTCGACCAGCGCACGTTCGAGCGCATGCAGCGCTTCCGCCGACGTGATCGACAAACCGCCAATGCGCGCCTGCAACGCTTCGCGCGTCTCCGCATTGCGTGCGAGGAAACCGACGTCGTCGAGCGGCCCCCAGGCCATATACGTGCCCGCCAGACCGGCCGCGCGACGTTGCACGATCAATGCTTCGAGGAAGCTGTTGGCCGCCACGTAGCTCGACTGCCCCGGATTGCCGAGGAAAGTCGTCGCCGATGAATAGACCACGAAGAAATCGAGCGCCGCGGTGCGAGTGGCCTGGTGCAGATTCCACGCACCGGCCAGCTTCGGCGCGAGCACGGCGGCGAAACGCGCGTCGTCGAGATTGCGCACGAGGCCGTCGTCGATCACCATCGCCGAATGCAGCACGCCTTTGAGCGGCGTGCCGCGCTGACCGATATCCGCGAGCAGCAGGTCGAGCGCGGCGGCGTCGGTGACGTCGCACGCGGCGGCATGCACCTGGGTGCCGTTTTCGTTACGCCAGCGCGCGGCTTCTTCGGCGAACTCCGGCGTGAGCGAGCCGGAACGGCTGGCCAGCGTCAGATGGCGCGCGCCGCGCGACATCATCCAGCGCGCGGTGGCGAAACCGAGACCGCCCGTACCGCCGACGATCAGATACGCCGCCGCCGGATCGAGTTGCAACGCCGCCGCCGTCGAGCTCGCGCGTGCGGGGCTCGGCGTGCCCGCCGGATAGGTCACGAGAATCTTGCCGATCTGCCGCGCCTGCTGCATATGCCGGAACGCTTCCTCGACCCGTTCGGCCGGAAACGCGCGATACGGCAGCGGATGCAGCACGCCATCCGCGAACAGTTGCATGACCTCGTCGAACAGACGTGCGGTCAGGCCCGGCAACGCGCTCATCAATTGATCCGCGTCGATGCCGAAATAGCTGATGTTGTTGCGGAACGGACGCAGCCCGATCCGGCTGTTTTCATAAAAATCGCGCTTGCCAAGTTCGAGAAAACGGCCAAACGGACGCAGCGTGTCGATGCTGCGCACCATCGCCTCACCCGCCAGCGAATTCAGCACGATATCGATGCCCGCGCCTTGCGTGCGTTCCCGAATTTCATCGGCGAAGGCAAGGCTGCGCGAATCGAACACGTGATCGGCACCGAGCAGGCGCACGAATTCGCGCTTCTCGCGGCTGCCCGCCGTCGCGAACACTTCCGCGCCGAGATGACGCGCCAGTTGAATCGCCGCGATCCCCACGCCGCCCGCCGCGCCGTGCACCAGCACGCGCTCGCCGCGACGCAAACGCGCCAGCTCGCACAGCGCGTAGTACGCGGTGAAGAAGGTGGTCGGCACCGTGGCCGCTTCTTCGAACGTGAGACGCGCGGGTTTGTGCGCGATGGCCTCGGCCTTGGTCCACACATGGTTCGCGAACGACGCGGGCGCGAAACCGAGCACCGCGTCGCCCGGCGCGAAACGCGCGACGTCGCGTCCCACGCGCGCCACGCGGCCGGACAACTCCATGCCGATCGTCGCGCCCGCAAAGCCGTTTTCGACCGCTTCATCGGACAGCAGGCCCATCGCGTACATCACGTCGCGGAAATTCAGGCCGGTGGCGACCGGTTCGATTTCGACTTCGTCCGGCGCGAGTTCGCGCTGCGGCAAACCGAACCATTCGAGGTTGCGCAACGAACCCGGCGACGCGAAACCCAGCACCGCGGCTTCGTTCTGCGCGCGCAGCGGCGCAGCGTCCTTGTCGCGCAACGCGGCGGTCGCGGCCGGCAACATGCGCGGCACGTAGCGGCCATGCGGCGTCAGCAACACTTCTTCTTCGCCGTCGGCGGCGAGCAGTTCACGCGCCAGCAGCGCGCCCGCGTCGCGGCATCCGGTGCAAACGTCGACAAGACGCGACGACAGTTCCGGATGTTCGTTGGCCAGCACGCGGCCCAAACCCCACATCGCCGCCTGCTCGGGACGCAGCGTGGCGGCGTCCGCGAACGGCGCCGCGAGCGGCGCGCCGCCGCGCGTGACGATCCACAGTTGCGGCTGCATGATGCCGGCGACCGCGGTGAGATCGCGCACCAGTTGCGCCAGCGCGAGCGTGGTCTGCTGCTGCGCGAGCATCACGTCGGCGCCGTCCGCGTTTGCGGACAGGCTGTGATCCGGTGCGATGAACACCACGTGATGAACGTGCCCGGCCGGTGCGGCCAGTTTGCTCATGTCGTGACGCAACGTGTGCAAGATAGTCGTCGACGTCGAATGGCCAGCGGCTTGCAGTGCGGCGGCCAGTGTGTCGCTAGTGTCGCTACCAGCGCCAGACGCGCTATCACCGCTATCCGCTGCGTACAGCAAGGACCAATGCGTCGGTTGAGCCTGCGTCGCCTGCGTTGCAACGTTGCCTGCATCGGCGGCGCGCGAGGCCGCTCGCGGTTCGCGCGCCACGATCAGCGTCGGCGCGCCTTCCAGATCCAGATGTTGTTCGGCATGTCGCGTGACCTGTTCGAAGCCGGCCGCTTCGAGCTGCTTCGTCAGCGCTTGCGGCGACAACCAGGCCGCCCGGCGCGCGTTCGCATGCGCGGCCTCCGCGTCGAGATCGAACACGATGTCGGCGAAGCGGCTATTGCGCGGCTCCGTGACGACCACCAGCGCGCCCGGCGCAAGCCAGCCGCGCAGCGCGGCGAGCAGTGCGCGCGGCTCGGTCTGGGCCGCCAGCACATGGCTCGCGACGACGAGGTCGTAGCGCTCGCCCGCCTCGATGCCGGACAGACGCGGTGTCTCGCCGAACTCGATGGTGGCGATGTGCATCGACGGATGCCCGCTCGCGTCGAAGCCGCTCAATTGTTCATGCGTGCCCGCGATCGTGTAATCGCAGCGCGACACCGGCACGTGAATCGCCAGCGGTTGCAGCACGTCGCTCGACGGCGAATCCAGTTCGAGCACGCGCAGACGGCGCGGCTCGCTCCAGCCTTCGATCGCGCGATGCAGGCACTCGCCGGCCAGTGCGTTGACGTGGGTCCATGTCGGCGAGGCTTCGAAGAAATGCTCGACCAGGCTGCTGCGCGACGGCGGCAAAATTTGCGCGCCGCTCACGTCGCCGCGCAAGACTGCCGGCAACGCCGCGCCGCAATGCGCGAGCAGCGTCAACTCCGCCACGTGCGCCGGCGATTGCGCGATCAGCTCGCGCCACAGTTCGTCGATGCCCGGCAGGTTCGCACAGGCCGCGTCGTCGCGCACGAGACGGGCGCCGTCGCGCGTCGCGAGACCGTCTTCCACGGCGATCTGCGCGAGCCGCGCGAGCAACGTGGGATGCGCGCAGTCCGGCAGCGCCGCGTGGTCGAACACCTTCAGCGCGTCGAGCGCCTGCAGCGCGTAGGCGCCGGCCAGCACGTCGAGCAGCGGCAGCATTTCGGTCAGGTGCACATGGCGGCGCGACTGATCTTCGCGGCCGGCCAGCGCGGCGGCGGCATCGACGAGCAACGCGGCCGGTTCAGGCAGCGTGTGCGCGTCGACATCGGCGGCGAGCGGTTTGGCTTCGACGATATAGGTGTAGCGTGCGGGCGCCTGCTGACGGCGGCCCTTCAGATCGACGCGGCGGAACCGGCAGGCCCCGAGCCGCGCGACGATCGCGCCTTGCGCGTCGGCGAATTCGAACGACGCCACCACCGAGTGCGGACTGCGCCGCTCGATCCGCGCGAGCACATAGCGGATCGCGTCGCCGCGCAGATAGTCGATGCGGCCGAGTTGCACCGGCACGTACGCCGCATGGTCGAGACCGCTTTGATCCGCCGCCGCGAGCAACGCGAACAGCGGATGAAAACCGCTATCCATCAAGGCCGGATGCAACGCATAAGCGTCGAGGTCAGCCGGCGCTTGCGCGAGCACCGCCGGCACGTCTACTTCCGCGAGCGCAATGTCGGCGTCGGCGTCGACCTGCACCGAGCGGACCCATTGGAACGCCGGGCCGTACGTCAGGCCGATCGCCGTGGTGTTGTCGTACAGCGTGGCGCCGGACATGGCCGGCCGGGCGAACAGATCGGTCAGCGTGGCGGCCGGCAGGCGGCTCGTCGCGGCATCGTCGCTCAGCGCGCAACCGCTCGCGAGCAGACGCCCGGTGACGTTGAGCGACCACGCTTCGTCGGACATGCGGTCGCGTGTTTCGATCGTGAAGCTCGCGGTGCGAACGTCGACGGTGAAACGGAACAGCTTCGAATGCTGCGGCTGGAACACCACCGGCAAACGGATTTCGAGGTTCTCCACCGCGCAGCTCGCGGTGCCGAAATGCACGCGCGCGGCGGCCAGCGCCATCTCGACGTAACCCGCCCCCGGAAACGCCACGCCGCCGTCCACCACATGATCGGCGAGCATCGGCAAACCGGCCGGATCGAGCTGGTTTTCCCACGCGAGCGCATGCTCGTGCAGACGGTAGCCGAGCAGCGGATGTTCGCGGCGCCGGTTAACCAGGTTGTAGGCTTCGGCGGTCGGGCCGAGCCAGTAGCGTTCGTGCTGCCACGGATACGACGGCAGCGCCACGCGCGCGCCCATCGGCGCGAAGCGTTGCGCGTCAACGCGCGCGCCGTTCGCGATCGTCGCGTGGATCGCCTGTTGCAGCATCCGCGCGCTGTCGTGATGGCGCTTGAGCGTGGCCAGCGAGCGGCCGCTGACGCGGACGTCGTCGAGCGTTTGCGTCACGTACGTGCGCAGGATCGAGTGCGGGCCGACTTCGAGGAACAGGCGCACGCCGGTTTGCGCGACCTGCGCGACGGCGTCGCCGAAACGCACCGGCTCGCGGATATTGCGCCACCAGTAATGCGCGTCGAGCTCCGTGCCCGCGAGTTCGGCACCCGTCACCGTCGAAACGAAACGGCGTGTCGCCACGCCCGGCGTCAGATCGGCGAGGCCTTGCAGCACGCCCGGCTCGATCGGATTCATCTGGCGGCTATGGAACGCGTAGTCGAGATCCAGCATCTGGAAGAAGCGGCCGCTTTCCTTCACTGCCGCTTCGACCCGTTGCAATGCGTCCAACGGACCGGCCAGCGTCACCGCTTGCGGGCTGTTCACGCCCGCCACTTCCACATCGGCATCGACGCCCAGTTGCGCGAGCAGCGCGCGCATGGCGGTTTCGCCGAGACCGGCGGCGGCCATGCGGCCCGTGCCGCGCGTGGCGGCTTGAGCCCGGCTGCGGATCTTGATCACGTGAACAGCCTGCGCCAGCGTCAGCGCGCCCGAGGCCCACGCGGCGGCGACTTCGCCGACGCTGTGGCCAAGGCACACGTCGAAGCCGACGCCGCGCGCTTCGATCACGCGCACCACGCCGACCTGCAGCGCGAACAGCAACGGCTGCGCGTGTTCGGTGGCTTCCAGCAGCGTGGCGCTCACGCCTTCACGCAACGCGGCGACCAGCGACGGGCTGCCGTCGGCGCACCACAATGCGTCGAGTTCGTCGAGCGCGGCGCTGAATACGGGCTCCTGCTCGAGCAACTGCTTGCCCATGCCGGCCCACTGCGAACCGTTGCCGGAAAACACGAGTGCGAGACGTGTGTCGTCGCCGGGTGTGTCGCCTTGCACGAGTGCCGACGTCGTCTGATCCGGCGTCGGCGCGATTAGCGCGCCGAGTGCCGCGCGTGCTTCGTCTGACGTGGCCGGCGCGATCACCGCGCGGTACTTGAGCCATTGCCGACGATGCGCCGCGTTCGACGCGAGCGTGTTCCACGACGTGCCGTTCTCCAGCGCGGCCAGATAGCGCTCAGCGAGTGCCGGCAGCGCGGCGGCCGAGCGCGCCGAGAGGATGAGCGGCAACGGTGCGATGTCGTTGCCGGTTTCGTTGTGCGTGTCGCTAGCCGCTTGCGCCGTAGCGACAGCGCCCGGCGCTTCTTTCAGCACGACGTGCGCATTCGTCCCGCCGAAGCCGAACGAGTTGACGCCGATCACCAGCGGCTGCCCGTCGCTACGCAGCGGCGTCAGACGATCCACCACGCGCAGGCGACCGCCGACAAAATCGATCGCCGGATTAGGCGTTTCGAAATGCAGCGTCTTCGGCACCGCGCGATGCTTCAGGCACAGAATCGCCTTCATCAGGCCCGCCATGCCCGACGCGGTTTCCAGGTGGCCCACGTTGGTCTTCACCGAGCCGATCAACAGCGGACGGTCCACCTCACGCCCCGCCGACGCCACTTCCATCAGCGCGCGCGCTTCGATCGGATCGCCGACCGCCGTGCCCGTGCCGTGCGCTTCGACATACGCGAGCGAACGCGGATCGACGCCCGCGCGGTCGTACACCGTGCGCAGCAGCGCCGCCTGGGTGGCCGCGCCCGGCACGCTGATGCCGCCTTGCGAGTAGCCGTCCGAGTTGACGCCCGAACCGGCGATCACCGCGTGAATCGTGTCGCCGTCGGCTAGCGCGCGGTCGAGCGTTTTGAGCATCACCAGCGCGCCGCCTTCCGAACGCACGTAGCCGTCGCCGGTCGCGTCGAACGCGCGGCAACGACCGCGCGGCGACAGCATCGAGGCCTTCGAGAACGTCACGAAACCGAACGGATGCAGCAGCAGATTCACGCCACCGGCAAGCGCCATCTCGGCATCGCCGGATTGCAATGCCTGACACGCCTGATGCAAGGCGACCAGCGACGACGAGCACGCCGTATCCACCGACACGCTCGGCCCGCGCAGATCGAACAGATACGACAGACGGTTCGACGCAATGCTGAGCGTGTTGCCGGTCGCCGAATACGGATCGACCGCGTTCAGGTCGTCGACGAAACGGTTGCCGTAGTCCGGACTCGCCACGCCGATATACACCGCGCAGTTGCTGCCCTCCATCTCGCGCGGACGCACGCCCGCGTCCTCGAAGGTTTCCCACGCGAGTTCGAGCAGCAGCCGTTGCTGCGGATCCATCTGCTGCGCCTCGCGCGGCGAAATGCCGAAGAACGCCGCGTCGAAACCCGCGACGTCGTCGAGCACGCCGGCCGAGAACGTATAGCTCTTACCCGCTTCGCGCTTCGACGGATGCTGATAGAACTCCGTGCCGAAGCGGTCGGCCGGCACCTGAGTGACCGCGTCTTTTTCGTCGCGCAGCAGCGCCCAGAAGTCTTCCGGGCTCTCTACATGGCCGGGGAAACGGCAAGCCATCCCCACAATTGCAATCTGTTTCGTCATTGTTCAGTTGTTGGGTACAGCGTGCGCGCCGGCTTGCCACGAGGCCTCACCGGTTCGAGCGATCGAACGAGAGCGGGCCCGAGCTGCTCGGCGCACAAATCTTTCCGGATAGCGGGCGCGTCGCCATAATTGCGCCAGATGAAGTAATCGCTGCGGGACGGTTCGTACCCGAGATCGACGAACACGTGCGGCAACGCCGGCACGTGATCGCCGTAAAAACACAGCACCGTCTCGCGCCGCCGCGCGCGTAATGCCGCGATCAGGTGGCCGAGCATCGCGTCGGCGTTGGCGAGGTGGCGCAGATAAGCGGTCAGGTCGCGCCAGCGCGGGTCGTCGCCCAATGCGTGGAAGGCGGCGCCCTCGCCGGCCTCGACCCGCTCCAGATGCAACGGGCCGTGGTTTTCCATCGTCATCGAAAAGATGAAAGCGGGCTGGTTGCGCGGCTCGTCGAGCGCGGCGACGATCGACTCCGCGACCGCCATGTCCGACACATACGGACCGGCGCGCGGCGCATCGGCGAAGGCCTTGATGTCGATAAAACGGTCGATCTGCAGATGTTTGAAAGCCCGGTCGCGCCCGAAAAAATCCGCGTAGTACGGGTGAATCACCAGTGTTTTATAACCGCCGCGCTTGAACCACGAGGCCAGCGATGCACAGGCGCGGCGCACGAAGGCGTACGGATAAAAACGCGCGTAGCCCAGTTGCTGCTGATCGACGCCGGTCAGCACCGCGAACTCCGTGCGCATGGTATTGGCGCCCCACGCGGGCACCGTCAGATCGCCATGCTGGACCGACTCGCGACGCGCGCGGTCGAAGTGCTTCAGGATCGCGCGATCGATCGACGGCGCCAGACGGCGCGCGTCGAAAAACGACTCGCTCTGGATCAGGATCACGTCGGGCGCCGATTGCGGCGCGCCGCTCGCGAACGGACCCGCGGCCAACGCGTCCTGCAACCGACGCGCGGTGGAAGGCTGCATACCGTTCAGCAGATACGCGACGAACACCGCGAAGAAACCATGGCGCTTCTGGTCGTCGACCGGGTTCAGCGCGAGCGGTAAGCGCGCGGCGCACAGATAGGCCACGGCAAGGCTGACGCAGGCCAGCAACGCGAGCGCGCCGACCGGACGTTGCGCAAGCGGCGTCTCCGCGATGAAGCCCACGATCACCCCCGCGACGCCGATCACGATCGCCGCCACTGTCGCCACGCTGAGAAACGGCAGATAGAGCCGCGGATGCGAGAACAACTGGCTGAACAGACTCAGATCCGTAAAAACGAACGGCTCCTGCAGCGACGCGTATTTCGCATTGCTCACACCGGCCAGCAACGCGACCAGCGCAATCGCGACGAACGCCGAGAAGTGCACGCGACCGGTGATCAGCAGCAGGCACGAGTAAATCAATGCGATAGCAGCGATATGCAGCGCGAACGAAACCGGCGAACGGCGCAACGACGCGCGCGGCAACGCGATCGCTTCGGGCAGAAGCGCGAGACCGGCGGCGGCGATGAGGTTGAGCGCGAGCGTCGCTTGCAATCAGCGCTCCTCGCGTGGCAGGTACGACAGGCCGCCGAGAATCGCGTCGGCCACGACCGCGGGCAGCAACGGCAGAAGACGCATGCCGAACGCCAGCAGACCAGGAAATGCTATTTCGGCGCGGCCGTTCTGCAATTTGCGCTGAATGTGCGTCGCGGCTTTTTCCGCCGACCAGAGGAATGGTTTGTCGCCGGGGAAGACATCGCTCATGGCCGTCTTCACGAAGCCCGGCAAGACGATCGACATGCGTACGCCGTCGCGCGCGAGGATCGGGCGAACCGAGTCGCCATACGCTTTGATCGCCGATTTGCTGGCGCAATACGCGGGTGAAATCGCCATGCCGCGCAGCGCGGCGATCGAGCTGATGAGCGCGATCTGGCCGCTCTTGCGCGGCCGCATGCGGGCAATGACCGGCAGCGCCGCGTGGATCGCGCCGTAGAAATTGGTGTCGACGATCGCCGCCGTGCGCGCCAGCCCTTCCCAATCCTGAGCCGACGCGAGCGTGCTCGCCGCGCCCGCATTGGCGATCAGCAGATCGATCGGATGACGGTCGTCGAACTGGTCGAGCCATGTTTGCATCGCCGCGCCGTCGCGTACGTCGATCAGGCCGGCGTCGACCTGCGCGCCTTGCGCGCGACAAGTTTCCGCTACAGCGTCGAGACGGTCGGCATCGCGGCCGATCAGACCCAGCACCACACCGGGCGCCGCATACGCATGCGCGAGCGCGCGGCCAAGCCCCGCGCTCGCGCCGGTAATGACGACGTGGCATGGCGCGCTGTTACGCATGCGTGGCCGCCTCGAGTCGCCGTACCGCGCCGGCCGTCGCCATGGCGATACCTCTGCGCGTGTAGAAGTCGCCGTTGATCTGGGTGTGGTGCACCACGTAGTCCAGAAAGGCCTGGTACAGATGCATGTCCGGCGCTTCGGCGTGCAGCCAGAAATCGTCCAGCGAGCCCTGCCAGGTGAGGCCTGGCATGCCGTAAATGGCGGTGCCCAACGCGATCAAAGGACGGCGGTGATGCAGCGCCGACAACCCCACCGTGCTGTTCACCACGACAGCGCCGCGTGCGTGATCGAGCAGCGTCGGCAGATGGCCGGCGTCGATGAAACGCAGGCGCTCGGCCATACCGAGTTCACGCGCGAGTTGCTCGGCGTGACGACGATAATCGATCAGGCCGGTGTCGAGCGGATGGTTCTTGATCACGAGCCAACTGTCGGCCGGCGCGTGACTGGCAAACGAAGTGAGTACTTTGGCAATGGCTTCGCGCACGCTGTCGAACGGTGAATGCACCACTATCTGTGCGTCCGAATTCAATTGCAGCGGGAAGATGTAATACGCGCGGCCGGCGTCCAGCAACTCGCGCGTGACCTGGTCGGAATCGCGATGATGCTGGCGTTGACGCAATGCGCGGGCAGCCAGCCCGGAGTACTCGAAGAAGCCGTTTCTCGGACGGTGGCTGCGGTAATGCGGAAAGCGCGTGGCGAAAAAGGTGTTCGCGCCGCGATAGCGGATATCGTGGAATGCGCGTTCGTAGAGGTTATAGCCGGTCGGTTGACCGGGCGGGCCCGGTGGCGTCACCCGGCGCTGATCGCGATACCAGGCGGGGTCGCGCGGCAATTGCGAACGGCCATTGACGCCGTGCTTTTCCAGCGTCAGCCAATGCGGGCGGACATAACCTTCTTCGAAAACGTGGACGCGCAACCCGTTGGCTTGTGCAATGGGATGCATTTGACGGTGAATGTCGCGGCAGTCACCGAACATTAAGACGTCGGTAAAGCTGTTGCATTTCACTTGATTGACATACCAGTCGCTTAAGTCGCTCGCCTGTCCGCTGAAATTTTGTGCATCGCCATTTCCGGCGTACACCAGATCGCCGCCACAAAAATTAATTCTTCGAACCGCATGGCCGCGCTCGCGCAATGCAACCGCAAGTCGGCTAAAGAACGGAGAAGCCGTGCCTTGCAGGGCGAGAAAGGAGCGGTGCATGTAAGTACGTCGAAAAGCGGCCCGAGCGAGAGCAAAAGTACGCCGTGATGACGTGACTTCCCCCCGAAATCTCGGAATCGTTTGAATAGTGGCTTGCTGGTCTTAAGCAAGCATCGGAGAATACATCATTACCGCATAAAACATAAGAAAGAGTTAGAAATATTGGGAAATTTTTTCGAAGGACGAGGAAGTGGATGGCGCGGGGCGTAGTCGGTGGCTATAATCGGCCGCCCTTGCTCTATTGAGCAGGCATACGATTGTTAAGTTTTGCGCAAGGGAACTGCGCGCGTATCGCGCGTTTTCAGTCGCGGAAAAACATCGCGTAAGGATTCGTGTTGGCTCACGTAAAACGTTTGCGCTCGCATTGGGCTGCAGATCGTTTTCGAGTGCTCCCGCCCTTCTCTTTGCTAGACCTGTCAGGCAGCATGGGGATTGGAAGAACTATTCAGTTTGGATAAAACGTTGGAAACAGTATCTAGCAACAACGAAGCGCTGCCGCCTTCGGGGAAAAAGAAAGGGCTGGTCGAACGTATCAAGGGCGTCAACCGCATTTTTGCGCTGACCGTCGTCGTGCCGACTACTATTGCGATTGTGTATTTTGGGTTGATCGCTTCGGATATTTATGTGTCCGAGTCTCGTTTTGTGGTGCGCAGTGCGCAACGGCAGAGTCAGACGAGCGTGGTGGGGGCGTTGCTGCAAGGAACTGGGTTTTCGCGGGCGCAGGACGATACCTACCCGGTGATTGACTATATTCAGTCGCGAGACGCGCTTAAGGAGTTGAATCAGAAGGACTATATTGCCACGGCCTATGGAAATCATGGCGACGTCTTGAGTCACTTTTCACGCAGCATCGACGACAGCTTCGAAGCCTTGTGGAAGTATTACGGCAGGCACGTTGTCTCCGTGGATTTCGATTCGACATCGGCTATTACGACACTCCAGGTTCGCGGCTATACCGCTAACGACGCAGAAAACATCAACGAGAAACTGCTCGAAATGAGCGAGCGACTCGTCAACCGCATGAACGAACGCGCGGCGACCGACACGGTCGAATTCGCGCAGCATCAGGTCGACTCGGCAGCCGGCAAGGCACAAGACGCGGCAGCGGCGCTTGCGACGTATCGTGATTCCTATACGGTTTTCGATCCGGAAAAGCAGTCGGCATTGCAATTGCAACAGGTCACGGCGCTTCAGACGCAGATGTTTGCCGCCCAGACGCAGTTGCTGCAACTTCAATCGATCGCGCCGCAAAATCCGCAGATTCCGGTTCTGAAGACCAGCATCGAGACGCTTCAAAAGCAGATTGAAGCCGCGACAGGCGGCGTGACAGGTGCCAAGAACTCTCTGTCGAGCAAAGCGGCGGCCTACGCGCGTCTGCAACTCGACTCGCAGTTTGCTGACAGGCAACTAGCATCAGCAATGGCCGCCTTGGAAAATTCTCGCGCCGAAGCCCAGCGCAAACAGCTTTACCTGGAGAGATTGGTTCAACCGAACACACCGGACGTCGCAATTGAACCGAAGCGATTGAAGTCCATTTTTGAGGTGTGCGCATTGGGAATGATTCTATGGGGCGTTCTGAGTCTGTTGCTCGCGGGCATGCGTGAACATCGCGACTAACAGGAGATGACGGTGAAGCAAAGAACGTCGCTGTATCGATCGTTCCAGATCCAATGCCGCGTGGTTGGCGCGCTGCTCATGCGCGAAATTCTGACCCGTTATGGACGGCATAACATCGGTTTTCTCTGGATTTTCTTCGAACCGATGTCGTTCACCCTTGGCGTAACGGCATTGTGGATCGCCGCGAAAGCAACCCATGGTGGCAATCTACCCATCACCGCATTCGCAGTGACGGGTTATTCGACCGTCCTGCTTTGGCGAAATTGCGCCAATCGATGCGCGCTCGCCATCCTTCCTAACCAAAGCCTTCTTTATCACCGCAATGTAAGGGTGATTGACCTGTTCCTTGCCCGAGTTGTCCTAGAAGTGGCTGGCGCAACCATGTCACTTATATTCCTAACGACGTTCTTCGTCGCGCTCGGTATGATGGCCCCTCCGCAGAACATCACATTGATGATTGCCGGTTGGATTTATCTGGCATTTCTCGGTATGGGCCTCGGATTTACGGTCGGCGCGTTGAGCGAGAAAAGTGAAACTCTCGATCGAATCTGGCACACAATTGCTTATCTGCTGTTTCCCCTGTCTGGGGCTCCATTCATGGTTGAGTGGTTACCCCCTGTCGCCCAGAAATTCGTCCTCCTGATTCCAATGGTGCACGGCGTGGAGATGCTGCGCAGCGGCTATTTCGGTACGCTGATCAAGCCGCACTACGATGTCAGTTACATGATTACGTCAGATCTAATCCTTCTTTTTATCGGTCTCGTACTTGTGCGCGATGTGAGCATGCGCGTGGAGCCGGAATGATCGAACTGGAAAACCTCTCAAAGGTCTATCGAACTCGACAAGGTCGCCGCACAGTGCTCGACAAGATAAACCTACGCGTCGAAAAAGGCGAAAAAGTAGGTATTTTGGGCCGTAATGGTGCAGGCAAGTCAACGATGATTCGCATGATCAGTGGAGCTGAACTGCCCTCTTCTGGCTCCATTGTGCGAGGAATGAGCGTTTCGTGGCCCTTAGCTTTTGGGGGCGCCTTTCAGGGCAGTCTTACCGGTATGGATAACCTGCGTTTCATTTGCAGAATATACGGCGCCGACGCGAAAGTCGCGGAACCGTTCGTCCATGAATTCTCCGAATTGGGATATTATCTCCGTGAGCCTGTAAAAGCCTATTCGTCCGGCATGCGTGCCAGACTTGCCTTTGCTATCTCAATGGCGATCGAATTTGACTGCTTCCTGATCGACGAAATCATTGCAGTCGGCGACAGTCGATTTCACGCGAAATGTCATCATGAACTGTTTGAACGTCGCAAGGACCGCTCGCTTGTCATTGTGAGCCACGACGCAGGATATATCAGAGAGCACTGCGACCGGGCGTCCGTCCTGATAGATGGAAAACTTCACAATTTCGAGAGTGTCGACGATGCCTACACCTGCTATCAGGACGGCGTCGCACCTATTCATGCTTCCGATCGCGGCGCCGAGAGCCTCCCGACTGAACCCCAAAGCGACATCGGGGAAAGCATAGAAGCCAGCGGCATAGCCACGACGGCGAACTGAGTCGCCGGACATTTATAAATAGATCTACATACTGAGTCGACAAGATCAATCAGCAGAGGGCCAACATGCCGATCCCGAAACAGAGTAATCCGAAGATTATTCACCGTATTTATTTCGACAACTTTTCCCCTTTTCATGATCCGTTCGAGCACTACCTCGAATCATGGGCGAGGGAGATGCCGGACTATAAGGTCATGCGCTGGAACATGACAAACCTCGACGTCTACGAAAATGCATGGACGACGACAGCCTTCAATAACGGTGCACCGGTATTTTTGTCGGAATACTTCCGCTGGAAAGTGCTAGCCGAATATGGCGGCATCTATCTAGATGCAGATTGCGAATTGCTGGACGGGAAGATCCTGCATGGTTTGATAGAAGATCTGTACTCTCAAGACGAGTACGACGTGTTCTTCGGCGTGGAAGAAAAGGAAAACGGCCACCCTACGGCGCAGACTTTCGCGGCGAAGAAAGGCGCCGAGCTCGTGCAATTCATGAAGAATCTGTACGATAACTGCTTACCTGACCTATGGCCGTGGCGCGAAAAGCGCGGTTTGATAGGTCCGCAACTGATGTCACTCCACTTCTTGAAGAAGGGCATCAACGTAGCCGACGACGGTTTCTTCAAAAACCTGGAAAGCCCCGTTGTGGCTGCGCGGGCGAAGGTTTATCCCCAAACCTATTTCTCGCCGAAGTTCACGATCCTTGGGGACACGCTCGACTACCAGGAAGGCAAAACGTGCATCTATCACATGTTTGCCAATTCTAACGTCGATTTCTCGAAGAACAAGTTTTCAAGGAAGGCGCGGGAGCAGGCGCTAACGTTCTCGGAATATCGCGAATCCTTGGCAAAGGCATCAGCTTTTCCCCGGCATTTCGACGCATCGTGGATGCAAACTCGTGTCGGTGTGCAAACCGAATCCGGCATCGAAGTTAACGTTCCCGACGGCGTGGCACTGTACGGTCCCTACGCAAGCCTGCCCCAGGGTAACTACGTCGCAAGAATCCAATGTACGACGCTCCCGCTGCACGGCACCGCCCACGTTGCGATTACCGAACGAAATGGCGCGAACACGCTGAATGAAGCAAGAATGTCGTTTCCGCTCAACCGTGACCGGGATCTACTTGTGCCATTCTCCACTTCCGTAAATGGCGCAAAAAATCTGGAAGTCGTGCTGTCCGTTCAAAACATTGATCGTATGACAATCAAATCTGTCGAGTTGGATCTAGACGTAATCAAAGCGCCGGCCGTAGGGAGCACAAAATCATTGGAGAAGACCAAGTCTCTGAAGATATTGCACCGCATCTATTTTGGCTTCGATGGCAAGCCTGATCAATTCCAAGCTTACTTGCGCACCTGGCAAGAGCAACTGCCTGACTTCAAGATCATGCACTGGAACGCATCGAACCTGCCGATGGACATTAACCCGTACGTCAAGAAGCTGCATGCAGAACGGGACCACGCGTTTCTGACTGACTTCTTCCGATGGTATGTACTCCGCGAATTCGGTGGATCGTATTTGGACGCCGACGTGGAAATCGTCAACGGAGACGTCTATCGCGGCCTGATCGAAGAACTCGAACAGCGTTCCGAATATGATGCTTTTATCGGCATTGACGAGAAGAAAGGCGGCTGGTACACCGCGCATTCAATGGCTTCGAAGCCCGATAGCGAAATAAGCAAATTCATGTGCGAGCTGTACACGAATTTCGGCAGTTTCACTGCATGGCGTAAGAAGGGCTTTTATTTCTGGGCACCGCAACTCGTTGCACTGTACTTCGCCAATAAGGGGCATCACGTCGACGGCATGGGTACCTCTCCGAACATCGACGCACCCGTGATCGTTGCGAATACGAAGATCTATCCGCAGGACTGGTTCTCCCCGCTCGCGCCGACCGGTAATCCGGCTCAGCCGTTCATTCTGAACGGACTGAGCGAAAACACCAGTTTGTGCCATCACTTTGCGTGCTCCTGGCACGACGCCGGCTCGATCTATCTCGATCATTCGCGAACCAAAGGCGGTCAGGCAAATACATTGCTCAAAGACATTGCCAGCCCGCAAGAATTCCAGTACTCGGGAGATGGTTCACAATTGAGCACCACCATTGGCATCAAGAGCGGCAACCAGATTCTGACCAATCGGTCGGCGGGTCATCTTGTTTATGGCCCGTACATCAATCTCGATAAAGGGAAATACAAGCTTTCGTATACCTTTGGAGATTACAAATCGCTGAAGGACACAGCTGTCGACGTGACCGCTAGCGCAGGTGAAATCACAGTGGTCAAATCGACACCTGTTCACAAGCTGGACTCGGACAAGAATTTTTCGATTGAATTTGAAGCCCACGAGGCACTCGAGAAAGTGGAGTTCCGCATGCACGTCAGCGCTCATTCAGACTTCGCGCTTTCCGGCGTCGCGCTTAAACGGCTGATCTAACATTCGCGCACGCATTTCCAAGCTTCTTATAAACAACATTAGCTATCAATCCGCTATGCAACAAGACCAAAAAATTCCCGTCGTACTTCTGGCCGGTGGGCTGGGAACTCGCCTGAGAGAGGAAACGGAAACCAAACCCAAACCGATGGTAGAGGTGGGCGGTTTTCCGATTCTGTGGCACATCATGAAGAACTATGCCTCATTCGGATTCAACGAATTTGTCATTTGCCTCGGCTACAAGGGCGAGAAGATCAAAGACTTTTTCCTGAACTACCACACCCGTCAAGGTAGCCTGACCGTTGATCTGGAAAACGGCGGCATTACAATGCATCAGGACTCGGGCAAGGATTCGTGGAAGGTTCATCTGCTCGATACTGGCGCGGAAACCATGACCGGCGGTCGTATCAAGCAGGCCTCGCAGTTCCTCGGAAATCGCACATTCATGGCGACTTACGGAGACGGCGTGGCAAATGTGAATATCAGCGATCTGGTGGCTCACCATCGCGCGCAGCGTCGCCTTGCAACACTGACTGCCGTTCGCCCGCCTGCCCGCTTCGGTGGCCTCGCGATCAATGACGCTTCGGTCACCACTTTCACCGAAAAACCGCAGATCGGCGAAGGTTGGATCAACGGTGGATTCATGGTTTTCGAACCGCAGATTGTTGACTTGATCGAATCGAATGAAACGATTCTGGAACGCACTCCGCTTGAATTGCTTGCGAGAGATAAAGAACTGAGCGCGTTTTGCCATGACGGATTCTGGCAATGTATGGACACTGTTCGCGATCTCGTTTTTCTGCGCGAGTTGTGGGACAAAGGCAACGCCCCGTGGAAATGCTGGAAATGACGCTTAAAGCTGGAGAATTTAACGTGCCCCTTTTCAATAATGCGTACAGCGGCCGCAAGGTCCTGATCACTGGACATACCGGCTTCAAGGGAAGCTGGCTCGCGACATGGTTGGCGAAACTAGGTGCGCACGTGTGCGGCTACTCGAACGGCATTCCTACGACTCCGTCCCTGTTCGAAGCAGCCTCAATTCATAAAAGTATCCGCCACGAAATTGGCGATATTCGTGATGTTGAGCGCCTCCGAGCCCTGCACCGCGAGTTCAAGCCCGATTTCGTGTTCCATCTCGCGGCCCAAGCCATCGTCTCGACCTCGTATGCGGAACCGTTCGAAACCTTCGGCGTGAACGCAATGGGGACGGCGGCCGTACTCGAAGCGCTGCGTGAGGCCGATTGGCCGTGCGTGGCTGTTGTTATTACCAGCGACAAAGCCTACGACAACGTCGAGTGGCCTTGGGGATATCGGGAAACCGATCGCCTCGGTGGCAAGGACATCTACAGCGGCTCCAAGGGCGCGGCAGAACTCGTCTTCAATTCGTACTTTCACTCGTTCTTTACGAAGCCGGGCCACCCTGTCCGTCTGGCGACAGCTCGAGCCGGAAATGTCATAGGTGGCGGCGACTGGGCAGCCGATCGAATTGTCGCGGATTGCATTCGCGCGTGGTGCAACAACAAACCTGTCCAGATTCGCAGCCCCAACGCTACGCGTCCGTGGCAGCACGTGCTTGAGCCGTTGAGCGGCTATCTGACGCTAGCCAGCAGGATGGTGGATCGAGCAGAACTTAACGGTGAGAGTTTTAATTTCGGGCCGCGCGCGGAACAGAATGCGACGGTTCTCGAACTGCTTGCGTCGCTGGCCAAAGTCTGGGGTTTCGAAAATCCGAGCGAAGGCTACGTCGTAACTAATAACTCCCCTTTCCAGGAATCCAGCCTACTCAAGCTCAATATTGACAAAGCATTGCTAGAACTGCGTTGGGAACCCAATCTATCTTACGCGGAATGCATGGAGATGACTGGAGTCTGGTATCGCGACGTTCAGAAATCGGACGCTCCGGCATTGGAACTGACCACTCGCCAGATCGCGGAGTACGAGCGCGCTGCGGGTGAACGCCAAAGAACCTGGGCACAATAGGAGCATTGCAAAATGCAGGGAATTCTATTCACTCCTTTGAAGCGGATCGTTACTGCGGGCGGCGATGTGCTGCATGGGATGAAGGCGACTGATCATGGTTTTGCTGGCTTCGGTGAGGCCTACTTTTCGATGGTAGAAAAAGGCGCAATCAAAGGCTGGAAGTTGCACCGCACCATGACGCTCAACTTCGTGGTTCCCTGTGGGGAGGTGCAGGTTCGCGTCTATGACGAAGCATCGAATACGAGCCGTGATTTCCGGCTCGGGCCCAGCACGGCCGAGACTTATGGGCGCTTGACCATCTCGCCCGGGCTATGGGTCGCATTTGGTGGCTTGGGAGAAGACACAAACCTGCTGCTTAACCTTGCCAGCATTCCACACGATCCCTCCGAGTCGGAGCGACGCGACATTGAAGCCTTTTCGTGGGCCTGGTTGGAAACACGATGAATAAATTCGTCCTCACAGGAGGTAGCGGGCTGCTAGGCGGCGCATTCCAGAACGTACTGGCTGACTTCGATCTCGCCCACCTGAATCGTGATCAATTCAGAACGTTAAGCGAGAAAGCGCTGGTTGAGTCGATCCAATCGGCGCGACCAACCGTCGTCATCAATTGCGCAGCGGCTACCAACGTTGAATCTGCCGAGCAGAATCCAAACGATGACGTCGTGGCTAATACCTATCTGCCCGGAATTCTGGCACGGGCGTGTCGTGAAGCTGGAGCACTGCTGGTTCACTTCTCAAGCACCGGTTGCTATGGTGACTGGAAAACCGAGCCGTACTTGGAAACCGATGAACTGCGCCCAACCACGGTGCATCACCGAAACAAAGTGGCCGGCGAGGCCGCGATCGTGCAGAGCGGCTGCCGTCATATCATTGTTCGAACGGGTTGGCTCTACGGAGGTGCACCGGCGCTGAGCAAAAATTTCGTCTGGAAGCGTCTACTCGAAGCACGCAGCAAGCCCGAAATGACCAGCGATGCATCTCAACGGGGCAACCCGACCTATATCGGAAGTGTCGCTCGGCAAGTCATGAGGATTGTCGATTCTGGAGAGACTGGAGTCTTCAACGTCGTCGCGCAAGGTGTCGCTAGCCGGTTTGAGTACGTGGCGGCGATCGTCGAAGCTTCCGGCTTATCGTGCAGGGTCAGTCCGGGACCCGCCTTCGCGCGGGTCGCAAAGGTATCTCCGAATGAAGGGGCATTAAATGCCCGACTGCAGGCACTTGGCATCGACATGATGCCGACATGGAATGAGTCTCTTGAAGTCTACGTGCGTGAAATGCTTCAATCCCCAACATGGACGGCATTGACCAACGACACGGCCGCGTAGATTACTGCTGGGCATTGGAAAGAGGATTGCGGTGGTGAAGAGCAGAGGAAGTGTGGAGATTTACGTCTCAACCAGTGGCACGGTGTTCGAACGGGTAAATTCCAAAGTACATTACCGCTACTCAATGATGGCCATGCCCCGGCTATCGACGCCCTCGAAAGGATAAATGATGCGGGTACTTTTTTTCCTCGAGCCAGTGATTTTCCGAAATTCACCGTCGCTCATATCCGCCCATTTTCTGTGGGTGGACTACTTCAGACGCGCCTGCGAAAAAGAAGGCTGGCAATTTGCGCTAACGGCCAACGAGTCGACGTGCAAAAATTGGAGCGATGCCCATCCCGACGCCACCGGAGCAGTCACACTTTACGAAATCAATCCGTTCGAGACGCTCGCCGCGTTCAACCACGAACGCAGAAGCTATGCCAAGGCAGCATACAGCCAATCCGAAGAGAGCAATCCACTGCTAGAGCGGCTCATTGATATCCGCAAACTGTACGCGCCCACGTTGATTGTGATGTCGTCGCAGAATTCGTTTGCTCAACGCGCCTTCGCCGGGATAGCTATTCTTAGCATCGAGCAAGCTCCGTTGCCACGACTCGGTCATCCCATGCGCACGGCATTCGATCCGATCGGACACCAGACGAAGTCATTGCTGGAAACGAGTGCCGACGAGATCAGCTCGCTCCCTCTGACCGCGCAGGTTCGCCGTGAGGCGATGAGCTTGCTGTCAGCGATCAAGCAAACCGCCCACATCGCAGATGCGCGCGGCGTCCAGGTTGTCGCAGCGCTAGACGAGTTCCGGCGCGAAGGTCCGGTCGCTCTGCTCGTGACGCAACCCACCGATGCCGTGACCTATGAGGGTGCATATCAACCCATCGAGCTCGAAAACCTTCTCTATGCGTGGGCTCAAGCGCTTCCACCTGGTTGGATTGGTGTCCCGACCTACCACGGCGGCCAGCGTTTAACCGAAGACATGGAGGCCGCGCTGGCCGCCGCGACAAACCGCCTGCGCTTCCTGCCGCAAACGTTGTCGTTGGGACTTTCAGAACCCATGCTGCTTAGCGCCGACGGAATGGTCACAATATCATCGACTTCGGCGATGACCGGCCTCCTGTTTCAAAAGCGCGTGATCGTCACTGGACGCTCGCCATACAATACTTGGTGCCTAAGCGACCCGGCCAGAATTGCCGAGGCTCCCGTTCTAAGCGACGAACAGGTTGCATCGGTACTGTGTTTTCTTACCAACAGGCTCACCCTGTCGCATGAAGTTCTCGACAAAACGATCGATCCACTCATCGATCTGGTAAAAGCGGTGACGACATCCGGTGATCCGGTGAAGTGGCTCACTGACATATCCGAGTGGACACCTGAACGAGCCGCACAGCTATTCAGATTTCGAGGGTGTGTGAAGGACACCCGGGACGGTTTGCAAGGTTGTTTGCGTGAACAACTAGAACGCCAACTAGGCGAAACTCTTGCCCAGAGCAACGTATTCGAATCCGAATGGAAAGCAGCGGTCACCGATCGTGATCGTGTCAATCAAAAGTTAGCGGACGTAGCCTTCGAGCGGGACGCCTTGCGCGCGGAATTGACAGCGGCCATTTCCGAAAGGGAAAACCTGCAGCGAGAGTCTGCAGCGAAGTCTTTCGAATTGGAAAGTCTATCGAATAGCGCTGCTGCTACGGGTGAGCGCCTTAACGGACTAGTCGCTGCAATTACAGCCGAGAGGAATCTGCTTGGTGAAAAATTGGGTACATCGCACAAGGACCGCGAATCGGATGCTCTCGCATTTGCTACCAAAGGCGCTGAGTGGGACGTTCGCTGGAGCGTTGCCGCTGCAGATCGTGAACAGTTGCGAGAGCAACTGACGAAGCTTGTCGGCGAGCGCGACACAGTCCAGGCGGACGCGCTCATCCTCCAACAGAATCGCGAGGCGCTTTGCCGGGAGCTCGCTGACAAAACCGCGGAATTTGAAGAAGAGCGGATTATCTACATGGCCGAGTGCAATCAACTGCGCGAACAAATTGCCACTTGGATCGGCGAACACGACAAGATTCGAACCGAAGCAATCGCTGCGGCGAACGAATCTGCCCGTCTGTCGCTTGAACTGTCAGAAGCGGTCTTTGAACGCGAAAAGCTTAGCGTGGCGCAGATAGCGCTTTGTGAACATCACCAGCAACAGCAGGAAACGCTCACGGCGGAGGTCGCGCGAGGGGACGATCTACGGACAAAAAATCAGCAATTCAGCGAAAAGCACGCGCATTTTGTCAAGGATTTGGCAGATCGAAAGGCGGAGATCGAAAGGCTTCGCGTTGCATCGGCGGAAGAAGCGAAACAACACTCAGCCGCGGCCGCGGAAATTGCCTGCTTGGCCCGCGAGTTGGCCACCGCCAAGATGAAGGTGGCCACGCTGACCGAGCAGCACGACAAGCTCAAACAGGAACTCGACGTTGAATCTGCTCGCGGAGACAGCGCTCGGGCTGAATCAGATATCCGGGCCTCCGAACTCGAGCGACAGTCTCGGTCACTCGAACAGGCTACGCAGCAGTACAGCATAGCGTGTGCCGAACTTACGGGATCTCTGGAACAGCGAGATAGCCTTAACGCCCAATTACGGTCCTACATAGATTGGACCAAAACTTATCGACTTTCGATCGCCTCCCTTCCTCTCTGGCGCCTGGCCATGCACTACAAAAAAATCGCTACGGAAGAGGATCAACTCGGTCTGCCCAAAGAGCCGACCTGATCGATTCATAATTGCGACGTCAAATGGCCTCCAACTAGGAGGCCATTTTGCTCAGCATCGACGTCCGACTGCGCGCTTACATCACCTTCTCGTACATGTTCATCAGTCGCGTGCGGTAGCTCTGCGCGTCGAAGATCATTGCCCGCTCGGCGCCCGCCAACGTCAATTGACGACGAACCTCGTGATCTTGATCGAGTATTTTCAGCCCGCGCGCAATCGCTGCAACGTCGTACGGATCGACGTACACACTCGCATTGCCGGCAACTTCCGGCAACGAGCCCTCGGTCGAGCAGAGGGTCGGGACGCCCAACTGCATGGCTTCGAGGATGGGCAGGCCAAAGCCTTCGTACAACGACGGAAACACGACCGCCTTGGCCGCGCGAATCAAACTTAGAAGAAATGGACGAGGCGCATAATCGAAAACCTGGATTCGCTCGCTCAAACCGGCACGCTGCTTTAGCATGCTATCTAACAACTTCATTTCCTCGCCAGACTTCCAGGCCATTGCGCCTACGATCACGAGCTTTGCGTCCAGACGCGCAGACAGAAATGCTTCGATCAGTCGTGCGACGTTCTTTTTCGGTTCGATCGCCCCAAAGAAAAGGAAGTAACTCTGCGGGGCAAGGCCATAGATACCGGCGACTTCCAATTCTGCCTCACTCTGACTCTTGGTGCCCGCCACCAGACTAGTTTCTACCGATTGATACGTATTCGTGATTTTGGATTCAGGCACCTCGAACAAACGAAGGATGTCTTCTTTAGATTTTTCAGAAACTGTGCAGATGTGCTTGCCGTTTTCGATACAGCCTTTTATTAAGCGATGGTAGTACCGCTTGTTATCGAGCGTTGTGTATGGAAGGCGTAGCGGCACCAGATCGTGAATGGTATAGATATTCGGAACGCCAACCACTTTGATAGGCAAAGGGTAGGTCCAATGCATGACGTCCGGTGGCTCCGAAAAACGAACCCTTAGAAATTTGTTATATTTTTTGAAATAACGGCGAGAAACGTTGAATAGATTTTCAACATTAAATATTTTCGATTCTTCCGGCAACCGTCCAGCAAAACGACGCGCCTCTACTTTTCCTGTCGTCGGGATATCGATGACCTTGTATCCCAAAGGCGCACGAAACAGCTCTTTGGTCTGCGCGTAGGCATCCGAAACCCAGCCTTTTTTTGGCGCTGTGCCGCCAAGGTAATCGAAGAACGAGATTTCACGCATTAGCGGCGTCTGACTGGCCGAGATTGGGCCACCGTACAGGCTCCACGAATCCCAGCCAGCTTCTTTGATGTTGTCAGCCAGATTTTTGGCGTAAGTGGCCACGCCCGTCCCCCGCTGCAATGCCAAGTTATGTCCATCGATTGCGACAACGCGCTTCATTTCGCCCTTTCTTTATTTAATTAGTCTGCATTACAGTGCAGAAACGGCCGTTCGTTTCGCATTTTCAACAACCCGTGCCGCTCTCTCTTAGGTCTGCGCACGGGACCCGTCGTTACTTAAACGTCTGAACCCCCGTAATCACCGGATACGCCACCGAGAACACCACATTCAAGAACTTCTGCACCTCGGCGATCGGCGCATTCGACACGTACAGCAGATCCTTGTTATCCATCATAAAACTCTGCGCGACGAAGAACGAATTCGGGTCACGAAGGTTCACGCGATAAACCACCGGCACTTTGCCATCCGCGGTAGTGCGCACGGGCGTATTCGGCCACGGCAATGCTTTTGCGTCTTCGAGCCGGAAAATAAACACGCCCTGTGCATCCGACCGTGAATCTTCCAGGCCACCCGCGCGAGCCAACGCCTGCGCCAACGTAATGCCTTGCGCCTCGAAATTGATTTCCTGATTCTTGCCGGTCGCACCCAGCGACGTAAAGCTAAACGGCTGAAACAATGCAGTGACCACGTCGCCCGCATGCAGCGGCACGTTCTGACGCGGATCGCGAATCACCGTTTCAAGCGGCAGCGACGCCACGATGTCGCCACGCGTGACCTGAAGCGTGATCTTGTCGACCGGCTGTTTGACGCCGCCGGCAGTCGCCAATGCATCGAGCAGACGCTCGCCACGCGCGCTCAGCGGCATCCGGTTGCTACTCGCCACGTCGCCCACCACCGTGACGTACGACGTCGCATTGCGCGAGAGCTTCACCAGGACCTGCGGATCGTGCGCGATGTTCTTCAGGCGCGCCGTGATATCACGCTGCAATTGGGTCGGCGTACGGCCCACGGCTCTCAATTCGCCGGCGAAAGGCACATTGATCTTGCCGTCGCCGTCGATAGTCTGATCGGGCAGAACCGTTACACGTGCATTGGTCGTACCGCCCTTCGAATCGATTTGCGCGGCGCCGAACAGCGTGGCGGGCGGCGCTTCCCAGATCGATACCTCGATCGTGTCGCCTACGCCAAGCTGCTGCTGGAACGTCGTGCTATTACCCAACGTAGCCGAGAAGTCGCCGATACTGCGCTCCGCAAAGAGCTTGCGCGCGACCTCATCCGTCACATCGACAATCTGGATCCCCGCCGGATTGGCGGCAGCGCCGGCATTGTTTATTTGTGAAGTACTGGGCCCCGAAGTCGGAATACTCGAGCAACCACTCAGCGAGACCGCCCCAAAGGCGACTGCGGCAAAAACCATACGACTAGACAGACGCGACATTTATTGCAACAGTTAGCAAGAGTTAGTAAGTAAAACTTTGGCGCGGATTGTCTCATGCACTCGGGTAGAATGGCGCGTTCTCGAGAAAAATGATTAGCAGAAGCACGAAAAAAAGTTCTGCGCGCCAGATAACAAAACCGCCAAAACCGTTCTACGCTCACGTGTCAACCCTCTTTCTCGACGTCACACGTCTTCTTACGCGCCTATTTGACGGGCTTTTGCCCACCGGCGTAGATCGCGTCGGCCTCGCCTACATTGAAAAATACGGCGCTAAATCACGTGCCATTCTTAGCGAGCGCGGCTTTTCCACGATGTTGAGTGAACGGGATTCGCAGCAAACGTTTGCATGGCTTCTCGCGTCCACTCGAAATCGGAATGCAATTCGCGCGCTAATCGCGCGCGCCTGCCTAAATCGCCTGCGAGAAACAAGGCTTAGCGGAATCCTGTTGCACACCAGTCACAACGGCATGGAATTCGACCGTTATTACGACGCAATGACACGGCGCCAGATTCGCTCCGTATTCATGGTTCACGATCTGATTCCGCTGACACACGCAGAATATTGTCGCCCCGGCATCGATTCGATTCATCGGCGCCGTATGCACACAGCATTAAATCGGGCAAGCGGACTGATCATGAATTCGCAGGCCACGCTCGACTCGCTCACGGCCGAAGCGCAACGCGCCGGCCTCGAACAACCGCCCTGCGTGGTCGCACGTCTGGCCTCCGGCGTCATGCAACGCCCTCCTGCACCGCGTCCATTGCCCACGCCTTACTTCGTGATGCTCGGCACGATCGAGCCGCGCAAGAACCACTGGTTCATCCTGCACGTATGGCGCCGTCTCGTCGAACAACTCGGCGCGACCGCCCCGAAACTCGTCGTGATCGGCCGGCGTGGTTGGGAGTGCGAGAACGTCGTCGACATGCTGGAGCGCTGCGATAGCCTGAAAGGCGTCGTGATAGAAGAATCGCACTGCTCCGACGAGCAGTTGCATGCCTATTTGCAACACGCTCAGGCGCTCTTGTTCCCTTCGTTTGTCGAAGGCTATGGCATGCCGCTCGCCGAAGCACTCGCACTCAGAGTACCGGTACTCGCAAGCGATCTGGATGTATTCCACGAAATCGCCGACAACATTCCCGAGTACCTCGATCCACTGGACGGTCCGGGTTGGCTTGCTCGCATTCAGGCCTACTCTCGCGCGAATAGTCCCGAGCGTGATGCTCAATTGAAGCGTATCGAGAACTTTCGCGAGCCCACGTGGGCAGAACATTTCGAACACGTCGACGGCTTTCTCGAGACGCTGCGCTAGATGAAGCAACGTGTCGATGCCACCTGGCCCGGTCCTGTCTGGTCGCGCGGGCCATCGGGCACACCTTTACTGTCGTGGTTCGTCGTACCGCTGCGCGATACGCGCGCCGAAACGTTCGCTGCCGCTTTGAATTCGGCGTTAAGCCGTAGCGATGAAGAAGACGGACCGTACACCGGGTCAGCCGTCGAACGTCTGATGCAACGTTTCGCGCGCAGCCATGCGTCGACCGTGCGCCGCGCGCACAGCAACTGCCCCGCCGCGCTACTCGAAACCAGCCGCACAACCCGCGTGATGCTCATCGACGAGCGCGCGCGATCGAACAGCCTCGGCGCAGTCGCAACACGCAACTCATCGCAGGCATTCGCGCGTATGTTGCAAACCGCGCACGCGAAACATCCGCACGCCGAATTCTGGCTCGCACGATCGGACGATCAAGGCAGTGGGCGCTGGCTGTCGGCATCGACGGACATGTTGCCGCCCGGCATTCAACGCGTGGCCGAACACGAATCGTTGTGCGCCTCGTTGGCGCATGTCGATCACGTCTTTACGCTCGGCGCGCCGGAAGGCATGCAAGCGCTGCTCGCGGGCGTTCAGGTTCACACGTTCGGCACACCCTATTACGCAGGCTGGGGCTTAACCCACGACGACCTGCTCTTCCCGCAACGCACCGCCCGCCCCACGCTCGCCGCCTTGTTCGACGTAGTGTTCCTGCGCTTCACCCGCTACCTGAACCCGGCCACGCACACACCCGGCACGCTCGACGATCTGCTCGACAGCATCGAATTGCAGCACGCAGTACAACAGCGCTTCGCCGATCTACAGCAGGTGGTGGGCATCCGCTTCCAATGGTGGAAGCGCCCGTTCGCGACGCCGTACATCGGCGCTAGCGGAGCCGCATTGCGCTGGACGCAAACGCCGCAATCGGTGCAGACCAACGAATGCGCGGTACTGTGGGGCGCTCGCAGCGCGGAAGGCCTCGCGCCCGAGGTTCAGCGCGTTCGCATTGAAGACGGCTTCTTTCATTCGACGGGACTCGGCTCGGACATGATCGCGCCGCGCAGCCAGGTGATCGATCGTCGCGGCCTCTATTTCGACGCGAGCCAGCCCAGCGATCTGAGCGTGCTGCTGAACGAAACCACCTTCTCCGAAGCCGAATTGGCGCGCGCGGCAGCCTTGCGCGACAAGGTCGTGAAACTCGGCGTCACCAAGTACAACCTCGGTCGTCGGCGGCCCGCGTGGACCGCGCCGGCGGGCAAACACATCGTGCTGGTGCCCGGCCAGGTGGCCGACGACGCGTCGATTCGCCTCGGCACACGCGCGATCGGCACGGCCGACGCGTTGCTGCGCGAAGTGCGCAGATTGCGTCCCGATGCCTTCGTGGTCTACAAGCCGCACCCCGATGTACTGTCGGGCAATCGACAGGGACTCGTCGACGCGCAACAACTCGCGGATATCGTCGATACGGAAAGCGATCTGTTGTCGCTCGTCGACGCGGCGCATGAAGTTCACACGTTATCGTCGCTGGCCGGCTTCGACGCGCTATTACGCGGCAAAGCGGTGTTCACCTACGGACTGCCGTTCTACGCCGGCTGGGGATTGACCCACGACGCGCTCGCGCCGCTGCCGTGGCGGCATCGCACGTTGACGCTCGACATGCTATGCGCGGGCGCGTTGCTGCGCTATCCGCTCTACTGGGACTGGCACACGCGCCTCTTCACCACACCGGAAGCCGTGGTGGAACAACTCGCGCCGCAAGCTGCCCGCCCGCTCGAAAAAGTGCGCGGTAACCGCATGCGGCCGCTGCTCAAAGCAATTCGCTGGACACGCAACGGAATACGCCATGCCGCATGGCGCGTCCAGCAGCGGCTCAGGAATCGCACGCAATAGAACGTGAACTAGCCGCGGCTCTTCAACTGCATCGCGACGAAGACAAGGAAAAAGCCCCGCAAGACTTTCGTCTTGCGGGGCTTTTCAACAACCAGCTGCGTTTTCCGCTTAGCGGGACATCATGTGCATGCTGACGTTATGCATGACCCACAACGTGCCGCCGATCACGATCACCGCGGTCAGCACCGTGAAGGCGAACGCCATCACGTTCCAACGCTGCGCCGACGACGAATTCAAATGCAGGAAGAACACCAGGTGAACGACGATCTGCACGAACGCGAGACCCGCGATCGCGAGCAGTGCATTCTCACCGGACAGCGTGCCCGTCATCACGAGCCCGAAAGCCGCGACGGTCAGAACAACGGAGAGAATGAAACCGATCGTATAGCTGCCGAGGCTGCCGTGACCTTCACCCGAGTGTGCGTTATGGCTATGGTCCATTTAGATCACGCTCGCAAGATAGACAAAGGTGAAAACGCCGATCCACACGACGTCCAGAAAGTGCCAGAAAAGGCTCAGGCACGTCAGGCGAATCATGTCGCGTTCGGTCAGGTCGCGGTGCCGCGTTACCTGAATGGCGAGCACCACCATCCAGATCAGGCCGAACGTGACGTGCAGACCGTGCGTGCCGACCAGCGTGAAGAACGACGACAGGAACGCGCTACGGCTCGGACCCGCGCCTTCGGCGATCAGGTGCGAGAACTCGCGCAATTCCAGCACCAGGAACGACAGACCGAGCAGGAACGTTACGCCGAGCCAGAAGAGCAACACGCCCTTACGGTTCTTGTACGCGCCCAGCATCGCGAAACCATACGTGATACTGCTCAGCAGCAGCATCGTGGTCTCCAGCGCGACGCCCGGAATCTCGAACAGGTCCTTGGCGGTCGGGCCGCCGGCGAACTGGTGGCCCATCACCGCGAACACAGCAAACAGCGCCGCGAAGATGATGCAGTCGGTCATCAGGTACAGCCAGAAACCGAACACCGAATGCGACGGCACGTGGTCCGCGTCGTGGTGATGCGCGTCTGCGGCTGCGCCCACGTTAATTGTATTGCTCGACATCAATCCACCTCCATCGCCAGCTGGGCGCCTGCGCCCGAGCGCTTCTCTTCGATCGCCGCGACTTCAGCCGCCGGGATGTAATAGCCTTCGTTCTTCTGGAAGCTGTAGACAATCACCGTGCCGATCGAGCCGACCAGACCGATGATAGCCAGCCACCAGATGTGCCAGACACCGGCAAAGCCAAGGACCAGCGAGAACATCGCAGCGATCAGACCCGCCGACGTGTTCGACGGCATGTGAATGTCGCGATACACCGGCTTGGCTTGCGCGCTCTTGTCCGCCTTCATGTCGGCGAACGCGTCCAGCTTGCGCACCGTCGGAATGATGGCGAAGTTATACGACGGCGGCGGCGAGCTCATGGCCCATTCCAGCGTATGGCCGTCCCACGGATCGCCCGTGAGGTCGCGGTTCTCCGGCAAATTGCGATCGCGAATGCTGACCACGATCTGCAACACCTGGAAAGCGATACCGATAGCGATCAGGCCCGCACCAGCTGCGGCCAGGATCAGCCACGGGTGCCACAGCGGGTTGTCGTAGTGGTTGATACGGCGCGTCATGCCCATGAAGCCGAGCACGTACAGCGGCGTGAACGCGACCCAGAAACCGATCTGCCAGAACCAGAACGAAGCCTTGCCCAGCTTTGCATTCAGCTTGAAGCCGAACGCCTTCGGGAACCAGTAGTTGAAGCCGGCCAGATAACCGAACAGCACGCCACCGATAATCACGTTGTGGAAGTGAGCGATCAGGAACAGGCTGTTATGCAGCACGAAGTCCGCGCCCGGGATCGCCATCATCACGCCGGTCATGCCGCCGATGGTGAAGGTGATCATGAAGCCGATGGTCCACAGGATCGGCGGCGTGAATTCCAGACGGCCCTTGTAGATCGTGAACAGCCAGTTGAACACCTTCACGCCGGTCGGAATCGCGATCACCATCGTGGCGATACCGAAGAACGCGTTGACGTCGGCGCCCGAACCCATCGTGAAGAAGTGATGCAGCCACACGAGGAACGACAGCACCATGATCGCGCAGGTCGCCCACACCATCGTCTTGTAGCCGAACAGCGGCTTCTTGGCGAAGGTCGCCACGACTTCCGAGAAAATACCGAACGCCGGCAGGATCAGGATGTACACCTCAGGGTGACCCCATGCCCAGATCAGGTTCAGGTACATCATGGCGTTACCGCCACCGTCGTTCGTGAAGAAGTGCATGCCGAGGTAACGGTCCAGACCGAGCAGCGCGAGCGTCACGGTCAGGATCGGGAACGACGCCATGATCAGCACGTTGGTGCACAGCGCGGTCCACGTGAACACCGGCATCTTCATGAAGGTCATGCCCGGGGCGCGCATCTTCACGATCGTCGCGAAGAAGTTCACGCCGGTCAGCAAGGTGCCGATACCGGAGAGCTGCAAGCTCCACAGGTAATAGTCGACCCCGACACCCGGACTGAACTGCAATTCGGACAGCGGCGGATAAGCCAGCCAGCCCGTTTGCGCGAATTCACCGATCACCAGCGAGATGTTGATCAGGATCGCGCTGACTGCCGTCATCCAGAAGCTCAGCGAGTTGATGAACGGGAACGCTACGTCGCGCGCGCCGATCTGCAACGGCACGATGATGTTCATCAGGCCGATCATGAACGCCATAGCCATGAAGAAAATCATGATGACGCCGTGCGCCGTGAACACCTGGTCGTAGTGATGCGGCGGCAGGTAGCCCGGGTTCGCATACGCGAGGGCCTGTTGCAGACGCATCATGATCGCGTCCGCGAAGCCGCGGAACAGCATGATCAGCGCGATCACGATGTACATCACACCGATCTTCTTGTGGTCGACCGACGTGAGCCACTCGGTCCACAGGTAGCGCCACTTGCCGAAATAGGTGATCAGACCCAGCACCGTCGCACCGCCGAGGGCGATCATCACGGCCGTGACCATGATGATGGGCTCGTGGTACGGAATCGAGTCTAGTGAGAGTTTGCCGAACATGCGTTACCCCTTACCCTTTGGCGCACAGTTAGCGTCATTCATGTTGTCGATGACGTTACCGTTGTTGTATCGGGCAATGATGTTGTGAAAGAGCTTCGGATCGACCGACGAGAAGTAGCGCACCGGGTCCTTCTCGCTCGGCGCCGATACCGTGTGGTAGCGGTCCATGCTGAGGTTGTCCGACGAAGCGCGTACTTTCGCGACCCACGCGTTGAACTCTTCCGGCGACGAAGCGAGCGTGCGGAACTTCATGTCCGAGAAGCCCTTGCCGCTGAAGTTGGCCGACTGGCCCGCGAAATTGCCGGCTTCGTCCGCGATCAGATGCAGACGCGTTTGCATGCCGGCCATGGCGTAGATCTGACCGCCGAGTTGCGGAATGAAGAACGAGTTCATCACCGTGTCGGACGTGATCACGAAGTTCACCGGCGTGCCGACCGGAATCGCCAGCTGGTTCACGGACGCAATACCGAGGTCCGGATAGATGAACAGCCACTTCCAGTCGAGTGCGACGACTTCGACGTTGATCGGCTTGACCTGCGACTCGAGCGGCTTGTACGGATCGAGTTCGTGCGTGGTCTTCCACGTCAGGACAGCGAGGAACAGAATGATCAGCGTCGGAATCGTCCAGATGGCGATTTCAACACCGGTCGAATGGGTCCAGCCCGGTTGATAGTCCGCGCTCTTGTTCGACGCGCGATAACGCCACGCGAACAGCAGCGTCAGCGCAATCACCGGAATGACGACGATCAGCATGGCCCAGGTGGACGTTGCGATCAGCTCGCGTTCCGCCAGACCCACGCTCCCCTTCGGATTCAAAATATCGAGGTTGCTGCAACCCGAGAGCAACAACACGAGGCTCGTGGACAGGAAACCGATCGACCCCCGCAGAGTCTTTCCTTTCATATCCATTGCCTCTTTTTTACGACTTCAACGAACGTCATTCGACCGCTCTCCATTAGTAAGCGCTCGCATAGTAGGGGCACGTCAAGCGCTAATAAAGCCTCGATTTAGCAACGATCTATTGCGTCGCAGCACTGTGCGACACGTTGCCGCAGGTTTTGCGCGAGGATCAGTACTTGCCGTGCTCACTTGCTGAGCTTCAAACAACCGTCACAGCACGAAAGTCCCTTCAAACAAGCAATAAAACGCAGGGCGACCTCAAGGGTTGCGCTGCGTCAGAGGCGTGCGACGAGACTTGTGCCAGACTGAAAAAAGCAGATCGACACTGCAGCCCCATTCTCCGGATGCTGCAGCAGCGAAATGCTTCATTCCACTCAACCCGGCGTGCGGGTCGTTGCGGCAACCGGCGCGGGCGCCGCTGCCTGCAGATGCTCGCCACCATCAGGCGCGGAGTCCGACGGATGCACCGAACGTTCCGATTGAGCCAGCAGCGTGCCGACCGACGGATCGATCGCGTCGGTGAACGGCTTCGGATTGAGGCCGATCACCAGCACCAGCAGCGCCATCGCGCCGAGCAACATGAATTCGCGGTTGCCGAGATCCTTGAGTTTGGCGACGCGCGCATTCGCGATCGCGCCGAAGATCACGCGCTTGTACATCCACAGCGTGTACGCCGCGCTCAGGACCAGCGTGGAAGCGGCCATCGCGCCGATCCAGAAGTTGAAGCGGATCGCGCCCATCAGCACCATGAACTCGCCGACGAAACCCGACGTGCCCGGCAAGCCGATGTTGGCCATCGAGAACAGCATCACGAATGCGGCGAAGCGCGGCATGGTGTTCGCGACACCGCCGTATTCGGCGATCGAGGCGGTCTTGGTGCGGTCGTAGAGCATGCCCGTGCACAGCAGCATCGCGCCGGACACCACGCCGTACGAGAGCATCTGCACGATCGCGCCGGCCTGGCCGATGCGGTTGAAGACGAACAGGCCGAGCGTCACGAGACCCATGTGCGAGATCGTCGAATACGCGAGCAGGCGGCGCATGTCGGTTTGCACGAGCGCCAGCAGGCTCGAATAGATCACCGCGATCAGCGAGAGCGTGATCATCATCGGCGCGAAGAAGTGGCTGGCCTGCGGTGCGATCGGCAGCGCGAAACGCAGCAGACCGTAGCCGCCCAGCTTCAGCATGCCAATCATCACGGCGGCGCCGGTCGGGCCGTCCAGGTGAACGTCCGGCAGCCACGTATGCAGCGGCCACATCGGCACTTTCACGCCGAACGCCGCGAGGAAGCCGAGGAAAATCAGCACCTGCGGCCACGTGCCGAGATGCGTCTCGCGCCACATGGCGAGGTCGAAGCTGTGCGTCTGGCTATATAGATAGAGCATCGACATCAGCATCAGCAGCGAGCCGAGGAACGACACGAAGAAGAACTTGATCGCGGCGTAGCGGCGGTTCGCCTGGCCCCACGTGCCGATCAGCAGGTACAGCGGAATCAGCGTGGCTTCGAACGAGATGAAGAACAGCATGCCGTCCATCGACGTGAACACGCCCTGCATGAAACCCGACAGCATCAGGAACGCGCCGAAGTACTGCGCGGTGCGCTCGGTGATCGACTCCCACGAGGCGACCACGATGATGATGGTGGTCAGTGCCGTCAGCGCGACGAGCCACAGCGAAATGCCGTCCACACCTACATGCCATGCGATGTCAAAGGTCGGCGACCACTGAAGGTTCTCGACGAACTGCATCGACGTCACGTCATTGCGGAAATTCGCGACCAGCGGAATCACCGGCAGAAAACCCGCCACCGCGCCAATCAGCGCGATCCAGCGGGTGCGGCTACGTGCCGCGTCGGATCCCGCGCGCAAGACCACCAGGCCAGCGACAATAGGGATCCAGATGAGTAGGCTAAGAAGAGGCAATGGCATGTGCTCTGTCGAAAACTCTGTCGAAAACTTGAAATACAAAACGCCGCGTCAACGCCTTCAAAAACGAAAGCATTGAAATGGATATGTAGGCTGAATTTCGCTGAAATTGACGTGGAAACGGTGGTGCCCGCCTCACGTTTACCCGCAGCCGAATGATCAAGGGTGGGAGATTACCAAGATAAGAATACTTTTGCAGCGCAACAATGCAGCAACGCCCGAGTCAATGCGTCATTGCCACGCACGGCCTTGCGAAATGGGTAGAAATGTGCAGACGCACAATGCCGTTTTGACGTGTCGGCGTGCGCAAATTTTGCCGGCAAATGAACGCAATTAAGCGTCAGTTGAAGACTCTTGCAGGGACGCCTCGGCGTGGTGCATGGGCCGGAATAACGCTGGCGGCATCTCAGGGTCTTCCCGAGGTCATTTTCGGGTGGTTGGCAAAAATTTCGCCGGTGTTGAAGTCGAAATATTTTTTGATCCGGCACTCTAGAGAAACGTCGCTCTGCGCTCAAAAACGGCGTCGCCGGCGATCGGCCGGCGGGTTCTTTGAGAGTGGCCTCGATCGTCGCGGCAGCGGACTGCGCGGCTTACAGAAGCCGAATATACTTCGGCGGTTCGGCGGCGGCGTTTAGCCCTTTCAGCGATTGGTGCGCGTCATGCGCACGCCTGATCGATCGTCGGCCTCACTTTCGGAAACCGCATGCCTGATGATGAAGACGTCGTTCCCGCACTCGAGTGCCGTGGCCTCAGCAAGACCTACGGCACCGGACGCATCGTGCTGGCGCAGCTCGACTTCATACTCAGACCTGGTGAATTCGTCGCGATCATGGGCGACTCGGGTGTCGGTAAATCGACGCTGCTCAATCTGATCGCCGGCCTCGACAGCGCGGATAGTGGCGACGTGATCATCGACGGCAGTCCCGTCGCGCGCCTCGACGACAACGCGGCGACCCGTCTGCGTCGGCAGAAACTCGGCTTCGTGTTTCAGGCGTTTCATGTGTTGCCGCATCTGACGCTGGCGCAGAACGTCGCGCTGCCGCTGCTGCTCAACGGGTTACCCACGGACGGCGCGCTCGACATGCTCGCGGCGGTCGGATTGAGCGGACGTGGCGACGATTTTTCGCGGCAACTCTCCGGCGGCGAACTACAACGCGTGGCGATTGCGCGTGCGCTCGTGCATCGCCCGAAACTGATTCTCGCCGACGAACCTACCGGCAATCTCGATCCCGATACCGCGCACGACGTGCTCGGTCTGTTCCGCGCGCAAAGCAAGGCGACCGGCGCGGCCACCATCATGGTCACGCACTCGGAAGCCGCGGCGGCGGTGGCCGATCGCATCCTGATTCTTAGCGAGGGGGGTTTGCATGCGTTGGCGGGACGGCCGACGCTGGAGGGCTTAGAGTCCGGCTCAGAGTCCGGCTCGGGCCAGGCTCGCGTCCCCGCGCGCTCCTCCGGCCATGTCCGCTAACCCGCGCCAACCGCTGCGCATGCAAGGACATCGCGTGCTCGCGCGCTGGTTACTGGGCGCGGAATGGCGCAGTCATCGCGGCCGCGCACTGGTTGCGATTGCAACGATCGCGCTCGGCGTGGCGCTCGGCTACGCGGTGCAGTTGATCAACAGCGCGGCGTTCAACGAATTTTCCGCGGCGGCCCGCAGCCTTTCCGGCGAGGCCGATTTGCAGGTGCGCGGCGCGCAAGCCTGGTTCGACGAGTCCGTCTACCCGCGACTCGCCGACCAACCCGGCGTGGCGCTCGCCAGTCCCGTGCTGGCGCTCGATGTCACCGTGCCGGGCCAGAACGCCGCCCTGCCGTTGCTCGGTATCGATGTATTCAAGGCCGGCCGTATCGCGCCCGATCTGATCGGCGTGCCCTCGACGGAGCGCCCGTTCGATACGCTCGCGTCCGATACGGTGTTCCTCTCCGCAGCCGCACAACAATGGCTCAACGTAAAAACCGGCGATCTGCTCGCGCTGCAAAGCGGCACGGCGATCGTGCGTTTTCGCGTCGCGGGTGGCCTGGTCAGGACGCGGCCGGGTCAGCGGCTCGCGGTGATGGATATCGCCGCGGCGCAGTGGAAATTCGGCAAGCTCGGCAAGCTGTCGCGCGTCGACGTGCAACTCGAACGCGGCGTGAATCGCGAACGCTTCAAACAGGATCTGCAGACGCAACTCGGCAGCCGCTGGGTGATCGCCGAAACACGCGATGCCGAAAGCCGCACGGATCGCCTGTCGCGCGCTTACCGGATCAACATGAATGTGCTGGCGCTGGTCGCGTTGTTCACCGGCGCGTTTCTGGTGTTTTCGACCCAGGCGTTAGGCGTCGTGCGACGGCGCGCGCAGTTCGCCATGTTGCGCGTGCTGGGCCTGACGCGCGGTCAACTGCTGCGTCAGATCCTGATGGAAGGCGCGCTGCTTGGCCTGCTCGGCGCGCTGTCCGGACTCGCGCTCGGCTATGCGTTGGCGAGCGGCGCGCTGCGGTTTTTCGGCAGCGATCTGGGCGGTGGTTATTTTCCCGGCGTGCAGCCTCAAATCAGTTTCGAACCGTTCGCGACCGCGTTGTTTCTGACGCTCGGCATTGCCGTGTCGGTATTGGGTAGCCTCGCGCCGGCTTTGGAGGCGGCCCGCGCGCGACCCGCGGCGGCGCTCAAGGCCGGTTCCGAAGAAGGCGCGTTGGCGCGGCTCGCCACACCGTGGCCCGCGTTGCTGTGTTTGCTGGGCGCCGCCGTGCTCACGCAGATGCCGCCGTGGTTCGATACACCGATCGGCGGCTATCTGGCGGTCGCGTTGCTGCTGGTCGGCGGCATTGCGTTGATGCCGCGTGTGACCGCGCTGGTGTTCGGTGCGGCGAGCCGCGCTTTCGCCTCGCGACGTCGTGCCGGTGCCGCGAGTACGCTGGCGCTGGCGCGTCTTGCGAATGCGCCTGGCCATGCGTCGATTGCCATAGGCGGGGTGTTGTCGAGCTTCGCGCTGATCGTCGCGATGGCGATCATGGTGGCGAGCTTCCGCGTTTCCGTCGAAGACTGGCTGGTCCATCTGCTGTCCGCCGATCTGTATGTACGGGTCGCGCCGAACGGTGACACCGGCGGCATGCGGCCGGATGAGCAGGCGCTTGTCGCCGCCGTGCCCGGCATCAGGACGGCCGCGTTCTCGCGCACCGCGCGTCTCACGCTCGATCCGGCACGACCGGACGTCGTGATGCTCGCCCGCGAAATCGACGCCGCCGATCCCGGCGCGAATTTACAGATGACGGGCGCAGTGCTGAGCCCCGCGGATTTTCACGCGGGTGAAATGCCGATCTGGGTATCCGAAGCCATGGTCGATCTGTATGGCTACAAGCTGGGACAACGTGTGCGATTGCCGCTCGGCAAAACAACGGGACAGGTGTTCGTGGTGGCGGGCGTATGGCGCGACTACGTGCGTCAGACCGGCGCGATTCAGATCCGGCTCGCCGACTACCGTCGCCTGACTGCCGACACGAGCGCAACCGAGGTCGCGGTCACCGTTCAACCCGGCCAGCCAGTTGAACGCGTTATGGCGGGGCTCCGCGCTCTGCCCTTTGGCGCGTCGCTGGAGCTTGCGCAACCGGGTGAAATCCGCGCGCATACGCTGGTCATCTTCGACCGAAGTTTCGCGGTCACGTATCTTCTCGAGGCGGTCGCGATTGTGATCGGCTTGTTCGGCGTGGCCGCGACGTTCTCCGCGCAAACGCTCGCGCGGGCGCGTGAGTTCGGCATGCTGCGGCACGTCGGCGTAACCCGTTCGCAGGTGCTTGGCATTCTCGCGCTCGAAGGCGGCATGCTCACGGCCTGCGGTATCGCGATGGGCTTCGTACTGGGTTTTGCGATCAGCCTGATTCTGGTGTTCGTGGTCAATCCGCAATCGTTTCATTGGACCATGTCGCTGCATGTACCGTGGACGGCGCTGGCCACCGTCGCGCTGGTGATGCTGGCGTCGTCGTGTTCGACGGCGGTGATCGCGGGACGCGGCGCGGTGTCGGTGAATGCCGTGCGCGCGGTGAAGGAGGATTGGTGATGGGGGTTCTGCCGCTGGAGCGGATTCGCGACGCGATGCGCACGATCCCACTTTCACTCTCTCGCCATGGGTTGGGCTCTTGCGCGCATGTCGTGCATGCCGTGCATGCCGTGCATCGACAGCGTATGTGCGGCTTGTTGTGCGTGGTTGCTCTGACTGCGTCGAACGCTTTTGCTGCCGCGCCTGAATTTGCCGCGGTCACACCGGACCACGCGATCGCCTTGCCGCAGGACAGCGGTGCACACCCGGCGTTTCGCACCGAGTGGTGGTACGCGACGGGTTGGCTCACTACGCCGGACCACCAACCGATCGGGTTTCAGATCACCTTTTTCCGCTCGGCAACCGGACACGACAGCGCCGATCCGAGTGCCTTCGCGCCGTCGCAGTTGATCATCGCGCACGCCGCGTTGAGCGATCCGGCGCTCGGCCATCTTGCGCACGATCAGCGCATCGCGCGCGAAGGTTTCGGGCTCGCCTATGCAAAACCGGTTAATACCGACGTCAAACTCGACACCTGGAAAATCGTCCGCGCCGACGACGGCCACTACAACGTCACCGTCGATGCCAACGGCTTTTCACTGCATCTCATGCTGACGCCTTCTCAAGCGCCGTTGATTCAGGGCGAACGCGGCTATTCGCGCAAAGGTCCGAGGCCCGAGCAGGCGAGTTATTACTACAGCGAGCCTCAATTGCGCGTGAGCGGCAGTGTCGTGCGGCCGGTCGGCGCCGGCGCTTCATCGCGCGGCGACACGGCGGTGACCGGCATGGCGTGGCTCGATCACGAATGGTCGAGTACCTTGCTCGATGCGAATGCCGTCGGATGGGATTGGTTGGGCGCGAATCTCGCTGACGGCTCGGCTTTGATGGCGTTCAAAGTGCGTAGTCGCGATGGACATGCCATGTGGGCACACGCGGCGCTTCGCAAACCCGATGGTCAGGTAACGCAGTTCAGTCGCGATGAGGTGGATTTCACGCCGGTTCGTACGTGGCGTTCGCCGCGGACCAACACGTCGTACCCTGTCTCGATGTCGGTGAAAACGGGCCCGCTGACATGGCGACTCGATCCGTTAATGGACGACCAGGAACTGGATTCCCGGCAATCGACAGGTGCGGTGTACTGGGAAGGCGCAGTGCGCGTGAGCCGTGATGGCGCGGACGTGGGACGAGCGTATCTGGAACTGACGGGCTATGCGGATGCGCTGCGGATTGGCAAGGAGTAGCCGCTTCGATCGGGGCAGTTTTGCGAACCGCCCTCTGCTTGCGAATTCGTGACCGTAAACGACAGAAACCCCACCTTTTAGGGTGGGGTTTCTGTTTTCTGCTAGGGAGCCTGACGATTACCTACTTTCACACGGGCAATCCGCACTATCATCGGCGTGGAGTCGTTTCACGGTCCTGTTCGGGATGGGAAGGGGTGGTACCGACTCGCTATGGTCATCAGGCATGACTTGTTGCCGCACTGCCTTTGGGGCAATACAGCCAATCTGGAAGAAGTAGTTGAGAGGATGCCTCTCAGTGTTACTTTGGGTTGTGCCTGTATTGCACAACACTGATCTCAACCGTGTGTCTTCCCCTTCGGGGATCGGACCCGTGTAAGCGCTAAAGCGCTAACGCGGGTCGAGAGAGAGACACACCTGTTATAGGATCAAGCCTTACGGGCAATTAGTATCAGTTAGCTTAACGCATTACTGCGCTTCCACACCTGACCTATCAACGTCCTGGTCTTGAACGACCCTTCAAGGGGCTCGAAGCCCCGGGGATATCTCATCTTAAGGCGAGTTTCCCGCTTAGATGCTTTCAGCGGTTATCTCTTCCGAACATAGCTACCCGGCGATGCCACTGGCGTGACAACCGGTACACCAGAGGTTCGTCCACTCCGGTCCTCTCGTACTAGGAGCAGCCCCCTTCAAATATCCAGCGCCCACGGCAGATAGGGACCAAACTGTCTCACGACGTTTTAAACCCAGCTCACGTACCTCTTTAAATGGCGAACAGCCATACCCTTGGGACCGGCTACAGCCCCAGGATGAGATGAGCCGACATCGAGGTGCCAAACACCGCCGTCGATATGAACTCTTGGGCGGTATCAGCCTGTTATCCCCAGAGTACCTTTTATCCGTTGAGCGATGGCCCTTCCATACAGAACCACCGGATCACTATGACCTGCTTTCGCACCTGCTCGACTTGTCGGTCTCGCAGTTAAGCACGCTTATGCCATTGCACTATCAGCACGATTTCCGACCGTACCTAGCGTACCTTCGTACTCCTCCGTTACACTTTGGGAGGAGACCGCCCCAGTCAAACTGCCTACCATGCACTGTCCCCGATCCGGATTACGGACCAAGGTTAGAACCTCAAACAAACCAGGGTGGTATTTCAAGGATGGCTCCACGCAGACTGGCGTCCACGCTTCATAGCCTCCCACCTATCCTACACAGATCGGTTCAAAGTCCAATGCAAAGCTACAGTAAAGGTTCATGGGGTCTTTCCGTCTAGCCGCGGGGAGATTGCATCATCACAAACACTTCAACTTCGCTGAGTCTCGGGAGGAGACAGTGTGGCCATCGTTACGCCATTCGTGCAGGTCGGAACTTACCCGACAAGGAATTTCGCTACCTTAGGACCGTTATAGTTACGGCCGCCGTTTACCGGGACTTCAATCAAGAGCTTGCACCCCATCATTTAATCTTCCGGCACCGGGCAGGCGTCACACCCTATACGTCCACTTTCGTGTTTGCAGAGTGCTGTGTTTTTATTAAACAGTCGCAGCCACCAGTTTATTGCAACCCCTTCACCCTACGCGCGCAGGCGCATCAGGCTACAGGGGCGTACCTTATCCCGAAGTTACGGTACCAATTTGCCGAGTTCCTTCTCCCGAGTTCTCTCAAGCGCCTTAGAATACTCATCTCGCCCACCTGTGTCGGTTTGCGGTACGGTCTTGTTAAACTGAAGCTTAGAGGCTTTTCTTGGAACCACTTCCGATTGCTTCTTCACCTAGGTGAATGGCCTCGCACCCTTGAATTCCGCGCCCGGATTTGCCTAAGCGCCTTCTCCAATGCAAGGACCGGGACTTCCAACACCCGGACAACCTTCCGCGATCCGTCCCCCCATCGCATTTAACAATGGTGCAGGAATATTAACCTGCTTCCCATCAGCTACGCATTTCTGCCTCGCCTTAGGGGCCGACTCACCCTACGCCGATGAACGTTGCGTAGGAAACCTTGGGCTTACGGCGAAGGGGCTTTTCACCCCCTTTATCGCTACTCATGTCAGCATTCGCACTTCCGATACCTCCAGCGCACTTTTCAATGCACCTTCGCAGGCTTACGGAACGCTCTCCTACCATGCACATAAATGTGCATCCGCAGCTTCGGTATATTGCTTAGCCCCGTTACATCTTCCGCGCAGGACGACTCGATCAGTGAGCTATTACGCTTTCTTTAAAGGATGGCTGCTTCTAAGCCAACCTCCTGACTGTTTTAGCCTTCCCACTTCGTTTCCCACTTAGCAATATTTGGGGACCTTAGCTGGCGGTCTGGGTTGTTTCCCTCTTGACACCGGACGTTAGCACCCGATGTCTGTCTCCCGTGATTGCACTCTTCGGTATTCGGAGTTTGCTATGGCGTAGTAATCCGCAATGGACCCCACAACCATGACAGTGCTCTACCCCCGAAGGTGATACACGAGGCACTACCTAAATAGTTTTCGGAGAGAACCAGCTATTTCCAGGTTTGTTTAGCCTTTCACCCCTATCCACAGCTCATCCCTAACTTTTCAACGTTAGTGGGTTCGGACCTCCAGTACGTGTTACCGCACCTTCATCCTGGCCATGGATAGATCACCTGGTTTCGGGTCTACACCCAGCGACTGAATCGCCCTGTTCGGACTCGCTTTCGCTACGCCTGCCCTAATCGGTTAAGCTTGCCACTGAATGTAAGTCGCTGACCCATTATACAAAAGGTACGCAGTCACCCCTCAAGGAGGCTCCTACTGTTTGTATGCATGCGGTTTCAGGATCTATTTCACTCCCCTCCCGGGGTTCTTTTCGCCTTTCCCTCACGGTACTGGTTCACTATCGGTCGATCACGAGTATTTAGCCTTGGAGGATGGTCCCCCCATCTTCAGACAGGATTTCACGTGTCCCGCCCTACTTGTCGTACACCTAGTTCTTCCTCGCTGTTTTCGTCTACAGGGCTATCACCTGCTATGGCGGCACTTTCCAGAGCCTTCGACTAACAATGAAGATAAAGAGTACAGGCTGATCCCATTTCGCTCGCCACTACTCTGGGAATCTCGGTTGATTTCTTTTCCTGCGGTTACTTAGATGTTTCAGTTCACCGCGTTCGCTTCGCATGACCTATGTATTCAGTCATGGATACTCCATTCGGAGTGGGTTTCCCCATTCGGACATCTACGGATCAAAGCTCGTTTGCCAGCTCCCCGTAGCTTTTCGCAGGCTACCGCGTCCTTCATCGCCTGTGATCGCCAAGGCATCCACCACATGCACTTGTTCGCTTGACCCTATAACGGGTGTGTCTCATACCGCGTTCACTGGGAACGCAGCGCGGGTCACATCGTTACAGGTTGAGTATTCGTGTTGCGCCGTATTCCAAGGCAATCTTTCGATCACCTTTTCATACATTGATACAATCACAACCCTGATTCACCTACTCACACACCCATCTCTAGATATGCTTTCGTGAATCTCTTTACTACTTCTTCCTGATTGTTAAAGAACGACAGCCGATATCATGGTTGCTATAACCACGTATCACTCTGACTGGCTCAATCGCCAATGCAAAGTACTCTGCGCATTACCTGCTCGCAGAACACTATGCACTGAAGATTGTCCATTCAGAATCACAGCCGATAAGCGTGAGCGCTCAACGTTCGACACGTTCAGCTCTAGAAAGGAGGTGATCCAGCCGCACCTTCCGATACGGCTACCTTGTTACGACTTCACCCCAGTCATGAATCCCACCGTGGTAAGCGCCCTCCTTGCGGTTAGGCTACCTACTTCTGGTGAAACCCACTCCCATGGTGTGACGGGCGGTGTGTACAAGACCCGGGAACGTATTCACCGCGGCATGCTGATCCGCGATTACTAGCGATTCCAGCTTCACGCACTCGAGTTGCAGAGTGCGATCCGGACTACGATCGGTTTTCTGGGATTGGCTCCACCTCGCGGCTTGGCAACCCTCTGTTCCGACCATTGTATGACGTGTGAAGCCCTACCCATAAGGGCCATGAGGACTTGACGTCATCCCCACCTTCCTCCGGTTTGTCACCGGCAGTCTCCCTGGAGTGCTCTTGCGTAGCAACTAGGGACAAGGGTTGCGCTCGTTGCGGGACTTAACCCAACATCTCACGACACGAGCTGACGACAGCCATGCAGCACCTGTGTTATGGCTCCCTTTCGGGCACATCCACCTCTCGGCAGACTTCCATACATGTCAAGGGTAGGTAAGGTTTTTCGCGTTGCATCGAATTAATCCACATCATCCACCGCTTGTGCGGGTCCCCGTCAATTCCTTTGAGTTTTAATCTTGCGACCGTACTCCCCAGGCGGTCAACTTCACGCGTTAGCTACGTTACTAAGTCAATGAAGACCCAACAACTAGTTGACATCGTTTAGGGCGTGGACTACCAGGGTATCTAATCCTGTTTGCTCCCCACGCTTTCGTGCATGAGCGTCAGTATTGGCCCAGGGGGCTGCCTTCGCCATCGGTATTCCTCCACATCTCTACGCATTTCACTGCTACACGTGGAATTCTACCCCCCTCTGCCATACTCTAGCCCGCCAGTCACAAATGCAGTTCCCAGGTTAAGCCCGGGGATTTCACATCTGTCTTAGCGGACCGCCTGCGCACGCTTTACGCCCAGTAATTCCGATTAACGCTTGCACCCTACGTATTACCGCGGCTGCTGGCACGTAGTTAGCCGGTGCTTATTCTTCCGGTACCGTCATCCTCCCGCCGTATTAGGACAGAAGTTTTCTTTCCGGACAAAAGTGCTTTACAACCCGAAGGCCTTCTTCACACACGCGGCATTGCTGGATCAGGCTTTCGCCCATTGTCCAAAATTCCCCACTGCTGCCTCCCGTAGGAGTCTGGGCCGTGTCTCAGTCCCAGTGTGGCTGGTCGTCCTCTCAGACCAGCTACAGATCGTCGCCTTGGTAGGCCTTTACCCCACCAACTAGCTAATCTGCCATCGGCCGCCCCTGTAGCGAGAGGTCCTAAGATCCCCCCCTTTCCTCCGTAGAGCGTATGCGGTATTAATCCGGCTTTCGCCGGCCTATCCCCCACTACAGGACACGTTCCGATGTATTACTCACCCGTTCGCCACTCGCCACCAGGATTACTCCCGTGCTGCCGTTCGACTTGCATGTGTAAGGCATGCCGCCAGCGTTCAATCTGAGCCAGGATCAAACTCTTCAGTTCAAACCTGTTACTGTTTTTCGGTTCCGTTAAGAACCGGTCGCTCACTCAACGTACTGACGAATTGTTCGATCGTCTTTCGACAGTCAAACCTTCCTTTCATTACTGTGTGAGACTTGATACTTTCGCTTTGCGGCAGACCCCGAAAGATCCACCTCGCGTCTCGCATCAAGCGCCCACACTTATCGGCTGTTAATTTTTAAAGATCGATTACGCATTCACTACCAAACCAGCACCGCGTGTCGCCAACCTCACAACTACCCGGCACCGCTTCGTTCTGCGTCGCTGCATCTGCAGCAGAGAAACGAGATTATGGAGATAGGCTCGCAGGTCGTCAACCCCCTTCACGCAATATTTTCCGAAGATGAAGAAGATCTTCGATGGGTCGCCGTGACTCATCGCTAAAATTAGTTAGCCATCCGATTTAAATTGGATCCTGCCGGAGGAACATCGCACTCGCGTCGATCAGATTGTGATCTCGTGACAAATCAACACCATAGCGACGACACGCGCGCCCGCCAACGACCGGAAACTAAAGTTTTTCGCTACCCGTCCGTCAACCATAGATATCCCGTCACTCACAAAAATAGCCGACCATGGACAATCCAGTCGAGCAACACTCCGAGGAAAACCCGCCCGCCGCTCCGTCGGCGGTTCTATCAATGGACGCGGTGCCGGTCGGCGCGCCGCTCGAATGGCCGATCGTCGACGCCGACGGCACGCTCCTGTTTACCAACGGGACCATTCTCGCGACCACGGACGAGCGCAACTTCCTGTTCACGCACTTCCAGCCGTATCGCGGCGACCTGCTGGACCGAACGACGCACGAGCCGGCCGAGGCCGAACCTCACGCCGATCCCGCAAACCCGTTGACGATCAAGGACATGCACCTGGAAATCGGCGCACTGATCGGCGTACGGTCGCAAGTCGGCAGCGGGGCGCCCATGCATCCGTGCCGGATCATCGGCTTTGCGCCGAATCACGCGTTATTCGTCACGCCGCCACTGCATCAAGGCCGGATCCTGCCGCTTGGGCTGGGTGAGAACATCGAAATCGTCGCGATCGCGAGCCATGCGGTGTTTCGCTTCGTCTGCACGATCGAGGCGATCTGCCGTTCGCCGTTCGATTACGTCGTGCTGTCGAAGCCCGGCGTGATCCGTCGCCTGCGCGAACGCAAGTCGATCCGCGTCAATACGCACCTCGCGGTGCGTTTCGGTATCGGTGAGACGGGGGAATCGTACGAAGGCCTCGGGCTCGCGAAAGGGATTAGCGCGCTCGGCATGTCGCTGGCCGCTTCGTGGACCGTGGGCGCGGTTGGTGAGCGGCTGCGGGTCGCCTTCCGGCTGAAGTCGGCGGAAATGGACACCGAGATCGAAACGACCGCGGTGATTCGGAATGTGCACAAAGCCGGCAGTCCCGGCGAGCCGGCGACCCATGGGCTGGAATTCGACCAGCTAGATACAGCGCAGCAAATGGCGATGAAAGTCTTCGTGTTCGATCGTCAGGACGATGTGTCGCATTGGACGAACGGTTGACGCGGGGACGGGGCGGCGAGCGGCGCGGCGGATGTGTTGCTTGGGCGTGCGGTCGGGGAGTTGGATCTGAGTGCTTGATCTGAGTGCTTGATCTGAGTGCTTGATCTGAGTGCTTGATCTGAGTGCTTGATCTGAGTGCTTGATCTGAGCGCTTGATCTGAGCGCTTGGATCGAGACGCTTGACCGAAGCGTTTAACCAGGCCGCCTCCCCACCCATTCAATCAGCCAATCAACTCTTCCGCCGTAACGTACCGCGCGCCCCAGCCATCGGCGAGTGATGCGCACCGCCCCAGCCGTATCGCGCCCCGCTCGAAATCGACCACTACGATCTGATCCACAGCGCGCGGACGCGCCGGTTCATCGTTTGTGCGGCCGTCGGTCAAGATCCACAGCCAGCGCTGCTGGGCAGGTTTGCGGCGCACACTGTCTTCCAGCAACCTCACCGCTCGCCCGACACCGACCGCAAGCGGCGTCCCACCGCCACCGCCCACCGGCGTGAGCCAACGCTCGTTCCACCAGCGCGGCACGGCCGGCCCGAAACGCACATCCGCATCCGAACCGCCGAAACAGACCAACGCCGCCTCGGCACGCGCGGCGCTCGCGCGGTCGAACAACGCAATCAGCAGCCCTTTGGCAAGCGCGAGTCGCTCTCCCGCCAGCATCGACGCCGAACAATCGAGTAAGAAACAATGCAGCACGCCACCACGCGGCGCTTCGCGCACGAACCGCAGATGTTCCGCGCGCAGCGTCTGCCCGCGCATTGCCGCAAGTGTGGGCGGCCACGCCACGCGCTTGCCCTGCTTGTCGACCGATTGATCACGCGACCCCGAAAGCGGCCCTGCGCTTGCACGCGCGCCTTGCCGCCATCGAAAACCGCTGCGTGAGTCAGCGGCTGCGCCCTTCCGATGGCTCAGCGTTTTTTTACGCTGAGCGGTATGACGCCTTTGACTTGAGTGGTGCCGGCGGGCTCGGGCGGTAGATAACCCCAGTCGGCTTCGCTGGAACCACCATGGGAGGCATTAGCACCGAAAGACGACACCCCGGCGCCTTGCGAAGACCCAGACGACGAAGCAGACAAAGCCGACGAAGCAGCCTCACCCCGCCCCTCAAGCTCATCTCCACCCCGCCCCTGCCGCCCGGCATCCGCATCACGCGGCTCACCCCGCGCCGAACTCTCCCGCTGATGACGCCGATGAACCAGCGCCGCCTCGGCGACACGATCCACATGCTCCGCCGTCACCGCCGCGGCCTGCTCCAGCGCCGCCAACGCCCGCGCCGCGCGCAGCATCACGAGATCGGCGCGCAAACCATCGACGGCCGCGTCGATACACAACGCGCTGACCCGCGCGTGCACCGCATCGTCGAACGCGAGTTGCGGCAGCGTCGCCCGGGCGGTTTGAATCCGCCGAACATAAAGCGCCTGCTGCTGCGCATGGTCCGCGCGAAAGCCCTGCGGATCGAGATCGAACGCAAGTCGCGCCTTCACGATCTGCTGGCGCACCTGCGGCTCAAAGCAGTTTTGCAACTCGACCATCAACCCGAAGCGGTCGATTAGTTGCGGCCGCAACTCTCCTTCTTCGGGGTTCATCGTGCCGATCAGCACGAAGCTCGCGTCGTGGCTATGTGAAACACCGTCACGTTCGATGGTATTCACGCCGCTTGCCGCCGCGTCGAGCAAGGCATCGACGAGCGCGTCCGGCAGCAGATTGACTTCATCCACATACAGTACGCCGCGATGTGCCTTCGCGAGCAAGCCGGGTGAAAAGCGCACCGCGCCGTCGCGCAGCACGGTTTCGATATCGAGTGTGCCGATCAGGCGGTCTTCGCTCGCGCCGAGCGGCAGGTTCACCAATTGTCCTTCCGGCAACAACTCGGCCAGCGCGCGCGCCGCGGTCGACTTCGCCGTGCCGCGCGGCCCGGTGACCAGCACGCCGCCCAACCCTGGATCGATCGCAGCCAGTAGAAGCGCCTGCTGCAACGGCGCCTGCCCGACCAGCGCGGCAAACGGAAAAGCGAGGCGCGAGTTTGCGCTTTGAGCCACGCCTTGGGTCACGCCTTGGTTTGCGCCTCGATCAGTGCCTTGAGTCACGCTCTCGCCCGCCTTTGGGTCCATACCCTGATCCGATGAACTCATATCCGCGCCCCTTCAATCTGCTGCTCGCTCGCGAGCAAATGCCGTTCAACCTGCCCACGATACTCACCAGGCGCCTGCCACAACCCTCGCTGCATCGCCTCAAGCAGCCGCTCGCAAATCGAATGCAACGCATGCGGATTGTGCCGCTGCAAGAACTCGCGGGTATCCGCGTCGTTCAGATAAGCCTCAGTAACGAGCGCATATTGATGATCCGCGACCACGCGCGCGGTCGCGTCATAACCGTACAGATAGTCCACGGTCGCGGCAATTTCCGCCGCCCCCTTATATCCATGACGCTTCACGCCGTCGAGCCATTTCGGATTGACCACGCGCGAGCGAATCACCCGCGCGATCTCCTCATGCAGCGTTCTCACGCGCGGCGCGGCCGGATTGCTGTGATCGGCGTGATACACACTCGGCTGATCGCCGGCCAGATGCCGCACCGCCGCGACCATGCCGCCCTGAAACTGGTAGTAATCGTTCGAATCGAGCAGATCGTGCTCGCGATTGTCCTGGTTCTGCAGCACCACATCCATCGCGGCGAGGCGCACGCCGAACGCTTGCCGCGCCTCTTCGCCCGCGCTCTTCTGCGTATACGCGTAACCGCCCCACGCCTGATACGCATTCGCGAGATCGGCGTCGGTCTGCCAGTGTTGCGAGTCGATCATGTCCTGCAGACCCGCACCATACGCGCCGGGCCGCGCGCTGAACACGCGCCAGCCGGCGCGCCGGCGCGCTTCGACGGCGTCCATGCCGCGCGCGATCAGCGCGTCGCGTTCGCGCAGCACGCGCGCGCGAATCGGATTCAGCTCCTCCGGCTCATCGAGTTCGGCCACGGCTTGCACGGCGGCGTCGAACAGATGCATCACGTTGGCGAACGCATCGCGGAAAAACCCGGAGACGCGCAGCGTGACGTCGATACGCGGCCGGTCGAACGCGTCGATCGGCATGATCTCGAAGTCGGTCACGCGATGACTGCCCGGCGCCCACTTCGGCCGCACGCCGAGCAACGCGAGCGCCTGAGCGATATCGTCGCCGCCGGTGCGCATCGTCGCGGTGCCCCATACCGAGAGACCGATGGCGCGCGGATAGTCGCCTTTCTCCTGCAAATGCCGCTCGATCAGTTGCTGGGCGGACTTCAATCCGAGCGACCAGGCGGCTTGCGTCGGGACCGCGCGCGTGTCGACGGAATAGAAATTGCGGCCGGTCGGCAGCACGTCAGGGCGTCCGCGCGACGGCGATCCGCTCGGCCCCGGCGGCACGAAACGCCCTTCGAGGCCGCGCTTCAACTGCATCATTTCCTGCGGACCGCACGCGTCGAGGCGCGGCAATACATCGTTGCGCAGACGCTCGATCACGCGCTCCGCCTGCGGCAAACTTCCCGCGGCCGGCGTTAAATCCAATTCGGCGCGATCGCCGCCGTCGCGGCACTCGCCGCCATCGCCACACACGCCACGCAACATCGCCGCCGCCAGCAATTCCAGCCGTTCGCGCGTATCGCCGCAATGCCGCCACGGCGCCTCGCTCACGCGCTGCAACACATCGGGACGCGGCCCGTCCCACGCCGCCGACCAATCCACCGACAACGGATCGAACAGATGATCCATCCGCAGATCGCGCGCCAGCGCATCGATCAAACCGGCCTTGCCGCCTTGCCCATCACCGACGGGAAAGCGCCCCAACGCCAGCAACGTATCGCGCCGCTGGACACCGTCAGGCGATTGACCAAACGTGTGCAACCCATCGCGAATCTGCGCTTCTTTCAACTCGCACAGCCAGGCGTCGACGCGCGTCAGCAGCGTATCTTCAGCGTCCTGCCCGTTTGGCGCCGCGAGACTCAGCTCTTCATGCAGCTTATGTTCGACGATGGTCGCCAGAATCGTGCGCCGCAAGAGTTTCGAGCGGCGCGGGTCGACCATCAGCGCTTCATAGTATTCGTCGACCTGGCGTTCGAGGTCCTGCAAAGGCCCGTACGTTTCGGCCCGCGTGAGCGGCGGCATCAGATGATCGATGATCACGGCCTGCGCGCGACGCTTCGCCTGGCTGCCCTCGCCCGGATCGTTGACGATGAACGGATACAGATGCGGCATCGGCCCGAGAATCAGATCGGGCCAGCAGGCCTCGCTGAGCGCAACGCTCTTGCCGGGCAGCCATTCGAGATTGCCGTGTTTGCCGACATGCACGACCGCGTCGATCCCGAACTGATGACGCAGCCAGAAATAGAACGCAAGGTACGCATGCGGCGGCACGAGTTCGGCGTCGTGATAGCTCGCGTAGTCGCCCTGCTCACGCGAACGCGACGGCTGAATGCCGACGAACACCTGCCCGCAGCGCCATCCCGCGATCATGAAACGGCCGCGCCGCAACGTCGGGTCCTGCCCGGGCGCACCCCAGCGCGCGTTCAATGCCTCGCGCGCATCGGCGGGCAACGCGTTGAAGTAAGTCAGATAGTCGTCGAGCGCGAGGCTTTGCAAGGCCGGCCGCAAATCCCGCACCACCGGATCGTTGGTCACGCCTTCGGTGAGCTTCTGCAACAGCGCACCGCCGTCTGCCGGTAAGTCGGCGAGACGATAACCCTCGTCGCGCAGCATCGCCAGAATGCCGACCACCGAAGCCGGCGTATCGAGCCCGACGCCATTGCCGATCCGCCCTTCGCTCATCGGATAGTTGGCGAGAATCAGCGCGAGTTTCTTGTCCGCGTTGTCGAGCGTGCCGAGACGGCACCAGCGGCGGCTCAGTTCGGCAAGAAAGCCCACGCGTTCGAGATCCGGCTGATAGCGGACCACATCGACTTCGGTGTGCGGACAACGATAGGCCAGGCCCTTGAAACTGATCGCACGCGTGATGATGCGACCGTCCACTTCCGGCAGCGCGATATGCATGGCGATATCGCGCGAATTGAGGCCATGGTTGTCCTTGAGCCAGTCCTCGCGATTGCCGCCGCTCAGGATCACCTGCAGCACCGGCGCGTCGCCGGCGAGTGCGAGCGGCTCGGGATCGTCGATCGCGGACGCGGCGAACGCGGTCGTGTTCAGCACCAGCGCGACCTGATGTTGCGCGCACAACGACTGCACGACGTCACGGCTCATCGCATCTTTCAGCGACGTGATCGCGATCGGCAGCGGATTGAGCCCTTGCGCTTCGAGCGCGTCGATCAGCGCATCGAACACCGCCGTATTGGCCGCCTGCAGATGCGCCTTGTAGAACAGGATCGCGGCCACCGGCGCGCCGGCGCGCCAGCGCGCCTGCCAATCGGCCACGCTCGGCGTATCGCGTTCGGGGTGATAGAGCGTGGCGGCGGGCAACGCGCGCGGCGGCGCCGGTTCACGTCCCCAGCCGAACGTGCGGTGCGCGATGCAGCGCAAAAACGCTTCTGCGTTCTGCGCGCCGCCTTCGCGCAGATAGCGCCACAACTGATGGCACAGATCGGCGTCCGCGGTGCTGCGCGCCAGCAGATTCGGATCTTCCTGCAGGTCGCCGGAAAACATCGCGAGCGTCTGCTGCTTACGCTCGGCGAGCGCAACCACCTGCTCGATGCCGTACGGCCAATATGCCTCGCCGCCGAGATGATCGACCACCACCACGCGTGCATGCTGCAACACGTCTTCAACATAGAAGTCGACCGAAGCCGGCTGCCGCAGATACGTGACATTCGCGAGTCGCAGACTCGGAAAGCCTTCACCCAGACGCGGAAACACGCTCGCCAGCAGCGACAGCGTGGTGTCGGCGGAGCTGAGCACGACGATCTCGGCAGGCTGCTGATCGATACGGATCACGCCTTGCGTATCGTCGACAAAGCCGCCCGGCGTCGTGCGCAGCAGATGCATGAGCGCTTACGCCTGGTGCGCTTCGTGGCTGGACGCGACGCCCAGCGCAACATCGAACGCGCGTTGCAGCGCGGCCTGGTCGAGGTCTTCGCCGATCAGCACGAAGCGGCTGCGGCCGCCTTCGCCGGTCTGCCAGCGTCGATCGAAATAGCTGTCGAAGCGGCGGCCCACGCCCTGAATCACCAGCCGCATCGGCGCGCCCGGCAGCGCCGCGAAACCCTTCACGCGGTAAATCGTGTTGGTTTCGACGAGCGACTGCAACGCGGCGATCACCGCTTCGCGCGACGGCGCGTCCGCCTGCACGACCACCGAATCGAATTCGTCGTGATGGTGATCGGCGTCCTCGGCGGACCCATGGTGGTCGTGGCGCAAATGGATCGTTTCTTCCGACGCCGCTTCGAGCCCGAGCAACGTATGCAGATCGAGCTGCCCCATATGTGCGCGCACGATCTTCACTTGCGGCGGAATCTCTTCGCGGATCACGGCCTCGACCGCGCCTTGCTGCGCGTCGTCGAGCAGATCGGTCTTGTTCAGAATCACCAGATCGGCCGCGGACAACTGGTCTTCGAACAGTTCGTGCAGCGGCGATTCGTGATCGAGATTCGGATCGGCCTGGCGCTGCGCGTCCACAGCAACCGGATTGTCGGCGAACTGGCCGCTCGCAGCAGCCGGGCCGTCCACCACCGTGACCACCGCGTCGACGGTGAAGCTATTCTTGATCTGCGGCCAGTTGAACGCCTGCACGAGCGGCTTGGGCAACGCGAGGCCGGAGGTTTCGATCAGCACGTGATCGATCTGGCCGCGCCGTTCCACGAGCTTTTCCATCACCGGAAAGAACTCTTCCTGCACGGTGCAGCACAGGCAGCCGTTCGCCAGTTCATACAGTTGGCCTTCCGTTTCGACGCCGTTTTCGTCGCAACCGATGCCGCAACCCTTGAGGATTTCGCCGTCGATACCGAGCTCGCCGAACTCGTTGACGATCACCGCGATGCGCTTGCCGCCCGCATGCTGAAGAATGTGCCGCAGCAGCGTGGTCTTGCCGCTGCCGAGAAAGCCCGTGACGATGGTGACGGGAATCTTGCGCATTTGAGTTTGCATCGTGAGGTCCATCCGTAGGAGTTGCACGGGTACGCCGGCGCGTTTCGTTCTGTGCGGAGGTCATGAGCGCGCGCCGCATCCCCGCGGCGTTCGCTCTGCATGTTCTGGCCGGTATCCGGGCTGGCGAAAGCGCCGCTTCCCCTTCCCGGGCGAGGAGGTTCTCGCCCAGTGGTGACATGCCGACGCGGCCTTGCGCGTGGACATTGAAGCCGGCTCCGCGGCGCCGGAGACTGAACCGGACGCCACATTTCGCTTACCGTTGCGGGGGCAGCACAGGTTGACCCGTTCCATTGCAGGCGGGCACCCTGTTTCCCGTTTAACTGCATGCGCGAGAGCGCGCACACGAGCACCAAAAGTGCGTGCGAGTGTAGGCCCGCGGCCCGCCGACGTCAAGGCGACACCGGCCGCGAAGGCTTATCGGGCGGGGCACCGTGTGCTATCGTATGCGCGCGTTTGGTGCCCGCCTATGCGCCCGCTCATGCGTTCGCATGGGCCGTAAAACGGGAATTCGTTGTATTGCATGACCTCGATGCCAGCCCTCAAACGCTCCTGCTTGTTTCATCCTTCCAATCCGCTGACGACGTGGCGCGCGCCATGCACGCCGCGATGAACCGCGCGTGGCTAAGTGTCGGCATCGGCTGCCGCTTGCATAGTTCGGCCGAACAGATCGAAGCAGCCGTGCGCGTCGCGCTCGGCACGTATCGGTTCGATCAGATCCGGGTCGTCGCATCGATCGACAGTAAATCCCGGGAAGCCGGCTTGCTTGATTTCTGCACACGCCATGCGTTGCCGCTGGCTTTCTTCAGCCGTGAGCAGATCGCGGCGGTGCCGGTAGAAACCTACTCGGCAGCGGCAAAAAACCATCTCGGCGTGGACGGCGTGTGTGAGCCATGCGCGCTGCTGGCTGCGGCGGGCGAACCGACCGCGTCGCGAGCCCGCCTTACCGTACGTAAAACGATTCATGCCGGTGTCACCGTGGCGATCGCCACCTCCACCGACCACGCCATCCAACCCCAGGACCTGCCATGAAAACCGATCCCGAATCCCATCAACGGATGACCGAGCGCCGGCGCGAAGGTCACGAAAAGAAACAGGCTCAGGCTACTGTCGAAAAAGGTCTGCTGATCGTCAACACCGGCACCGGCAAAGGCAAAACCACGGCCGCGTTCGGCATGGCCGTGCGCGTGCTGGGCCACGGCATGCGGCTGGGCGTCGTGCAGTTCATCAAGGGTGCGTTGCATACGTCGGAGCGCGACTTCCTCGGCGCGATCGCCCACTGCGATTTCGTCACGATGGGCGACGGCTATACGTGGAACACGCAGAATCGCGACGCCGACATCGCCACCGCGCGCAAAGGCTGGGACGAAGCGCGCCGGATGATCGAAAGCGGCGATTACCAGATGGTGATCCTCGACGAACTGAACACCGTCCTCAAGTACGAATACCTGCCGCTCGACGAAGTCCTCGCCGTGTTGAACGCCCGCGCCGGGCTGCTGCATGTGGTCGTGACCGGCCGTCACGCGCCGGACGCGCTGATCGAAGCCGCCGACCTCGTCACCGAAATGCGCATCGTCAAGCATCCGTACCGCGAGCAAGGCGTGAAAGCGCAGCGCGGCGTGGAGTTTTAAGCCGTGTCCGCGTGCCCGGCGCTCTTCATCAGCGCGCCCGCCTCGGGTCAAGGCAAAACCACGATCACCGCGGGCCTCGCGCGCTATCACCGGCGCCAGGGACGGCGCGTGCGCGTGTTCAAGACCGGCCCGGACTTTCTCGATCCGATGATTCTGGCGCGCGCGAGCGGCGCGCCGGTGCTGTCGCTCGATCTGTGGATGGTCGGCGAGCCCGCGTGCCGCGCATTGCTCGCGCAGGCGGCGGCCGAAGCAGACCTGATCCTGATTGAAGGCGTGATGGGCCTGTTCGACGGCACGCCGAGCAGCGCCGATCTCGCCACCGCGTTCGGCGTGCCGGTGCTCGCGGTGATTTCGGCGAAGGCGATGGCGCAGACCTTCGGCGCGGTCGCCTTCGGTCTCGCGCAATTCCGGCCGCAGGTGCCGTTTTACGGCGTGCTCGCGAATCGCGTCGGCTCCGCGCGGCACGCGCAGATGCTTGAAGAGGCGTTGCCGGCCGGGCTGCGCTGGTGCGGCCACATTGCCGCCAGCGACGAAATCCAGTTGCCGGATCGCCACCTCGGTCTGCACCAGGCGGCTGAGATCGACGATCTGGACGCGCGCCTTGATCGCGCCGCTGACACGCTCGCCGAAACCGCGTTGGCCGCGCTGCCGCCGCCGGTCGAGTTCGGCCCGCCCACAACGGCCAAGCTACCGCGCCTGCTGGAAGGCAAAACGATTGCAATCGCGCGCGACGCCGCGTTCTCGTTCGTCTACCCGGCCAACCTCACGCTGCTGGAAGCACTCGGCGCGCGGCTCGCCTACTTCTCGCCGCTTGCCGACGAAGCCCTCCCGCCAGACGCCGATTCCCTCTACCTGCCAGGCGGCTATCCGGAACTGCACGCGGCGACGCTCGCCAGCAACACGCGCAGCGCGGCAAGCATTCGCGCACACGCGGCGGCCGGCAAACCGGTCGTCGCCGAATGCGGCGGCATGCTGTACCTGCTCGACCAGCTCACCGACACGCACGGCGCGAGCACGCCGATGCTCGGCCTGCTGCCCGGTCACGCGACGATGCAAACACGCTTCACCGCGCTCGGCATGCAACAGCTCGACGGCCCGCACGGCGCGCTGACCGGCCACACGTTTCACTACTCGAAGCTGAGCACACCGCTCACGCCGTTGCACCACGCCACGCGGCCGAACAGCGCGACATCGGGCGAAGCCCTATATCGCCACGGCGCCATCGTGGCAACCTATATGCACGCTTACTGGCCCTCCAACCCGGCCTTCACGGCCGCCCTGTTCCATGGCAACGCCTTTTAACGATTCCGAGCGCGACGCCGTCTACCGCGCCATTTACGAACGCCGCGACATGCGCCACTTCGTGCGCGATCCGGTCGATCCGGCTGTGCTGCAACGTCTGCTCGACGCGGCGCATCACGCGCCGAGCGTCGGCTATATGCAGCCTTGGCGCATCGCGCGCATTACCGATCCCGCGCTGCGCACGGCGTTGCACGCCACCGTCGAAAGCGAACGGCTCGCCACCGCCGACGCACTCGGCAAGCGCCGCGAAGAGTTCATGAAGCTGAAAGTGGAAGGCATGCTGGAGTGCGGCGAACTGCTGGTGATGGCGCTGATGGACGGCCGCGAGCGGCATATTTTCGGCCGCCGCACGTTGCCGGAGATGGACCTCGCGTCAGTTGCGTGCGCGATCCAGAACATGTGGCTGGCCGCGCGGGCGGAAGGTTTGGGGATGGGCTGGGTGTCGCTGTTCGACGTCGACACGGTTCGCACGCTGCTGCATATGCCGGCGGGCGCGCGGCCGGTGGCGATTCTGTGTCTCGGCCACGTCGACCGGTTTTATAGTGAGCCGATGCTTGAAACCGAGCGCTGGGCGAGCCGTATGCCGCTCGCGGAATGCGTGTTTGAGAACCGCTGGCCGGAACAGGGAGAGGGTCCCGTCAGCGGGACGGAATGAGGCGTTGCATTGCCCTCGCAACAGCGTCGCAACAAACCCGGCGCGTTACGGCTGCAACGGCTTCACCGACACCACCTCCGGCACGCCACTGGTTTCATCCTCGCGCAATTTCACGTGCCAGTCCGCCGGCTCCGCGAACGGCAACTGCGCCAGTGCGCTTTTCACGAGCGCTGGCGCGGCGTGCAACGGATCGGCGTCGCGATCGCTGCTGACCGCGCTGACCTTGTAAACCTCCTGGCCGGTCGTGCGCTCGAAAAACCTCAGCGTCAACGCATGCCGGTAGGCGGGACCGCCGAACAGCGCGAACGGCGCGTCCGGCTGATGGCCGCAGTCGCCCGGCACGCAATCCTTCACGTCGACACCAATCGCCGCCGGCCGGGTGTCGTACGCGACCGACAACAGATAACGCGCCGCTTTGCCCGGCGTCTCGGCGAAGCCCTGTTTCGCCAACACGTCACGCAGCAAGCTTTCGAATTGCGGATGATCCGCGCTGGCATCCTGCGACGGCATGCGCGCGAGCGCATAGGTCCGCTCGCCCTGCAACGCCGCTACGGCATCGGTGGCGTGGACCGTGTGCACGTCGGCGCTCAGGCCCGCACAACCGGTGAGACTCGCCGCAGCCAGCGCGGCACTGATCAGGATCGCTTTCACCATCTTCTCGCTTCAATAAAGTGCGTATTCATTGTCGTGTCAGGCGCGCGGCAACGCGAAGGCCTCGGATTGCGCGTCGTCGAGCGCCGGCAGTTCGATCGTGAACGCCGTGCCCTTGCCGGGCGCGCTGACCACCGCGACATCGCCGCCATGGCGCGTCACGACAGTCTTCACGAAGGCCATGCCCAAGCCCGCACCGCCTACTTCGGGCCGCTCCGTCTCGTGGAAGCGCCGGAAACGCTCGAATAAGCCGGCCTGCTGTTCCATCGGAATCCCGTAGCCTTCGTCGCGGATCGTGCACGACACGCGTCGCGCGCCGCCGGGTACGGACGTCGGTTCAAGGCTCGCGAGACTGCACGTGATCCGCGTGTCAGGCGGGCTGTACTTGACCGCGTTGTTCAGAATGTTGACCAGCGCACGCGTCATCAGCGAGCGGTCGGCGCAGATCCAGTGGCCTTCTTCTGCGTCTGCGTCTGCGTCTGCGTCTGCGTCTGCCTCTGCGTCTGCGTCTGCGTCGGCTTCCGCTTCCGCTTCCGCTTCCGTTTGAACTTGCGTTCCCGCGCCGGCGACCGTTTGCAGCGTGATCCGTTTGGCGTGCGCTTGCGGCCAGACCTCGTCGCTGGCATCGATCAGCATCTCAGTCAGACTCACCGGCTCAAGCACATACGCCTGCGATTCGGCGCGCGCCAGTTGCACGAAGTCGTCGGCAAGCGTCAGCGCCCGCTGCGCATAACGCTCGATGCGCTCCAGCAAGCCACGCGCAAGCACCGGCTCTTCGCGGGCGCGCTCGATCTCCACCAGCGCCAGAATCGACGCCTGCGGCGAACGCATATCGTGCGACAGCAGCCGCAACGCATCTTCCCGCTGACGCTCGGCCGCGTGCAGCGCCGACACGTCGACGAGACCCGCGATCCACCCCGTCGTCTCACCCTGTTCGTTCGTGCAATTCGCGTAGCGCAAAAGATAATCGCACTCGCTCGCGTCCCGCACTTCGACGCCCTGCGCCATCAAGCCGGCGAACTCGCGGTGCGCCGGATCGAGCAGCGCGGGCCACTGTGCGTGCGCGAGCAGATTGTTGTCCGCGTCCGTGGCGGCGTCGCGGTCGATGGTCTTGACCAGCGTCAGGCCGCCCAGCACCGCCTGCATGGAACGGCCTTCGGGCGCCGGCGCATTGAGCCGCGCGAAATGCGCTTTCGCCGCATGGTTCGCAATCAGCACGACGCCGCGCACATCGCTCACGAGGATCGGCTCCGGCATGCTGTCCAGGCTGTCCCACACGAAACGCTTCATGTCCTGCACGCGCTGCGCGGCCTGCGCCATCAGCGCCATGTGCTGCTCCAGCACGTCGCCGCCGAACTCGCGGCCGCGCGACGGCGTCTCCGGCAGCAGATGCGGTTCGTCCGCGAGACGCTGCAGTTCGCCGCGTAGATAGGCCATCGTCATTTCGAGGCGTCGCCAGTTCCAGATCGGATACACGACCACCGCGCCGAGAATCGCCGGGACCGGCGACATCCAGAGCCGTACACCAAACAGCAAGGCCGCGCTGCCGGCCGCGGCAAGCGCGCACAGCGCGCCGGTCAGCAACATCGAGCGACGCGGCGACAACACCAGAAACCCCGCCAGCAACGCGGCGAGCGGCACGAGCGAGACCGCGCACAACACCCACGGCTCGGCCGGCTCGATCTCGCGGCCGGTGAGCAGCGTGTCGAGCACGTTCGCGTGGATATACACGCCGGGCAGCGGGCCCAGTTCGCCGGACACCGGCGTCGCGAAACGGTCGTACAAACCGGACGCGGTCACGCCGATCAGCACGATGCGGCCGCGCAACTGGTCCGCCGGGACGTCGCCGCTGAGGACGCTCGCGAAACTGAGCTTCGTATAGCTTTGTGCGTTCGGGCCGAAGGGGATAAGGAAGCGGCCTTCGTCGTCGCTGTCCTGGTTTTGGGCGGGCGTTGCGGTGCGTGCGGCTGTGCTTGCAGTTGTGCGTGCGGCTCCGCTCTCCACCTTCACACCTTCCCGCCGCACATCGTTCAACCGCAGCGTGCCGCGCTCGACCGCCTGCGCGGCGGGCACCATCAGTTGCGGCCAGCGCGACTGCGCGTCGCCCTCGAATTGCGCGACGCTGCGCACAATACCGTCGCTGTCCACTTCGAAATTGATATGGCCGAGCCCCGCCGCCGCCTGCGCCAGCGGCGCGACCGGCTCGGCCACGCTACGGTGCCCCGCGCTGTCCGGCGCGGTGAGCAGCACCGGCAGATAGGTCGGACTCAGCGCGATCGCGCGAGCCAGTGCCGCGTCTTCCGGATTGGCCTCGGTGAACAGCACGTCGAAGATCACCGCGGCGGGTTTGGCTTTGGCAATCTGCTCGAGCAGCCGCGCGTGAACGCTACGCGGCCACGGCCAGCGCCCGAGTTGCGCCACGCTCGCGTTGTCGATTTCGACCACCACGATATCGGGCAGCACGGGCTGCGCATGCAGGCTCAGAAAGCGGTCGTAGACCAGCTGATCGACGCTCGCACTCAGCCGGCCCAGTGAACTGAGCAGAATCACCACGATGCCGAGGCAGCCGATCGCCACCCATTCGATCAGGAAACGGCGGCCGGCGCGCCGCCCCAGGCGGGCGCGCGGATCGAGGCTCAGACGCGTGGGTGTGATCGACAAGGCGTTGCGTGGTCGTAATCGTTGGAGCAGGCCGAGGTCCGGCCCGGTCCCGAGAATCTACCAGCCTCAGCGCGCAAGCGTAAACGAGCGGACCGCGCTGCTCTTCTCATAGAAGCGGCCGTTCTCGAACTGCTCGGCGACGATCGTCCAATAGTAGACGCCGGCCGGCAGGTCGCTCACCACCAGTTGGCCGCCCTTCAGATCGGTACGGTCGACGATCGGATGACGCAGATCCGCGCTCGCGGCCAGCACGAAACGAAAGCGCGTCTCGACCGTGCTGCGGCTGACGAACCAGCGGAATTCATAGTCGCGGCTGCCGGCGCGCGGCCCCGCCGACGCCGACAATCCGAACTGACGCCGTTCGAACGCGTACACCTGGGGCAGGCCTTCGAGCCCGTGTGTATCGATCGCGGCAATCCGCACGAAGTACGTGCCGTCGGCGAGCTCGCCGAAGTCCGCGTGCGGCGCGCTGACGCGCAGATCGCGGATCAGGTCGAGCTGATCGGCGTCGCGCGCGATCTGCACGCGGTAGCCCGCCGCCGCGCTGGCCGGCACGAGATCGAACGCGACCGTTTTGCCGTCCTGCACCTTGGCCGGCTGCGTCAGTGCCGGCGCCGCCAGCAACGCCATCGGATCGCCGATCGCTCCGCCCGTGCGCGTGACACTGCCGAAGCTCGCCTTGACGAGTTGCGCGGACGCCTGCAACGGCACGCCCGGCAGCGGCGCCGATGCCAGCGTGTGGCCGTCGAGCGTGGCGGGATCGACGCCGACCGCGCCGTCCAGCACTTCCACCGCCGTGGTGTGCGCGTCGCCGTCGTAGGCCACTTTGAAACGCGTGCCGCGCACGCCCGCCACCACCGACGGCGAGCGGATCTGGAAGCGGTCGTCTTTTTTCGTCGCGTGCGTGACCTGGCTTTCGACTTCGCCGCGCTGCAGATCGAGAACGCGATCGCCCGCGCCCGTCAGCGTGGTGCGCCGCAGCCGTGCGATATCCACCTCGGCATCTTGCGCCACCGTCACGTGCGAGCCGTCCGGCAATTCGAGCGAGACGAAGCCGTTGCGGCCGGTGCGGATGTGATCGCCTTCGCCGAGTGTCGCGCCTTCCGTGAGCGGCACGTACGGGCTCTGGCCGAACGCGTGCTCGGCCGGACCACTCGTCGCGATCACGCGCGCGGATTCCTGATCCTGTTTGAGCTTGTCGGCCGGCAAGCGCAACGCGATGCCGGCGGGCATCCGGCGCGGCGCGGCAACATGATTGAGGCGGCTCAGCACCGCCCAATCGTCCGGGTCGCGCAGATAGCGGCCGGCGATGTCATACAGCGTGTCGCCGTCATGAGTCACGTACTGAACGTACGAAGGCGCCGCCGTCGGATGCGCTTTCGCTCCGCGCGACACTTGCGCCTGCGCCGGCATCGACGCAACACACGTCAACGCGACCAACCCGGCGGCCAGCCACACGGCGCTGCCGCGGCGCTGCGAATTCGCACTGCCGCGCCCTGCCACCTCCCCGGAAACCGTCACGCCTCCCCCGCTTCAGGGCGTTCGCCGGCGGCTGCCGGCTGCGTGGCGGATTCGATCCGCTCGAGGCGATAACCATAGCCGTATATCGGCGTCAGACGGTAGCCATGTTCGGGGCGCAGGCCCAGCTTGCTGCGCAACATCGAAACGTGGGTATCCATGGTGCGCGACGGGATGTCGACGGCCTGTTTCCAGATCACGTCGAGAATGTGCGCGCGCGACAGCGGCCGGCTCAGGTGCTGGAACAGCAGCAGCGCGAGTTCGAATTCCTTCTGCGTCACCGCGACGGCCGCGCCGCGCACCACCACGTGCCTGGCGCCCAGATCGAACTCGAATTCGCCAAACACTTCCTTCACCGCGGCCGGCTTCAGGTGATACGCGCGGCGCAACAGCGAGCCGACCCGCGCCAGCAGCACGGCGGCCGAAACCGGTTTAACGACGTAATCGTCCGCGCCGGTGTTGAGGATCGAAGTGATATCGGTTTCGCGGCCGCGGCTCGTCATGAACAGCACCGGCAGACGCTCGGAAAGGCTTTCGCGCACCCAGTGCAGCACCTCTTCGCCCGACATGTCGGGCACGTTCCAGTCGAGCACCAGCAGATCGAAGGTCTGGCGCCGCAACTGCCTCACCAGTTCACGGCCCGCGCCGAATGCGTGACAGATATGGCCGGCGGCCGACAGCGTTTGACAAACCAGATCGGCCTGAGCCGAATCGTCATCCAGGACAGCAATTCTCATAAATCCCCGCAACGCGACAACGTGCTACGTAACTGATGGCCGGCTGGCCGGCAGATGACCGGGATGCCGGCATAAGCGCCGACGATCCGGGTTCCCTTTCCAACTCCGGCTGCATTTCTTCGACTTACGGTCCTTTGCCTTGCGCCCTGTTCCGTTCTGCCGCCGCCCGTCTCAAAATTTGCGCGTAATTTGGCTTTATGGCGCGGATTATCGAGGGGGGCTAGTTCATCATAATCGAAAAAACAGCCGTTCTTTTCGGCGGATGCGGTGACGCCGCTATCCGGGCGGCTCAGCGATTGGAGCTGCCTGTTGTGCTTCGCGCCGCCGTCTCTCAGGTTCCGGCGGAACGCGGATGTCGCCCCTTAAAGGGAATGACTCAGGAGTTACGCGAGTCATTACTCGGATCGTTTTTGGTCTCGCTCGCGGCTGATTGGCCCCGTCTGCCTTTAAATATCTACGCCGCATGTCGTTTCGAGATGCGGCGATTTGACAATTTGCGAGTCAGTATAGGAACAGTCTCAAAATAAATCGTTTAAATATTGTTAAGCGAATTTGATCGCCCCAAGGCCGACGCTTATCGGAACGGGCACGGTTCCGCTTCGCATTCATTGCGCTAGAATCCGCCCGAGGTCCGCCATTTGCCATAATTTTTCTATATACTTCAATGGTAAAGACAAATTCCAATTCGCCACATGCACGCCAGCAACATGCTCGAGCCAGCGTTTCCGAACGACGGCGAAATGATCGATATCCTCGATAAAGTCGCCGATCTGCGGGCCGCAGCCGCGCAATTACCAGCAAGCGCGAGTCAAGCCTCTCGCGACGCACTTACCCCGCTGTTGCGTGCGATGAATTCCTATTACACGAACAAGATCGAGGGCCAGCACACGTATCCGGCGGATCTCGAGGCGGCTATTGAACATAACTTCTCAGAGGAAGATGAGACGTATCGGCGTCAACAACTCGCGATAGCCCACATGCGTCTGGAGAAGGATCTCGAACCGGTCGCATTGCAATCGTCCTGGGCCCAGCAGTTCAGTCCGGACTGGATCTGCCGGATTCACCGGGATCTGTACGCGCAATTGCCGGAAGCGTCGCTTGTTATCAAAGACGCGAAAGATCAAGCCAGAGGCACGCTCATTCCGGGCGCCTTACGCAAGATCGAAGTGACCGTAGGCACCCATCGCGCGCCGCCCGTCGACACACTGCCCGACCTGCTCCGGCATTTCGAATTCCGTTACGGCGTGGACAATTATTCGACCAGCCGCAAGGTGGTCGCCGCGGGAGCGGCATTGCATCGCTTGTCCTGGATTCACCCCTTCCCGGATGGAAACGGCCGGGTAAGCCGACTGCACAACCACCTGTTGCTCACGCATCTGAAACTGACCGACGGACTGTGGTCTCCCATGCGGGGCCTCGCTCGCCGACAGAGTGACTATTACGCGGCACTCGGCGCGGCCGACCAACGTCGTCGAAACGACACCGATGGTCGTGGCAACCTGAGTTCCAGCGGCTTGACCCAGTTTCTTTCTTTCTGGCTCGACATCTGTATCGATCAGGTGAATTTCATGGCCGGTCAACTTGCGTTCGCGACGCTGGAACATCGCTTCGGCAGCCTCGCCTTGCAGATCACGCACGACTTTGGCCGCAGCATGTCGCACTCGCGCAATGCCATTCAGCCCGAGCAGCTTGGCCGCGCCCTATATCGCCTGTTCCAGATAGGCCGGCTGGAGCGCGGCGAATTCAAAGCCATGCTGGTTTCGTCGGACCGAACCGCCTCGCGAACCATCGCCCAACTGCTTGCGCTTCGACTCGTGAGGAGCGCGAGCCGCGTGGGGCCGCTGGAACCGGGACTGCCTTTCTTCAGTCTGCGATTCCTTTTTCCAGGCTTATGGCCTGAGGCGGACGGTGTTCCTGTACCCATCATCGACGGCGCACCGGACGGCAAAGAACTGGCGTGAAGAATTCCGCGAGGCGGTGACGTCATTGAGCGGCTCACGCGGTCACACTGAAAAAATGCGGCGTCGCTTCATTAACGAAGCCGACGCCGCTCAACACACCACACGCTCGCGGGGGTCTAGCCGCACGAGTGAGCTAAACGTAGCCGCTTCGAAAAATCCGCTCAAGATGAAAGAACTGCCTTTGTAACGGTTCGCGAGGTAGCTATTACGTGTGACGTAAGCATCGCCCTCGCCGGATCAAGGCTGCGCCGAGCGACAAAATCGTCTGAATTTAAAGGTTGGCGAAGGTCAATTTACATACGAAGACGTTTGTTACAGACGCGTCTTTTTACTACCCGCGTTCGCGAATGAAGCTAAATCGCGGCGGCGTTTAAAGCCGCTGGTTTCATGCAGAGAAAATGCCGCTTATCGGCCGCTTATCGCCGTTTTTCGACCTCTTATCGGCCGCCTTCAATCTCCGGCATCGGCGCAAACAACGCGTCGAGGTCGTCGTCGGAGAACTTCGTGGCGCCGGCGGCATCTTCGGAAAGAATGCTGTCCGCGAGCCCCGCTTTCTGCTCCTGCAACTCCACGATCTTTTCCTCGATGCTGCCTGCCGCGATCAGCTTGTAGACGAACACCGGCTTATCCTGACCCAGCCGATGCGCACGGTCGGTCGCCTGATTTTCGGCAGCCGGATTCCACCACGGATCGTAGTGAATGACGGTGTCGGCGGCGGTCAGATTCAGCCCCACGCCGCCCGCCTTCAGGCTGATCAGGAACAGCGGCACCTCGCCTTGCTGGAATCGCTGCACGGGCGTGACGCGATCGGTCGTGTCGCCGGTCAGCAGCACGTACGGCATCGCCGTTTCGTCGAGCGCTTCCGCGATCAGCGCCAACATGCCGGTGAACTGCGAGAACAGCAGCACGCGGCGCCCTTCGTCGATCAGTTCCGGCAGCATGGAGAGCAGCAGATCGAGCTTGGCCGAGCGCATCGCGCGCGCGGCTTTGTCGGTCTTGTCTGCCTTGTCCATTTTGTCCACGCGCTGCGCTTTAGTGCGCCGGTCGGCGGGCTTTTCCAGCGACTGCTCCACCTCGCCGCCCGTTCTGAGCGTTCTGACGAGGCGCGGATCGCAGCACACCTGCCGTAGCTTCAGCAATGCGTCGAGCACGATGATGTGACTGCGCGCGAGACCCTGCGCGCTGACCGCGGCGCGCACTTTTTCCTGCATCGCCGTGCGCACGGTTTCGTACAGATCGCGCTGCGCGCCCTCCAGATCCACCGAACACACAATCGTGGTCTTGGCCGGCAACTCTTTCGCGACCTCGTCCTTGCGACGGCGCAGCATGAACGGCCGGATGCGCCGCGCCAGCAGCGCGCGGCGCACGCCGTCGCCGTTCTTTTCGATCGGATTGCGCCAGCGTTTGGTGAAGTCTTTCTGGCTGCCGAGAAAACCCGGCAGCAGAAAATCGAACTGCGACCATAGTTCGCCGAGGTGATTCTCGAGCGGCGTGCCCGTCAAACACAGCCGATGCCGCGCTCGCAAACCGCGGATCGCCTGCGCAGCCTTGGTGCTGGCGTTCTTGACGTACTGCGCTTCGTCGAGAATCAGCAGATGGTAGTCGTGTTCGGCGAGCACTTTCTGGTCGCGCCACAACAACGCATACGTGGTCAGAACCAGTTCGTGTTCGCCGATCAACTCGAAGCGCTCCTTGCGTTGCGGGCCATTCAGCGCCAGTACTTTCAGCTCGGGCGCGAAGCGTCGCGCTTCCTCGCGCCAGTTATGCACGAGCGTGGTCGGCACGACGATCAGCGCGGGCCGGGTCAGCCGCCCGGCTTCCTTCTCCGCGAGGATATGCGCGAGCGTCTGCACGGTTTTACCGAGTCCCATGTCGTCGGCGAGCACACCGGCGAGATCGTGTTCGCGCAGGAACTGCATCCAGTTGAGACCCTGCTGCTGGTAAGCGCGCAAGTCCGCTTTCAGGCCGCGCGGCACCGGCACCTCGCGCAAGCCCGGTCCGGCCTGCAGACGCTGCGCGAGTTGCCGCACCGAATCGTCGCCGTGGAATTGCCAGCGGCCCGTGCTATTCAGCGCTTCCAGCCGGCCGGCGTCGACGGCGGGCACGCGCAGCGGCGCACCGTCGGCCAAGGTGCCGCCGAGCGCGTCGAACAGATCGACCAGCACGCGCACCACCGGTTTCAGGCGATCGGCGCGCAGCCGCAGACGCTTGTTCTCCTCGGTTTTCAGCTCGATCGGTTCGTTGTCGGCGATCGCTTCGAGCGCGCCGTTCAGCCAGCGCCGGTCGCGCCGGAACAGGTCGGCGAGCAGCGGTTCGAGCCGCACATTGCGCTCGCCGATGCGGATGCCCATCTCCAGATCGAACCAGCCGTCGCCCGCCTGATGCGCGGTGCCGTCGATCGCGTCGATCTCGATCACGTTGTAGCGGAACGCCGGCGCCATCGTGACGCGCCAGCCTCGGCCGACCAGTTCGGGCACGGCGTCGTTGACGAAGGTGGACCACGCGTCGACGTCGGGCAAGCCGAGCATCGTGTCCGGCAGCAGACGCGACGCGTAGACGCGACTGGTCGGCACTTTCTGCAAGCCGGTGCGGCGCAGTTCGAGCAGGCGCTTCTTTTCGGCCTCGTAACGGCGGCGGATATGAATCACGTCGCCGCCGGGCATCGGCACCAGCGTGACGTTGCTGTCGACATTGATGCTGACGCCGTCGTAGTCGAAGCTCACGGCGGCCAGTTCGACCGCCTCGGTTTTGCGCATGCCCGTCTTGCCTGTGGACGGCAGCGTGTGGCTGTTCAGCGTCAGCACCGGCACGGGGTCGACGTCGATCACGCGGATCGCCGAGGTGTCGTGGGTGGGCGGCAGCGGCAATTCCGGCGCGATCTCACGCAATACCGACGCGACCAGCGGCGCTTCGGCGAGCGAGATGGGCGGCATGGCGAGGTAATCGGGCAACTGCTGGAACGGTAACGATAACTGCACGATGCCGGCTTCATTCGCGACGCCGTCCACATACCAGACCGGCTCGGTCGGCAACACCATGCTGGCGCGCGGCTCGGTGCACAGCACGGGCCGCAGGCGTTCGTCAGCGAGCGGCTCCCACTCGATCCGGCCGGGCCGGTCGACGCCGCGCGACAGCGGCGCCGGCCCTTCGCGACCGGGCGCGGGGCTGAATTCGAAGAACAGACGGCCGGTCGCGATCAGCTTCTGCAACATCTCGGCGCCGCTGGTGCCGCGCAGGATGAACTGGCCGAAGTCCTCGCGCGAACGGCCGAGCCACAGGCCGCGCAAGATCGACAGGTCTTCGTCTGAGACGAATTTGGGTTGCTTGAGCAGCGCGGCTTCGACATTGGCCCACGGCTCGTCGACGTCGAAAACCGTGCCGTCCGGATTGCAACGCGCGCGGTACAGCACGACCTCGTGACGCATATGGAAGTTGGACCAGTTCAGCAGATACGCCAGCGTCTGGCTGCGCGCTGCGCCGGCTTTCTGGGCGTCGGCATCGGCGGCTTCGGCGCGCGCGCGGAAACGCTCGAGCCAACTGACCAGTTCGGGGCGCACGCCGGCGGCCGGCTTCGGTGCTGGCGTCGCTTTTTCGGCGGCGCTGGCCGACGGATAGGACTCGCCGCTGTCGTCGAGATTGACGTTGGTGATGTGGTCCATCTCGTCGTGATAGTCGAGCTCGGCGAGCAACAGCGCGGCCACGTGCTTGCAATCGCGGCCCACCGGGCACGAGCAATCGCTGAGCGCCCACGGCCGGCCGCCGTCGGTGCGAAATCGCACGCGCGTTTTGTACGGCAGCGTGCGTGTGCCCTGCACGTTGCCGCTCAGGGAATCGCCGTGCCACTTCACATTCGTGACGGCGCCGACCGAGCGCGCTTTGGCAACGGTGTGATCACCGAGCCATTCCGTAATCCGTTCCCGATCAAAGAAAACTGACGACATCAGGGTCCATCCCGGGGTTCATCTGTTCTGGCAAAGGCGCAGGCAGCCGAGCGCGGATTGTGCGAATCGCGCGCTTGCGTGTAAAGCGGCGGTGGTCGCTGAGGTCCGCGCAAGTGAGTCTTCGGTGCCGTTCGCCTACGGTAACCGGCCATTTTACGCGGTGGCGGGCTTACGCTGTGGCGGGCGTTTTGCGTTGGGGCAAGCGTTGGGCTAAGCGTGGGCGGACAGGTCAAACTTCCGCAGCGGGCCCGGCATTCGCGCCCACGAGGACTTCCACATCCGCCGCCGCCAATGCTTGCCCGAGCGCCGGCGCGGGCGTCTGATCGGTGACCAGCAGATCGACCGCGTCCGCCCCGAATGCATGCACCAGCGCGCTATGCCCGAACTTCGCGTGATCCGCCGCGACGAGCCGCAGCTCGGCCTGGGCGAACGCCGCCTGCGCAAACGCCACATCGGCGGGAAGCGCGTCCATGAAACGCGCCTGCAGGTCGATGGCGGTCACCGAAACGATCGCATAGCGCACGTGAAACTGCCGCAGGAAAGCCAGCACGCTATCGCCGAACGCGGCGGAGTCGTCGGCGCGCAACTCGCCGCCCGCGATAAAAACGCGGTTGCCGTTACGCGCGCTCAGCACACGGGCGACTTCGATCGAATTGGTGACGACCGTGAGACGCGAGCGCGCGGCCAGCGCCTCGGCGATTCGCAGACAGGTCGTGCCGCCTTCGATAATCAGCGACTCGCCGTCGCGCACCAGCTCGGCGATGCGCGCGCCGATGGCGCGTTTGCCGTCGAGGCTCGCCACCATGCGGCGCTGGAACGGCGGCTCGTCGAGACGCTCGGGCAGCATCACGCCGCCGTGGACTTTGATCAGCAGGCCTTCCGCGATCAACGGCTTGATATTGCGGCGGATGGTTTCGTCGGAGACGTCGAAACGGGCGGCCAGATCGGTGATCGTGCAGGTGCGCTCGTCGCGGACGAGTCGCAGGATTTCAGCTTGGCGCTGGTTGGAGAACATGGCGGTGGGGACACGGTGGGGACAGATAGTGAGCGAATGAGTCTAGCAAATACAACAATTTTTGCTAGTTTACTTCAACGCATACCCACATAAAGCCACAAGCCACTAGGGAGACGTCAAGTCGCCTGATCTCGTGCCGCCGCGAATAAACGCCGGATCGACGTGCGACGCCTTCACCTGCTTGTTGAACGCCAACATCAGTGTCGCGACTTTCCTTAATCAGGACGGCCGCGCCGCAGTTCGGACATTTCATGCTCACCACTCCTTGAACGATACGACCAGGACATCTTCGACCACGGTCAGCATCAATTTGAATGCCCGTAAACTTCATCGATCGTTGCTTTTTCCAAAATTTTGTCGCATTCTACGTACACTAAAACCATGCATTTCAACACATGTCCACACCCATTCCTTCCCATGCCCGCGTTGTCATCATTGGCGGCGGGATCATCGGCTGCTCGGTGGCCTACCATCTGACCAAGCTGGGTTGGACCGACATCGTGCTGCTCGAACAAGGCCAGTTGTCGTGCGGCACGACCTGGCACGCGGCCGGGCTTGTCGGCCAGTTGCGCGCGCAGGAAAGCATGACGAAGCTGATCCGCTACTCGACCGCGCTCTACGCGGAACTCGAAGCCGACACCGGCCTCGCCACCGGCTGGAAGCAATGTGGCTCGCTGTCGGTGGCGCGCACGGCCGAGCGCATGACGCAACTCAAGCGCACCGCCGCCGTCGCGCGCGCCTTCGGCGTGGCGTGCGACGTGGTCAGCCCGCGCGAAGCCGGCGACCTGTGGCCGGTCATGCGCACCGACGACCTGCTCGGCGCCGTCTGGCTGCCCGGCGACGGCAAGGCGAATCCCACCGATCTGACCCAGGCACTCGCCCGCGGCGCCCGCACGCGTGGCGCGCGCATCGTCGAAGACACCCGCGTGACCGCCATCCACACGCGCACCGAGCAAGGCGCCCAGGCGAACGGCGCGCGCGAAGTCAGCGGCCTCGCGTGGCGCAACAAGGAAGGCGAAGAAGGCACGCTCGGCGCCGACATCGTCGTGAATTGCGCGGGCCAGTGGGCCAAGGCCGTGGGCCGTCTGTGCGGCGTCACCGTGCCGCTGCATTCGGCCGAGCATTACTACATCGTCACCGAGCGCATTCCCGGCGTGCACCCGGACCTGCCGGTCATGCGCGACCCGGACGGCTTCATCTATTTCAAGGAAGAAGTGGGCGGCCTCGTGATGGGCGGCTTCGAACCGGACGCGAAACCGTGGGGCATGAACGGCATTCCCGAGAATTTCGAATTCCAGTTGCTACCGGACGATTGGGACCAGTTCGAAATCCTGATGGAGAACGCGCTGCAACGCGTGCCCGCGCTCGAAACGGCACAGGTCCGGCAGTTCTACAACGGCCCCGAATCGTTTACGCCGGACAACAACTTCATGCTGGGCGAAGCGCCTGAATTGCGGCGTTTTTTCGTCGGCGCAGGGTTCAACTCGATGGGAATCGCGTCGGCGGGCGGCGCCGGCATGGCGCTCGCCGAATGGATCGTCGCGGGCGAGCCGACCATGGACCTATGGCCGGTCGACATCCGCCGCTTCGCGCGTTTCAACGGCAACGACACATGGCTGCACGATCGCGTGAAGGAAACGCTTGGCCTGCACTACGCGATGCCCTGGCCGAATCGCGAACTCGACAGCGCGCGGCCGTTCCGCCGCTCGCCGCTATATGGGCTCCTGCGCGACGACGGCGCGTGCTTCGGCAGCAAAATGGGCTGGGAGCGCGCCAACTTTTTCGCGCCGACGCCTGCGCAAGCGCAGATCGACTACGCGTTCGGCCAGCAGAACTGGCTGCCCTGGAGCGGCGCCGAACATCGCGCCTGCCGTGAAGGCGTCGCGCTATTCGACATGACGTCGTTCTCCAAATTTCTGGTCAAGGGACGCGACGCGCAAGCCGTGTTGCAAGGCCTGGTCGCGAACGACGTCGACGTGCCGCCCGGCACCACGGTGTACACCGGCATGCTCAACGAGCGCGGCGCGTACGAGTCGGACTTCACGCTCACACGTCTCGCCGACGACCAGTACCTGCTCGTCACCGGCACCGCGCAAACCACGCGCGACTTCGACATGATCGACAAGGCGATTCCGCGCGACAAGCACTGCACGCTGGTCGACGTGACCGGTCAATACGCGGTGCTTGCTGTGATGGGCCCGCGTTCGCGCGAGTTGCTGCAAAGCGTGTCGAAAGCGGATTGGAGCAATGCAGTGTTCGCCTTCGGTCAAAGCCGCGAGGTCGATTTCGGTTATGCGACGGTACGCGCCACCCGGCTCACCTACGTCGGCGAACTCGGCTGGGAACTGTATGTGCCGGTCGAATTCGCGGTCGGCGTGTACGAGACGCTGCACGCAGCCGGCAAAGCGTTCGGTCTCGTCAACGCCGGTTACTACGCGATCGACTCGCTGCGGATCGAGAAAGGCTATCGCGCGTGGGGCCGCGAACTTACACCGGACACGAATCCGTTCGAAGCGGGCCTGTCGTTCGCGTGCAAACTCGATAAGGACATCCCGTTCCGTGGCCGCGAGGCGCTGCTGAAACTGCGCGCCGAACCGCTGCGCCGCCGCATGGTCGTATTGACCGCCGACGGCGCCGCCGACCGCATGCTGTGGGGCGGCGAAGCGATTCTGCGGGACGGCGAACCGGTGGGCTTCGTGAGTTCGGCGGCGTTCGGACACACGCTCGGTTGTCCGGTCGCGATGGGCTACGTGAACCATCCGAACGGCGCTGCCGATGCCGCGTATCTGACCAGCGGCACGTACGCCATCGACGTTGCCGGCGATCTGCTGCCGGCAACGTTGCACCTGAAGGCGCCGTATGACCCGCGTTCGGAGCGCGTGAAGGGCTAAAAGATGGGGCTAACGTCGAGGCCTAACGCCCACCCCGCGCCATACTGGAAAACACGCCATCGCGGCGGATCAGGCCATGAAACAGCGCCGCCGCGAGATGCAGCAAAACGGTCGCGAACAACGCGAACGCGAGCCACGTATGCAACGCGCGCAACAGCGCGAACAGCGCGACGTTATGCGGCGCGATCGGCGGCAGATGCAGCGGCAGCGGATAACCCGCGGCCGACAGCATCGCCCAGCCGATCAACGGCATCGCCGCCATCAACGCATACAGCACGAGGTGCGATGCCTTCGCTGCAAAACGCTGCGGCGCGGCCATGTCGTCGGGCAACGGCGGACTGCCGCGCATGATACGCACGCCCACTCGAAGCACCACCAGCAGCAGCAACGCAATGCCGAGCGGTTTATGAATCGCGATCAGCGTGTTGTGCGCGTGCGAAACGGTCGCGACCATGCCCACGCCGATAAACAGCATCGCGACGATCAAGGGGGCCATGAGCCAGTGCAACAGGCGCGCGAGCGGATTGAAATGGGGACTCGTCGGCGTCATGAATGATCTCCGTTGGCCTGGGTTCGATGCAGCGCGGGCTGCAATGCTTCTTCGCGAGTCCGGCGTTGGTATGACACCGCGTACGCCGCCGAACGCGCCGCGAGCAGCGGATCGTCGGAAGGCTTGATACCGGACGGCAGGACGGTCGGATCGAAGTTGACGTCGCGGCACATGCCGTCTTCCTGCGACGTCGTGTGTTCCAGCACCAGCGTGCCGGCGTCGATATGCTGACGATCGTCGGGCCATTGCAACGTGGCGTCGCCGGTCGGGTCGCCCGGTTGCGCGACGGTCAGGATCAGATGCCAGCGCAAGAGTCCGCTGTCGAGGCGCTGATTCAGATCGGCCGCGAGATAGTTTTTGGCGGCCTTTTGCGCGTCGGTGATCGGCGCATACGGCGTATCGGGCACCATCGCCCAACGCACCGCGCGCGTGTTGCCTGAACGATCGGTGAACAGGAACGCGTTGATGCCGTAGTACGCGCCATTGGCCAGACTCGACGAAGGCGGATGGCCCTTCACCCACGCCTGAAAAGGCTGGGTCTCGGGATTGGCGGCGTAGAATGCCTTGAGCTTGACGGGGTCCGGCTTGCCGGTCGCCGGATCGGGTTTGGCGGCCAGCAACTGCTGATAAAACTGCTCGGGCGTATGCACCGCGAACACGGGTGTCGAGTTCATGCCGGTGCGCCACTGCTCACCGTTCGGCAACTGGAACAGCAAGGCCAGGCTGCGCACGGGCGTACTCGTATCCGGCGCGGACGGATTGCCGCCGGGAATCGCGAAGCGTCCCGTGACCGGCGTGCGGCCGGGTGCGAAGACGGCGGCGCTCGACAGCACCGCGCCGTCGCCATTGCTATCGAAATAGCCTTCCACGCACAGGCCCTTCGCATGATTGCGCCGGTAGCCCGGATGCGGCTGCCCGGCGGCCGCCTGAAACGTGTTGATGATGCGCGAGGTGGTCAATCGCGCAGGGCTCAGCCAGCCCGCGGTGTAGGCGAAACCGCCGGCGAGTACCGCCACGACAGCGCCGATCGCGGCGAGCCGGCACGGCACGCAGACTGACCCGGAAAGGGGAACGGGGGGTTTGGGCACGAAGCCTCCTGGTTGCTCGGATAGATGCACTGACCGGCTAACACGCAATTCAGCGATCTATTCCGATCGACTTCCGGCGCGCCCGTTCGATCGTCGCGCCGGTAGCCGGCACGTTCAATTGGCGCTGCCCGACTCCACGGTGCTGCTCGCGACGCCGCCGGTGTCGGCTGCACGAGCGGCTTCGGCCGCCAGCGCCTGCTTATGCTGCTGGACCTGCTGCGCGAAGATGGGGTTCACTTCGGGATACGACGTATCGGTCACGTAATTCAGGCCGTTCTGCTGTGCCTCGATCAATTCCTGATAGACCTGAGCGCGTGTCTTGGCCTGTGCGAAAGCGCCCGACGAGGTGGCGAGAATGGCAACGGACAAAGCGGCAAAAGCGATCTTCTTCATGATGAACTCCTGAGAGTGTTGTGCAGGTTTGCATGAGGGAGAACCACACGTTGCGAGCTTTTATTCCTGCGTTCACGCTCAATAAAAAACAAATTTCCAGGTGGGAATAAAAGGCGCTTCGAGTGGGTTAGCACGCGTCGCCACGCAGAATAAAAATGGCGCGCGCATCATGGGGAATCCATGGAATAAACACGCCCCGCCCTGTGTTCGCCTCCTCGATAGCCGACCTTCGATGCACCTTCGGCACACCTTCGACGCACACCGACACCATGACCTCGACCCACGCCCCGCCCGACTCGCCGCTTTCCGAAGCCGACATTCAGGCCTATGCCGACGGCACCCTGACGCCGGAACGCACCGCGTTTCTGCGGGACTATCTGGGCAAGGAACCTGCGGAGGCGCGCCGGGTGGCGTTTTACGGCCGGCTCAACGCGCAGATCCAGGCGGCCTTTCAAACCACCGACGAACCCGCGCCGGAGCACGTCAAGGGTTCACGCGGCGGGCGCGAACGGGCGCACGGGGCGATGCGCCCCAACCGCCTGCTCAACACGCTGGCGGCGCTGTTCCTGACGGTGGCCGCCGCGAGCGGCTGGCTCGCCGCCTCCCAGGTGTCCGTGCCGGCGCTCAACAACGCCGCGGTCATGGCGTTGGCCGAAACCGCCGCAACGCCGTTTTCCGCAACGTCGCCGACCCGCGCCGACCCGGCCGCGCCGAATCTGTCGGGTATCGGCCTGCGGCTCGTCGACCAGCGGGTGCTGTCGCTTGGGCCATTTCAGCGCGCCAGCGAATTCGTCTACCTGAACGCCGACAACCAGCCGGTGGTGCTGATCTCGACCCTCGCGCTGCTGGCGCCGGACCGGCCGCAGTGGGCCGCGCGGCGCATCGGCGATCTGCGGCTGCTGGGATGGACCGCGCAGCGGCAGCGTTTCGTGGTTGCCGGCGACGCCCGCACCCACGGCCTGATGCGCGCCGCCGACGCCATGACCCTGCGATGAACGCCCGCGCCTCTCACCTGCGTTCTCACCATCACGCAACGCGATGGAATAAATTCCGCCCAGGCGTGTTAGCCAATGGAATACTGCCGGTGGCGCGCTCGGCGCGCGCCGGCCTTCGGCCTTACACAAGCCCCACAATTGGGATGAACCATGGATGTCCGTGACGAGTTGATGGAGCATGTGCCGCGTTTGCGGCGCTATGCGCGGGCGCTGATCAACAATCGCGACCTCGCCGACGATCTGGTGCAGGACACGCTCGAACGCGCGCTCGGCCGCACCGGCATGTTTCAGCCGGGCACCGATCTGCGCGCGTGGTTGTTTACGATCATGCACAACGTCTTCGCCAATCAGGCGCGCAAGGCGTCGGCACGCGCCGTTCACGTGGCGGTCGACGACGACAGCGTCCACGAAAGCGAATTCGCGGTGCCGTCCGACCAGACGCGTTCGCTGGAAATGCGCGATCTCGACTACGCGCTGCAACGCCTGCCGATGGAACAGCGCGAAGTCGTGCTGCTGGTGGGCCTCGAAGAAATGAGCTATGCCGACGTGGCGCTCGCGTTGAATATTCCGCTCGGCACGGTGATGTCGCGTCTGTCGCGCGGCCGCGAGCGGCTGCGGGCGTTGATGGCGGGCACGCAGCCCGGTGCAAAATTACAGGTGGTGCGATGAGCGACCAATCTATGCCGATCGGCGAAGAAGACCTGCACGCCTACGTGGACGGCACGCTGTCCGACGAACGGCGTGTCGAGGTGGAGCGCGCGCTCGAACAGAACCCCGAGCTGGCCGCGCGCGTCAGCGATTATTTCTCGCTCAACAGCATGTTCCACGAGCGCTACGACCGCGTGCTGAGCGAGCCGGTGCCGAAACGGCTGCATGCGCCTGCGCCGCGTCGCTGGCGCATGGCCGCCAACTGGCCGCAGTTTGCCGGCATGGCGGCGGCGCTGGTGCTAGGCGTCGGAATCGGCGTAGGCACGCATATGGGGCAGGACGTGGTGATGCCGATGGGCGCGAGCCATTCGGATACGCGTCCGGTCAGCGCGGACAGCAGCGAAATGTTCGCGCGCCAGGCGGCGATCGCGCATGTGGTGTATATGCCCGCGGTCGACCGCCCGGCGGAGATGAACGCCGACCACGAGCAGGATTTCGTGCAGTGGCTGTCGAACCGGCTCGGCACCAATGTGCATCCGCCGGTGCTGTCGAAGAGCGGCTTCGATCTGTCGGGCGGCCGGCTGTTGCCCGGCGCCGATGGCCCGACCGCGCAGTTCATGTATCGCGGGCCGAACGGCGAGCGCGTAACGCTGTGCATCTCGCACCGCAAGGTGAATTCGAACACCACCGCGTTCAAGCTGTATCAGGACGGGCCGGTGAACGTGTTCTACTGGGTCGACGGCGACTTTGGCTATGCGGTGTCGGGTGGGATCGATCGCAAGCAGCTGTTGCAACTGTCGCACGATGTGTATGCGCAGTTGACGGGGGCTACGCCGGGTTGATGGCGGGCGCGGTGCTGCGGCGAGCGGTTCCGTTTTGGGCCGCCTTGCCCGGCTTTGGCCCTGCTCTCGGCCTCAACCGCCCGAACCGCTGCCACGATCGAGCGACGCCGCCCGCATCGCGTCGCTCGGATTCGTGAAGAACTGCTGACGCAGTTGCGTGACCTGCGCGTTACGTTGCTGCGCCGGCAAATTCTGTTTGTCGATCTGCGCGCGCTGATTGGCGTAGTCCGCATAGCGCGCCTGCCAGGCATTGTCGGCCTGCTGCATTTTCACCGCGCGTTCCGCCGCTTCGGGTCCCAGCGTCTGCGTGATCTGCGCTCGCATTGCGTCGAGCGAACCGCCCGGCTTCTGTGCCTGCGCTTGCGCCTGGCTCAACGTGTCGAGCGCGGCTTGCTGCTGACGGATGCGCTCGCGCGCGGCGCGCACTTCGGGTGGCAACGCGGCATCCAGCGCCGCGAGACGGGCCGCTTTCTGCGCGTCGCTCAATGAAGCATCCGACGCGATTCTCAGGCGCGCCAGATCCGTGTGTTGCTGCTGCGACTCCGCGCCGAAGAACGGCG